>JAAKFE010000045.1 GCA_011065175.1 Candidatus Anoxychlamydiales bacterium
ATTTCTCAATAGTTCTATCTCTGTCTTTTTTATCTTTTTCTGCACGTTTTTTGCTATATCCAACTACTAGCCTTCTCTCTTGATAACTAAACTCTTTAATGAAAACCGGGTCTTGATCTCCTTCTAAGAAATCTTTTTTTAAATTCCAAATTTCATCTTTTAAATTTTTAGGCAGTTGCTTGAGTTTTGCTACTATTATATATTCTAATAGTTTTTGCCAGATTCTCTACTCAGGTCATAGTACCGAAGTCAGGTGCTTTGGGGAAATTAGGACGTTTCTACTTTGCTCTAACATTATTAAAAAAACTTTTTATATTTAAACTAATGTAACTCATTGACAGGCAATGATATTTTTTTATCTAACAAGGAGATTATCATAAAGCTAACCGGTAAAGAAAATATTTTAAAATTATTGTGCAACATGCATATGTATGTTGCTTTTAGCTTTTGAAAAATTGAGATAATTTAAAATTAAATCAGCAGCATTTTCAGATGGATTTTTCTTAGTATCTAAAATGTGCTTTAGCTCATCTAAAGAAGCTTTTATGTAATTATTAGAGTTTTCATCTAAAAGGGTTTTTAAAGAATCGTATAAACTATTTATGTTCAAATTTGGGCCATAGAGTTCTGGAAAAATTCTTTTCTTTAAGATGATATTGACGATGCAATAATGATTTAGATTTATTTTGAGTAGATTTTTTGCAATAAAAAGATCGATTGGGTTTATAGCAAAATTTACAACTGTTGGAACTTTTAGTAGAGCAAGCTCTAAATTTATTGTGCCAGAAGTTGCCATAGCTATTTTCATTTTTTTCATGAATAGATAGTTTTGATCTCTTGGGAAAATTTGAAAATTTGTTCTATCTAAATTTTCGGTATCAAAAATTTTACTAATCAATTTATCATTTGTAGAAGATATGGCAAATTTTAGATTTTCATTATCTTTTAAAAGCTTTTTTGCTGCTTTTAGTTGAATGGGAAGGTTTCTTCCGATCTCTTTTAGTCTAGATCCTGGAAATAGACCTATTAGATCTTTTTTTGAAATTTCATTTTTTTCTTTATAGATATCATTGGTAATAGATATTAGGGGATGGCCGATATATTTTACATCTAATGAAGTATGAGAGAAATATTTTTTTTCAAAAGGAAAGATTGTAATTAAAAGATCTAAATATTTAGCCATAAAATCAGATCTTTTTTTTCTCCATGCCCAAATGGTGGGTGAGATATAATGAACTAATTTATTTTTATAACCTTTTTTTCTCAGTGATTTTTCTAGTCTTAAATTAAAATCTGGATAGTCGATAAAAATTGAGGCTTTTGGATTTAATTTTAGAAGTTTTTTTCTTATCTGAAAAAAACTTCTTATCAACTTTGGAAGAGCAAAAATAATATCTATAAAACCCATAACATGAAAATTTTCCATATTCATAAAAACATCTATGTTTAGCTTTCGCATTTTTGGTCCTGCAATAGCTAAGATTTTTAAGTTAGGATTTTTTTTTAGAAGCTCAGTTATTAAATTTCTTCCATGAATATCGGCGCTATCTTCTGAAGCAGAGATAAATAGATCATATTTTTGCATTTTTTCTTTTAAAAAATTTTCTTTGTTTTTTGTGAGAGTCAATAAATTTTTCTCTCCATCGAGTATATATATTAGTGAGTTTTGGATTTATCTGGCAACGAAGATCGAAAAAATCAAGAGCTAAATCAAAAAAAGGATCTTTGGGAATTCTTATTTTGATTGTTTTAGGTGTTATTAAAGGACATATTCTAAATTGATTAGATAATATTGAAATGATCTGGGCTTTCATTTTTTTAGAAATATGGAAAAAAGGTTTAAATATATCATCAATCACATTTTTTGCATCAATAGAGATTATTCCTAAATGAAGAAATATTTTTTTATCTACATAATTTGTTTTTAGTCTTTTCTCCAAAATATAAAAAAGCATAGAAGATATTAAAATTGATCTATCTAATGCTTTTGGATGATTTTTTTTAATGAAATTATCTACAATTTTTAATAAATCATACGAATGTTTTTCTGCTTTAAAAAAAATAGAGAGCTTTGGAGTTAATAAATCTAAAAGTTCATGTTTTGTTAGAAGATAAAAAAAGTTTTTAGCAGAACCAGATTCTAACATTTTAAAAAATTCTTCTAATATTCTTATAGGTGAACTTTTTAAGATTTCAGTTTTATTTTCTTTTAGGGCTAAAAAAGTGTTTTCTTCTATCTCAAAATCAAATCTAGCTTTAAATTTTAATAGCCTTATCATTCTTACTGGATCTTGAATAAATCTAATGGATGCATCACCAATTGTTCTTAAGGTTTTTTTTTCTAAATCTAAATAACCACCAACGTAATCGATTACTGTTTGTACGCCAACATCATAAAAAAGACCGTTTATTGTAAAATCTCTTCTCAATACATCTTCTTTGGGAGATCCAAAAATGTTATCTCTTAAAATTAATTTAGCTTCGCCCATTTCACCTGCTCTAAAAGTAGAGACTTCTATAATTTTTCTTCCAAATCTAATATGAGCTAAACGAAATCTTCTCCCTATTAAAATACAACTTCTTTTAAAAAGTTTTTTTATATCTTCAGGTTTTGCAGATGTAGAAATATCAAAATCTTTAGGTCTAACATTTAAAAGTAGATCTCTTACACTTCCTCCCACTAAAAAAGCAATAAATCCGTTTGTACGTAGCTTTTCAATGACATAATATGCTTGTCGATCAATTTTATAAGTTGGTATACGATGTTCATCTATTGAATAAATTTTCGGAGGTCGCACTTTTTTTATTTGGTTACTTTTTTTAGATCGTAATTCAAAAAATTTAATTCGTCAATGTTAACGAATGTAAAGAATTAATATTTTTTTTAACTATAAATTCACTAAAATTTCTTCTACGAACTTTTCAAAATTTTTATCTTTTATAAGAGGTTCTAAAAGAGTTTTTTCTTTTTTGGTTTTTTCACAAAAATCATCTAAATAAGGTAAAAGTTCATCATTCTCATGACGTTTTTCAAGAAAACAAGCAAAACCTTGAATGGACTGAGTTTTAAAATATTCAAAACCCACAAGAATACCTGTTTTATGATAGATTTTTTTTGTTTTTTCTATTCTCTCTTTAGTGGACAGGAAAAATTCAAAAGTATTAAAGGGATGAATGGAGTTAGCCAATTTACCAAGAGTAACATTTTGAGTAGCATATAAGATAAATGTTGGGAAAAACTCTATCGATAAATTATCAAGTAATTTTTCTAATGTAGCTTTATTATTGGCGGGCAAATTATCTGCAATATTTCCTTGGATGTAGGAGAGTTCAGCTTCAGGTTGAAATGACCTTAAATCAAAAGATGGTAAAGACAAACTAAGCTTTGCAAGTGCTGAAAACATAAAAAAAATATAAAAAGTTATTAAAATAAAAAACTATTATAACTATTTTAGTCTTTTTTTAAAAAGAACTAGAGGAAAATTTTTTTCTATTGCATCATAGCTTCTATGAAAATATTAAAACATGCTCATTTATTAGGTGGAACTTTTTTAGTAGCGGGTACTTCAATTGGAGCTGGTATGTTAGCTCTTCCAATCGTTACTGCAATGGGAGGCTTTTTTCCAGCTATCATAGTTTATTTGATTTGCTTTTCTGTTATGACAGCGACAGGTCTTTTATATTTAGAGATAGCTTTAGATATGAAAAAAGATTCAAATATTATTTCTATGGCAAGTAAATATTTAGGTAGATCTGGAAAAGTGTTTTCTTGGATTATTTATCTGTTTTTATTTTATTGCTTATCTGTTGCTTATATTTCCGGAGGGGGAGCTTTTATTAAAGGTTTTGCGGGAGGTTATTTATCTCTTAGTTTGTGTGCTTTAATTTTTTCTATTTTCTTTGCTATTTTTGTATATATTGGAGCCTTGGCTGTAGATAGAGTAAATATTTTATTAATAATTGGTTTAGCTATTAGCTACTTTTTATTTATATTTTTCGGAACCCGGCATGTAGATTTTTCAAATTTATTACATTTTAACTCAAAAGCAGCTATTTTTTCTTTTCCTGTAATTTTAGTATCTTTTGGCTTTCAAGGTATTATTCCAACGTTGACCTACTACATGAAAAAAGATTATAAAAAAATAAGATTAGCTATAATTTCGGGAACCTCTTTAGCTTTTTTAGTCTATCTTATTTGGGAACTTTTAATTTTAGGGATAATTCCCTTAGAAGGAAAATTTGGTTTGAAAGAAGCTCTGAGTCAGAATCTAGATGCTATTCAACCTTTGAAATACTACGCAAATATCAAAGGTATTTATTATATAGGACAATTTTTTAGCTTTTTTGCTATCACTACTTCATTTTTAGGGGTTTCTTTAGGGCTTTTTGATTTTATTGCAGATGGTTTTAAAATTCAGAAAAAGGGGCGAAACAAGATTTTAGTTGCTTTGATTACATTTCTACCGCCTATTACACTCACTTTGATAAATCCCAAGCTATTTTTAGTAGCTCTAAATTATGCTGGAGGAATAGGGGGGTCGCTTTTATTAGTATTTTTGCCAACTATTATGGTTTATTCAAAAAGATATATTAAAAAAGAAAAAAGCCTTCATCAACTCTTTGGCGGTAAACCTATTTTATTTATAATCTGCATTTTTGTGGTTTTTGTGCTTTTCGTTGAAATTTTTCAAGAGGTTTCTAGAATTCTTTCTTGATAGTTTTTCTCTTTTCAGATATTTATCAAATTATGAGAAAAATTATAGATAAGCTATTAGTAATCATTACAATATCTGTTGCAATGATATTTGTAATAAGCAGCTTTTTTATAAATCTAGTAGTTCCAAAAGATATTGATAGTGAAAATGGTTTGGTTTTTGGTAATAAAAAGGCGAAAGTAACTCTTGTGGTTTTTGAAGATTTTAAATGTAAATATTGCAAAGAATATTTTAATGAACTTTTCCCTGTTATCAAAACAGAGTATGTCGATACCAAAAAGATTAAATATGTAATTATACCCATAGCTTTCATTAATGGATCAAAACTTCTCTCTAATGCTGCTATTGCTATTTATGAGCTAAAAAAAGATAAGTTTTTTGAGTTTTTAAAAATTATTTCTGAGAAAAAAACTAAAAATATTACTAAACAAGAATTAATTGAGATCGTAGCTACATTAGATGGTATCAACCTAGAGATATTCGAAGATATTTTAGATCAAAAAGTTTTTAATAATTATCTTGAAGAGAATTTAGTTTATGCTCAAAAAGTTATGCCTAAATTTGAAGTTCCGAGTATGTATATAAATGGACATATGGTTGATTTTGAGAACATAATTAATAATCTAGAAGAGCAACTAAACTATAGAGAGTTTAAATGATTAGAGGTATTAAAAGACATTCTCTTTATTTTGCTTGGATGATTGCTCTTATTGCAACGATAGGCAGTTTATATGCTTCTCAGATTTTAAATATTAAGCCATGCGTTTTTTGTTGGTATCAAAGGGTGTTTATGTTTCCTTTAGCTATTATTTTGGGAGTAGCTGCTTATAAAAAAGATAAAAAAATTTTCTCATATGTTATTGCTCTTCCAATAATTGGAGCAATGATCGCTTTTGTACAAACTATTTTTTCATATTTGAATATCACATCTCTTGTTTGTGGTTTAGATTGTTCAGGTAGTGGACAAAAACTCTTTGGATTTTTAGATATGTCGATCGCTAGTTTTTTTGCTTTTTCAGGGATTGTTTTTTTTCTAATCGTTGCTAAAAAGAAAAAATAAATAATAAGAACTTGATTTTTTTTCTTAGAAGATAATTATTAAAATTTTTGAATTTAAATTTAAGGATAAAAATATGAGAACCTCTTTGAGGGTTAATCCTCATATTTGGAAAATATTAAAAAACTTTGAGGCTCTTTGGGCTATTTCATCTTGTTTTGTTACGAGTATTCAATTGATTAGAGTATTACTCCAAAAAAAGCCTGAATGTTTAAAATCTTATGGGGTTATCTTTAAAGATGGCGATGATCTAATAGGATTTAAAAATGACTCTTATTAGCTTCTCTAGCAAAATGTCTGGTTTTTTTTATTGTTTTCATAGAGAGCTTGGTAATGCATTACAATAGTTAGGCTTTAAAAGCAGGAATGCATTACCACTTTTTAGGGTAAATTGTTATAAGGCTTTTTTATCAACGAAGGTGCATTTTTTCTTCGGCATCTCTAATTGCGCTTGATATATAGTGAGCTTTTCTGCCTATTATGTTGTATAGAATCTCTTTTACACACATACAAATTAAAAACCAAATAAGTATATAGATCCAAGCAAAGCCAACATATTTCCAGCCGATGCCTACAAAATCAGAAGTTCCAAGTCCATATACTGAAAAAAAAGTTCCAACAATCTGAGAGAGTAGCGTAGCTGAAAAGAATTTTATCTCGGGAAAAGGTTTTGACCAAATAGCTTTTGTATTCCTAGTTAAATAAATAGTTAGGTTTCCCCCGCAGAGTATTCCCATAAAAGCCAAAGTTCTTAAGTGATGAAACTTTACAACAGAATCTTTTATGGATGAAAACCAATATTGATCTCCAATCCAGTAAAGACCAAAAGTAGAGATAACACCAACAATAGCAAGTCCAACAGATATTGTTAATATCTCTTTCATATTCCAAGAAGATGGATTTTTATCAATCGGCATATGATCATATGCAATCATCATGATTGGCACATCATTTAAAAGAGCTATTAAGATAATCATAATAGCAGTTAAGGGATGATCATTAAAAACTAGCATTGAGAGTAATAAAAATAGAAGTAACCTACAAGTCTCCGAAATTCTATACATTGCATAGCTTTTCATCCTATTAAAAATCTTTCTAGATTGTTCAATAGCATGGGCTATTACTAAAAGGCCAGGTTCTGTTAAAACTATGTCAGCTGCTTCTTTTGCAGCGTCTGTAGCGGCGCTTACAGCAATTCCAATATCTGCTTGTTTTAAAGCAGGAGCATCGTTTACGCCATCGCCTGTCATTCCCGTTACATGGCCCTTATGTTGAAGAGCTTTTACTATATCAAATTTATGTTGAGGATAGACTTCTGCAAAACCATTTGCTTCTTCATAAAGATCATCTTTTTTTATTTTTTCCTCTTCATGTTTTTCTAGCTCTGCAACTGATACTATATTAGTTCCAAGATTTAATTTTCCTGCAAGTTCTTTGGCAATTGCTTCATGGTCACCGGTTACCATTTTTACATTTATACCCATATCTTTAATATAGCCAAGAGTTTTTTTGGTATCATCTCTTGGAGGATCAAACATTGGGATCAACCCTAAATAGATCCATTTATTTGAGCTAGTAGTTTTTCCAACCCCGAGAGTTCTATATCCTTTAGATGCAAAAGTCTCAATTGCCCCCATTACTTTTTTAGTAAGGGTTTCATCTGCCTCACACATTTGAAGTATTACTTGAGGAGCTCCTTTTGCTACTTGTATTACCAAACCATCTTTTTGTTTGACTGTTGCTACAGCTTTTTTAATCACTGGATCAAAAGGTATATATTTCTCTCGCATGAACTCATTTAAAGCTTCTTTATCCTCAAGCTTTTTAAAAATAGCTTCATCAATCGCATCTCTTCCATCTGGATTAGATGCTAAAGCAGCTATTGTTAAGACCTCCTCTGGATCTTTAGATTCAAAAAGCTCAATATCGCCAACTGTTAATTCATTTTTTGTAAGGGTTCCTGTTTTATCTGAACATAAAATATCCATATTAGCCAGTTCTTCAACGGCAGTTAATTTTGATACAATTGCTTTCATCTTAGCTAAGACACCAGCTCCAATTGCCATTGTAGCGGATAACACAGCAGGAAGAGCAATCGGAATTCCTGCAACAACAAGTACTAATATAAAAATTACGATTTGACCGATGCTTTCATGAAGGACATGTTTATATTCAATCCTATATATAGAGACTATCAATATAATAGCGCAAATTGATAGAGTTAAAAAAATTAAAAAATCTCCAATTCTAACAACAGCTTTTTGAAAATGTGAATGTGTCTCGGCCTCCGTAACTAATTTTGCAGTTTTTCCAAAAAAAGTATTCATTCCTGTCTCTGTAACAACTCCTGTCATTTCTCCTGTTTTGGCTATTGTTCCTGAAAAAGCGATATCTTCTATTTTTTTAGTAACTGGAAGCGATTCTCCCGTCAGCGCTGATTGATCGACCGTTAAATACTCTCCACTAACTAATTTGATATCAGCTGGAATTATATTTCCAAGTTTTACACTAATAATATCGCCAGGGACTAGCTCTTTAGATTCAATATCTAGCCATTTACCGTCTCTTAAAACTCTTGCGTGAAGCGCTAATTTCTTTTTCAGTGCTTCGATTGCATTTCCTGCTTTGAATTCTTGGAAAAACCCGAGTGCTGCATTAATTAAAAGCATTGCTATTATAACTATAAAATCTGGCCATTTCTGCAAAGCTGCTGATAAAATAGCAGCTATTTCGATCATCCAAGGAATAGGTCCCCAAAAAAATTGAAAGAGTTGTTTGAAAATTGATCGTTTTTTTTCTTCTAGAGCGTTTGGTCCATATTTTTCTAATCTCTCTCTAGCTTCGGTAGAAGAAAGACCTTTATTCATATCAACATCTAAATTTTTCAAAACATCTAAATTTGACATTTTAGCAAATGGACTTAAAGCTTCTGATTTAACATCTTTTTTTTTCTCTTCCATATATCCTCAAATAGTAAATGAGATAATATTTATCTTATTAATTATCACATAACAGTCTATAGGTTTTTAATCTACTAAAAATAGCTCAAATAAATTGATTGATTAATTTATCTATTTAATTACAATGCGAATTATAGATAACATTTAAAAGAGGACTATATGAATAAATTAAATATTAAAGCTTTTACTCTCACCTGTGGTATTACATGGGGGCTTTTTATGCTTTTTTTAGCATGGATATCATCTTTTGGTTGGGGTATTAGAGATGTATCTGTTATAGCAGGTCTTTATTTAGGATATGAGCCTACCTTCTTAGGAGGGATTGTCGGAGCACTGTGGGGGTTTGTAGACGGAGCTATTGGAGGTTTTATACTTTCATATTTTTATAATATATTTTTAAAAAAGTTTAAAAATAAGTAAATGGTTCTGGGATTTAAGCAAAAAAGCCATATAAAAGCTATTTTTGGTAATGTTGGTCTTTTTTTTATTTATTCCAGCATTTATGGCATTTACAACAGCTTTGATTGGGATAATCTTTAAAGAGTATTTTTGTATTTTGCCACTTGTTATAATAGGCTCAATCAATCTTATACTAGCATATCTATTATATCGATTTTGCTTTGAGCCTAAAAAAATACATCTTTGGGATTCAATGATATCGGTGGCTTTAGGCTGGTTTTTTTGTCCACTATTTGGAGCTTTAGCCTATATTTTCGTTGCAAAAGCAGCTTTGTATGTAGCTCCTTCAGATGCTATAGTAGCTTTGATAAAACCAATAAATGCTCTATTCGAATCATTTTCAGGTTTTACAAGCTCTGGGCTTACAATGTTAGATAAGGTATCTAAATTACCTCATACTCTTCAGTGGCTCAGATCATTTCAGCAGTGGGCAGGAGGAGTTGGGCTCATTATTTTTGTTTTATCTTTAATAGAACCAAATATAGAAGAGTATCAACTCTATTGTACAGAGACAAAATCCAAAGGTTTTAATAAAAGCATATTAAAGACAACTAGATCCATAATTTTTATATATACCCAAAGAACTTCAAAACTTGGAAGTAATTTTTTAATATTCATAGACAGCCTTTTAAGGGACTAACCGATTTTTCAAGTTGTTTCGGTATATATGATTTTTACTATAGCAGGAATTTTATTATTTTTTTTGCAAAAATGCCAATTTGGCAAGCTATCAACCATGCGATGTCAGCTATAGCAACAGGTGGTTTTGCTATCACTGATAATAGTTTTGGAAGTTATTCTTTTATTATTAAATTAATTGGAATTTTTTTAGTTATTTTAGGTTCTATGAGTTTTTCTGTTCACTATAAGATATTTGTGCAAAGAAAGTTTTTAGAAATCTTCAAAAATATTCAAAACAGAGTTTTTTATATTTTGCTAGTTGGTGGTGCTATTTTAATAATTTTAATTAATTTCGATAAAAGTCATTATGTAAACTATGTTTTTGAGTGGGAATCATCTCTTGGAACTTGTGGATTTTCTGCTGGGAATATTTGTTTCATTAACAGCTGCAACTAAATTTTTAATGATTGTTGCAATGATAATAGGGGGCTCATCGGGTTCAACTGTTGGTGTTTTGAAAATTAGAAGCGTAATTTTTCTTTTTCAATCAATAATCCTTAGAATGCGATCTTTAACGATTTATCAAGAGAAAAAAGTTTTAAAACAAAAAAAGATTCCTAAAAAAGAAGAGCCTTCGGGCGTATATTTACCGGAGAGTCAAAAAACAGGGAGACTCTATGAAGCTACAAGTCTGATTTTTCTTTGGATTCCAACTCTTTTTATTGCTATTATTAGAGCCACAAAAAAAATAATAGATATATTTTTTGATGTAACTTCAGCTCTTAGCAGGGTTATCTACAGATGTTGCAATAGAGTCTTTAAAATCTTTTAGTAAAATTATTTTCATCCTACTTATGTGGCTTGGAAGGTTAGAGATTATTCCAATTTTAGTTTTAATAATTAGCTTTTTTTATAGCTACCCGAAAGCTGCTATCAAAAAAAAATAAAAAAAAACTTTTCAATAACTCATTACTTCAATAAATTTAAAAGCAAGATAAAGCTTAAGAGGTTTTTATGGCTAAAATGTATTTTCGCTACGGAACAGTAAGTTCTGCTAAAACTTTAAATCTACTCGCTGTAGCTCATAACTACAGAAATCAGGGTAAAAAAATATATCTAATCAAACCAGAGCTAGATAATCGTTTTGGAAAAGATAAGATAAAATCTAGAGCAGGTTTAGAAAAAGAGGCTGATCTATCAGTTAAACCAGATACAGAGCTAGATTTCAAAAAGTTTGCAAACATTAGTTGTATTTTAGTTGATGAAGCCCAGTTTTTATCTGAATATCTTATAAATCAACTAAGAGAGATCACTGTAATTTTACATATTCCTGTTATTTGCTACGGGCTTAGATCTGATTTTAAATCAAATCTTTTTGAAGGCTCAAAAAGGCTAATGGAAATCGCAGATACTATAGAAGAGATAAAATGCACATGTAATTTTTGTAATAAAAAATCTGTTATGAATCTAAAACATGTAGATGGCCTTGCTACTATAGAAGGCCCAAGTGTTCAACTTGGCTGCGAAGAACTATATTTTCCAGTATGTTTTAACTGCTATAAAAAACAAATCGATGATGCTAAAAAAGCTAAGAAAAATCAAGAAGCGCTTATCTAAAAAGTCTTATTTTTTAGCCTCTTACAAAAGGGGCTGAAATTATTTTTTAATAAGATTTGCGATTTCAAATTTTATAAAGAATTTATTTTCAAAAACTTTTCTTTGAAATAGTAATTATCTAATAAATTTTTTGTATCTTTTTTTGTTATTAAATAAGCTAAATACAAAGCTTCTATAGAAGCGAGACCCCTTATCGGATCTGGGCAAAGTGTTTGTTTTCTTGGATATGCTGTTTTAAAATTTTTTGGCAAAGATCTTTTTTCAATATTTTCAGGTAAAATTTTTAAAATTTTATCTACATATTTCCAAGTAGAGTCTATCAATAAAAGACCTTTATTTTGATCTTTAGAAGAAAGCTCTTGGCTACTCATCTCAAGTAAAATATAATTCGATAGGTCTAAAGAAATATTTATCGAGTTTTTCATTGGATATCTAAAAAAAGAGATATCATCTCTTTTTTCAAGGCCTTTTAAAGAGCATTTTTTTAAATTCTCTTTTTTATGTCTAATGATAATTGTTTTTTGCATAGGTTATATTCTATGAAAAAAAGATCTATCCTTCAAGTGTCAAAAAATTATTTGATGTAAAGTTTTTTTTAAAAACTCAAGTTAAGTGTTTAGTAAAAAAAACAGTTATTTGTTGAATTATGGTAGTTTAATTGATAAATTATTAATAATTATTTAAAAAAAATGAAATAATGTAAGTTTTTATTTTATAAAAATAAAAAAAAGGTAATAAAATGTCATCATCATCTTGGCCTCCACCACCATCATCATCATCTAGCTCATCATCTTGGTCTCCGCCTCCACCTCCATCATCTTCATCTTCTTCTTATGAAGTTGGAGGTAGAAAAAGAACAGAAAGACCAGATAGCGAAGATTATGGAGATACAGATACAGAGGCAGATACATATTGGAGTGATGAAGGACGTGAAAAAAAAAGAAAAGTAACATATTTACCATCGCCATCATCATCATCAAGGTTTTTGCCATCAGCTTGTCTATTCGAAGGAGCTGCTGCTGCAATGGAAGATGATGAAGAAAGACTAGAAGAAGAGGGATCATTGATGCCAAGTTCTGCAATGGTTATTGATAGGGCTTTTTTAGAAACGATGGAAGGCTTTAGAACGGCTTGGATGCATTCATGTGGAAAAAGTATTTCCGGAGAAAGATTAAAACAGCTGTTTCCAGGGGATGGCATAAGAAGAACACCGAAATGTGAAGGGTGTCATAAAAAAGCTGGACAGAGATCATATACAGCGAATTTAGAGTTAAGAAGAGTGTCTAAAATATTTTTAGCAAATGGGGTAGGAAGTGTAGCTTTGAGCATCTTTAATGATTACAAAGCTTTAAAATATCTCAGAGAAGCTGAAAAACATTTTAATCAAAATCAACATGAAAGGGTTGTTGAACTGTGTGATTTAGGTTTAAGTATAGAGAGTAGAGATGATGAAATAAAACAAGATCTGATTGCAATTAGAAGGAAATCTAGAGCTTTACTTGTGGCAGTTTGTTTTGAAGAAGAAAATAAAATTTTACGGAATAACAATATCTATGATTTGATCAAGCAAAAGAAATTTTCTGAGGTTGAAAAAATATTAAAAGATCTTCAACGGGCATGTCAAAAATCTCTTGATAATGAAGATAATGAAGATGGTAAACTAAGAATTTTAGAGAGAATTGGCAACACATTTAGTGAGCATGCAAGAGTTTTACTAATGCAAGGAAAATATCCACAATCAGAAAAGCCCCATTTAGATTCAATACAAGCTTATAGAGAAGCTTTATCTCTAGCGAAAACAGAAGCTGATAAACTAAGAATTTTAGAGAGAATTGCCATTAGTTATAACAGTTATGCAGGAGCTTTATTGGAGCAAAAAAAAT
>JAAKFE010000046.1 GCA_011065175.1 Candidatus Anoxychlamydiales bacterium
TAATATTTTGAGAAAAATAACAAATTCCGGAGCCTACTATAAGTATAATTAATCCTATTATTAAAATTGGTCGTCGACCAAACCCTTCGGAAAGGGGGCCATATACAACTTGTGATATAGCTAGTCCTAACATATAAATTGCCATGCTCCATTGGACCAAGTTAATAGATGTGTTTAAACTTTTTGAAATAGCGGGCAGTGATGGAGCATAAATATCTGAGGTGATACCTGCTAAGCTAGATATTAATAAAATAATAATAAATAGAAGAGATTTTGACATTGTAGTTGAATTCATATATTTAATGTAATTTTAAGGAAAATAATTGTAAATATATTTTATGATAATTTATAGAATTTCTATTAAAATTTATGGAGAAAATTTAGCAGAATAATTTTTATATAAGAAAATATCCTCTTCTAAAAAAGGAGGGGATATGCTTTTTTTTAACGTGCATAAAACGTGCAGTGACGTGCAAAATCAACCAACATTATTCAATAAAAACCATTGCAATTTTAAATATAAGTTCTTTATTATTATGCTCGTATTAGTTGGATGTTATTGAATGATTTGGTAATCTCCCTCCATCATAATCCGAGGGTCGTTGGTTCGCGCCCGACTGCCGCTATCATTAATCTTTGATTGTCAGCTAGTTACGGCTTTTCTTTGCATTAGAGCGTGCTTTTGCACAGATGTACGCCTGCACAAATGTACATTACATGTTATAATAAAGGAAAACGCTAAAAATATGAGGTAAGCTATGAGTAACACAACTAGGCTTTCTGTAGAAATTCCTAGCAATGAGCATAAAAAATTAAAGATTTTGGCAGATGCAAATGGATTGACTTTACGGGATTTTATTCTTATTATTCTTGATCCTATTCTTCATCCGAAGAAGAAACCAAATAAAACTACTATAAAAGCAATTGAAGATACGGAAAAAGGCATTGGTTTAAAGTCTTATAAAAATATAGATCAGATGTGGAAAGCTCTTGGATTAAATGAATAAAATTAAAAATACAAACACAAAAAAGATTCGAAAAAGATGCTAAAAAGTTGTTTCTGAAATAAATAAATGGTTAAAAATAAATACAGATTTATCTAACAACTAGGGATTAGCTTTAAATTAAGAAGCTAATCTTTCGATACAGTCGCTAAACGGTTTTTAATTTTTTTATTCAATTTAAAAAGTTTCAAGCTAAATACAAAGAAAACAAGACCCATAGCTAGTCCCAATATAAAAAGGCTTGTATCATAGATAGCATTAACTCTTACAACTTTAGGCGCAAATGAAAATAAATTTAGCATTTGAAGAATCACAAAAATACTTGAAATTGGAGTTATTATCAGATGAAATGCTAGAAATTTTCTGCCGGGCTTTTTGTAGGCACATCGGTAGTAAATATAGGCCCATCCCAGCATAAAAACTGTTTGAAAGACAATCATAAAAATAAACATATTTCGTCCCACCAGATCACGAAAAGTGGAGTTTGAAAAAAAAGAAACGTAATAAAAACCCATACTTAAGCCACATGTAACAAATAGCGCATATAACCAATTTTTTTTAATTTTATTTTCAACTAAATCTAACATACTACCTCCCAAACATTTCAAAGATTATTCGTTTTTAAAAATTGTAATCTAAAATCATAGAGTTTTGTGTAATATTTAACTAGAGAAATTATCCATAAAGCACAAAGTATTTTGGAAAGAGTTTTTAATGACTCTTAAAGGTAAAATTAAATAAGTTATTTACACTTTATTCTTTTGGTTATATATGAAAAGAAAAGGCTAAAATGGGTAAATCATGCTTACAAAAAGAATTTCAGGAATAATCATAGTAATCTTAGGCATCACTTTGATTGGAACCTCTTTCTATATCAAAAGTCAAGTTAGTTCAGGAAGAGAGCAAATCTCTGAAGCAGAAAAAAAAGTTCAAAAAGGAAAAGAACTTTTTTCTACAAATCCTATTACAAAAGAACTTGGCAAGGGCATAACAGATTCAGCGGAAAGAAAAATTAAGGCAGGCTCTGCTAAGGCAGATAGATATGCTACTCTTGCTCTATGGTTTCAGATCGGCGGGGGTATTTTGATTGTTGTAGGGGGAGTTTTAATATTTATGAAGAGAAAAAAGAACTAAAAAAAATAATTGTTTGAAGAGAAAAAAATGAGCTATATTTTTATGTTTCTCATTTAATTTCTATTTTTCGACTTTAATTAATTTTCCGTTTTTGTTACGTCACCTTAGCTTGAAATAAATGTCTTATTTACATCATTATATTGTTATTGAAAAAAACGCCGAATGCTATTTTGAAAAAAACAATCTCACTTATATTAATTCTATCAGCTATTTCTTATTCTTCATGGTTTTTGATAAATAAACATAACAAATATTTATTTAGAGAAACTTTTGTAAAAGAATTAAACAAAAAAGTTTTTAAATCTAAAATTAAGAAAAAACCTCCAACTTGGATGTGTGAGCAAATTCAAGAAGAATTTGAGCCTTTTGTTTTAAATGGCATAACATCTAAAACTGTTGAAAAAACATTTAAAAAAATTAAAAAGACATCTCCAGGCAATGTAATTCGTTATCGTATTATAAATAATGAACTTTTTCGTTATTTTGATGATGATGAAACTGTATCTCTAAAAGATAGTTCTTTAGAGAAAGCTATAAAAACTATACTTTATTTTGAACCTATAAAAGATATCGATATTATTATTTCTCACCAAGATGGTATTCCAATTGGTAGAGATCCCGAAGGGTTTTATATTACCGAAAAAAAAGAGATGCAATCTCCGATTTTATGTTCTGCAAAAAAGAAAAATTTACCCTTAGTAGTTTTAATTCCTGATTGGCGTTCAGTTTCCAGATGGTGGCTCAAAGAGATAAGCTCTGTATTAAAAGCTACTGAAAAAAATAACTGGGAAAGCAAAAAAAATTATGCTTTTTGGAGAGGCAGCTGTACCAATGGTATTCGGCCAAAATTATGCAAGATGGCACTAAAGTATCCGAATCATTTATATGCAAAAATAAATTCAAAAGTTGAAAATGAAGATCTGCAAATGCAATTTGAACAAGAGGGGATTTATTGTTCTAAAGGATGGTATCCCATGGAAAAGGTATTAGAAAATAAATATTTACCCCTAATGGACGGGGTTATGTCAGCAGCTCCAGCTTTTCAGTCTCGTCTACTTTCTAATTCTTTAACTCTAAAGCAGAATTATTCAGGGGTTCAATGGTTTTTTAAGCCATTGAAACCTTACGTTCATTATGTTCCTATAAAACAGGATATTAGTGATTTGATTGAAAAGATTGAATGGGCAAAAAAAAATGATGGTTTATGCAAAGAAATCTCTAAAAACGCTACTGATTTTGCTTTAAACAATTTAATGTTTGAAGATGTTTATCTTTATTTTTATCTCGTTTTAAAAAAATATTCTTCTCTATCTTTAATAAATAGTGAAGAAATAAAAAAAGAGATAAAAAACAATTCTAACTGGATGAATATTCAAAAAAGAGAAAAATTGAAAAAGAATTTATTAAAAAGCGGCTTTAGAAAAGTCTGCAATCGGGCTGAACCTGATTTTTAAAAAAACCTGGCACTATAATTGTTAATATTTATTTTTTCTTGAGCCTTTTTTATACAAATCTTATACAATCTTATATAATCTTATATAGTTAAAATATAAGATTTTTATGATTAAAAAACGTTTTGAACAAAGAATAAATTCTCTTCCTTCTGATCTCTGGACAAAAGTAGCACAAATTGACGAATTAAAAGGTCAATGGGTTGCTGGCATTCAGTTAAGCTCCCAAGTTTTAGGTCGTTTAAAGCGTTCTATTCTTATTACATCTACCGGTGCTTCGACTCGCATAGAGGGAACTCGACTATCTGACGAAGATGTGGAAAAACTCATGCGAGGCTTAGACATTCAAAAATTTACTGATCAGGACAAACAAGAAGTAAAAGGTTACTTTGAGTTGTTGGAAAATGTTTTTAATGCATGGAAATCTATTCAACTCTCAGAAAATACTATTAAACATTTTCACCAAGAACTTTTAGAATATGTAAAAAAAGATAAAATTCATCGAGGGGAGTATAAAAAAAATGAAAATAAGGTACGTATGATTGACAAAGCTGGCAAATCCATTGGAGTTCTATTTGATACAACAAAAGCTTTTTTGACCCCAAAAGAAATGCAAGAATTAGTAGAATGGACAAAAGAAGCTTTTCTTGAGAAAAAAAACCATCCTCTTTTGATCATAGCAAACTTCATTGTTGAATTTCTGCAAATCCATCCCTTTCAAGATGGCAATGGACGACTTAGCCGCATTCTGACAAACTTGCTTTTGCTCAAAGCAGGTTATTTGTATATGCCTTATGTTTCACATGAAAAGCTCATAGAGGATAACAAACCAGATTATTATATAGCGCTAAGGAAAAGTCAAAAAACTTTCAAAACTTCTAATGAAACAATTGCCCCTTGGCTTGATTTCTTTTTAGAAATTTTACTTCAACAATCAAAAATGGCGATAGAACTCCTTTCTCAAGAAAACATCGAAAAAATTTTATCGGTTAAACAATTGGCTGTATGGCAATATCTTCAAACTGTTGATGAAGCTACACCGAAAGAGATAGTGCAAAAAACCAAAATCTCTAGGCCTACTCTTAATCAAGTACTTGATAAATTAATCCGCTTAAAAAAAATCGAACGCCTTGGTCTTGGTAGAGGCACAAGATATCGTAAACTTTGAACTTTTTTTTAGTTTTAGGAAAAGAAGTTAAAATAATTCTTATTCTTGAAAATCTTTATAAAGAACAAAAAAAAATGAGCAATATTTTTTATATATTGCTCATTTAGTTGTTCTATTTGTTTTTCAAATCTTACAACATTTCTTTTTATTATTATTCGCTGCTATCATCTCCACTATCATCAGCACTTGAAGCTGCGCCATCAGCTTCTTCCTTTTCGTCTGCTTCTCTTAGTAGGTTAAATACAGTCGGATTTGATTCTTTAGCTCTTTCACTTCTTTGAGCTTTTAATTCAGCTACTGCTTCCTTAGCAGTTGAGGGAGTTGTCAATAGCACTATCATACGATTAGCCTCTGTCGCGATAGGATTGTCCCTACGAAGACCTTGTTTTATTTGCGTGTAATGACCCAAATAATGTTGTCTTAAGTCTTCATCTGACACTTCTCTTTTCGATAGATACTTTTTGTGTAGCGCTGCAGCTCCAAAACCCATTCCAGAACCTACAAATGATGCAACCGTTCCACCTATATAATATCCAATATGCAATGAAGCTACATGACTAATTACGAAAGGAAGAGCTGCTGCTGCTGCGATACCACCTAATATAACGAAATCTTTACGTTTTATATTTCCTTTATCCCACTCTTCAAATCTACTAAAATATTGATGTCCACCAGCAAATGATACTGCGCCACTGCCAAAACCTGTGAACATAATGCCTGAGGCTCCTCCAATAGTATGAAGTCCAAAATAACTCAATGCACAAATAGAAATAACTGTAACCGCAACAGTTAATACCTTCATTGCGTTAGCATTTCTTCTTCTAGCTTCTCTATCGACATATTTTGGTGGCCCTTTTGATTGTTCAGCTAATGGCGGCCTGCCTTTTGCTGCTGTTGCTGCTGCTGTCATAATAAATCCTCCTATATGATTTTATTATTTTTTTATTATGTTTATTTTAATTATAAAAGACTAAAAGTTAATTCAATCTTATTTATATGTTTTAAATTATCAACTATTATTATATTCAATAATTACATTTTAGTAAAGAAATATTAAGTTAATAAATAAAAAAAATACAAATTATTACTTACGAAAAAAACGTTTTACAAAACGAAATTAAATTAAAAAATTTAATTTACAGAATTAAATATTTAATTTGACAAAATTAATATAATAATAATTTTAAAACTAAAAATAAAAGCTAAGGAGGGGAGTTTTAGTAATTTAAAATTTTTACTTGATAAAAGGATTGTTTATTTAAATTTCGCTTCCATCTAAAAAAAGGAGGGTAATTCAAGTAAAAAAGCTCTATATCCTAAAAACTACCCAATATCGGGTATAGAAGCAATAGCATTGCAAATAGTATCAACAATCGTATCTCCAATCCTCATAGCACGGGAATTTATATAACCTTTACAGCTATTTATAATTCCTTGAAAAAACAAAGAAAAGTTATTATATGCGATTCTATCAATCAAAGCTATAGACAAACCAAAGGTTGTATAGGCTATAAAAGGGAATATTAAAGCTACAAACAAAGATATGGCTTTTACACCTACAGAATAGACAATAGCCAAAATAGGCTCATTTAAGACCTTATTTTCGGGATTATACCAATAAGCCTTTAAATCTGCTTGGATCATTTTTGATATTCTCTTATCTTCAGCATCCACCCTTAGAGGAGGTGGGGAAGCGCTGCGAGCTGAAGCTGCCATTATTCTAAGTCCTATATATAAATGACTTAAAGTATATAAAAAATAATTTTAAATGATATAGAAATATTTTTTAGTTGTAATTTCATTAAAATAATAGCAAAGTCAGAGGGGAGATCTCAACGTAAACAACTAATTATCAAAGGTTTAATAATGAGAAAAAAATGCTTTAATCTTAAAAGGCGCTATTGTATTATACTTTTAGAAATATTAAATAAAAAATAAGGCATTTTATATGACCGATGTTAGCCCTCTTCAAAGATTACAATTTGTCATCCCTATTTCTGATGAAATTCAAAATGAACTAAGTCAAGCGGAAGCAGAATCAACAGTAAAAATCACAATAGCGAAAATCGAAAGAATAACAAGAATTCTAAAAATAGGTATAGCCATATTGGCAGGCATTATTGCAGTGCAATTAGCTTTGCACCGTCAATAGATAAAGCTAACGTCTGATAATACATGTTATGTTAAATAAGGCAGAGAGAAAGTCGCCTTTAACATACTAAATATTCTCGTTTTCTTTTCGATCTAATGCGTTTATTCATTTTATCAGTCGACTCACATCTTTGATCACTAGACATCCTGACAGGTAGCGGGACAAGCAAGCTCGTCTTCTTAAATTTTTGGCGAAGAGTTTCCTTTTTCCTCTTATCTTTAGCGCCCATTTTATCCGCTGACGTACTCAATCGGTCGCTGAACGCCCTACTGCTTTTTGCAATCAATGCTGTCTTATCAAATTTTAATCTAGCTAGTTTATTTGCTTGAGCTTGCTTTCTTTTTGCAAGAATTCTTGGTATTGCTGTGGGATCTGTAAACATTGAGCAAGCTGTATAAGTTTTTTTAGCTTTTTCAATTAAGCCTGCTAATTCCCCTAGCCCAGAACAACCCTCTGAATCTTTTTTATATAAAGCTTTCACTACCTGTTTATCTCTTAATAATAGCATAAAGAACCTAGACACATTGCTAGCTCCTACCACAGCATTAATAGATAAAAAGGATAAAATTCTAAGTAATAGTTCATCAGGAAGGCATTCTAACGATCCTAGAGACGCCTCTCTCTCATCATATGTTAAAGGGATTGATAATTGAGCAGGCTGCATTGACACACTACTGCTGCTAGAACTCATAATATATCTCCTTGTTTTAGTTGTTGTTACTTGATTTAACAGGCATTAATCTTATGCTATTTAAGCAATTATTTTCAACAAAAAATTTGATGTTAAAAGCATTTATATAATAATTATTATTTTAATAACAATTAAAACGCTTTTAAAATATTTTTTAGTTGATATATATGACAGAGCTCCAGTTCTTGGGCTTCCACTGTGCGGTAGCATATCGACAAGCCTCTATAGCCTTCTTAATATAACCTCTATTTACTAAAACATCACATATATTTTCCAGATCGACATCACTTATCCATTTTAGTCTTTTTTTGGCTTCATCGATTTGTTTGGATATTCTGGTTAAATCAAATATCTTTTCAAAGAACTTTGGTTTGCTTTCATTCTTAGACAACTCTTCTAATCTCTTTAAATCTTCATCCTTTAAATCTTAATATATTTAAAATATTTCCTTCCAACTCAAGTAATGTTTTCTTTTTGTAGTATTAATCGCCCATACACGCCAATTGACAGAATCCCTAAGGATTACTGCATTTTATTCCCAAAAATTATATCCATCATCTGAGTCTTTTCTATCTTTACATGGAGATAATTTATCTTTATCTTCTTTTGTAGAATCTCTTTCTTTTGCAGTGCTAGGTGTGATTTTTTTAGCTGCACAAGGCGCTTTAGAAGTATCTATTTTTGTACAATCCGTTTTAGTTTTACATTTATCACAGGCATTCGTTTTTTCAGCCTTTTTAGCGCAACAAGAAGGCTTCTTTTGAAAAACTTCCTTAGATTCTGAGCTAGTTGGTTTTTCTTGAGAACCATCTACTTCAGTAGTTGCTGAGGTTTTTTCATCAGTTTTTTTTGTATCATCTTTACTATCTGTTTTCCCCGCAGTAGTTGTAGTTTCAGTTGTAGAAGAAACTGGCGCAGTAGTTGCTGGATCTTTTGAAGGCGCTTTAGTTGATTTTTGCGCATTTAATGGAGCAATCATTGTATGCTCATTTTTTGGCCATTCTTCTTTATCATCAGTATATTTTTGTCTTTTTTCTTCTTCTCTTTTTTGTCTTTCATCATCTATATTAAAGATATATTTATAAAAATTACTCCCCCACCCTATTAAATGTCCTGCTTCAAAAACTACGGGAGTAAAATTTCTAGTGATTAGTTTAGATTGACCAAGCAAAGTACGCTCAGTTATATAATACCAAACTTCATAGATCTTATTTTGAGATATTTTTTCTTCAGTCTTATATGGATAGCCCATAGTATCAAGCACTTGTTGCTGAGTCATGCCAATAGCTAATGAAGATAAATTGATTCTATTTTCTTCAGAGATTGCTCCTGTTTTAATTGGATTTTTAAAACATCCATTTAAAACAAGTATCATAGAAATAAATAAAAGCAGCTTTTTCATAATAAAACTCATCGTTATCTTTTATATATATCAATTAAGATTTATTATTAACTGCTTTTTAAAAAATTTATTATATGAATTTTTCAGAAGCAAAATTTAGATAGTTTTGATAAGAATATAACTCTTGAATTTTATAATGCAAATCATTGATATTGAGTAGTTTTTATATATATTTTCTCTTAATAAACAACTCTAAGATCGATGGCATTTTATTTGCGCCATATCCCCTAATAATCATCTAAAGAATTTTCTTTCTTATACTTAATCTGTTTTTTCAAAAGCCTTTTTTTTCTTTTTTTAGAAGTTTTAATCCAATTTTTTCTTTCCTTTTCTTTAACATAAAAAGCTACGATTCCAAAAGGCGGTTGCTCTATTAGCCTTGTTTGAAAAAGCTCGAAATGATTCTTAACTGCTTGAGAAAGAGCATCGTTAAAAAGTTTTAGATTTGATTTAATTGTATTTTCTAAAGACTCTTTTATTGGGCTATTTGGATTTAGAGCATCTAAAGATTTTTTATCAATTAGCTCTTTTTGATCTTGAAAAGAAGCTTTGTTACTTAAATTTTTTTGAGCTAGTTTCACGAAACTCAAAACAAGCTTAACTCCATCATTTGAAAATTTTAGACTATTAAATGAGCTTTTGCTCTTTTCAGTTGCTGTTTTTTCTTTTGAATTTTTGGGATTTATTGTCTGATTATTATCTAACGATTTTGAAAGCTTGTTATTTGAAAATTCGAAAATATCTTTTTTATCAGAGCTATTTTTATCCTTTAGTGAAATATTTGATATTTGAGTTTTTTCTTTTTTTGAGTTTTCTTCAGAGGTAATATTGTTCTCATTTTCTGATCTTTGAGCTAACTTAAATAACTGAAAATTTAACTTTTCAATACCTCTTTTATACAAATTATCAGAAATTTTTGAATCATTAAAAGATTGAAAAAGATTATTAAAAAGATGAGTTAATTTCTCTTGAGATATACTCGATGACTTTATATCTAAAAACTGAATTACAGTTTCAAAAAGATCTTTTGATTCATCAATAGAATCTATAGCTTTTTCAAGGTCCATAAATCAATATTTTTTGTAAAAGTTTAGCGAATATTAGATAAATATTCAAATAAACGATTTTGATTTTTTATTAAAAAAAACATTTTTACAATGGAAATTATTTTTTGAATATGCTTTTATGAGAAAAAAAGCAATTTAAATGATTATACATATTGTAGCTTATATTGTTGTTGGAATCCTCTCAGGCCTACTCGCCGGACTTTTAGGGATTGGAGGTGGCATTGTAATTGTTCCATCTCTATTTTTTATCTATACTCTTTTAGATGTAGGTGTAGCAACTCCTATGCATTTAGCGGTTGGAACCTCACTCGCTATTATTACTGTCACTTCTATTGTAGCCATGTTTTTATATGAAAAAAGACAAGCTGTTTTTTGGTCTGTTTTCAAAAACTTAAATATCCCCTTAATTATTGGTGGGTTTTTAGGTGTCTTTATTTCATATTTAGTAACAGGTGCATTTCTATCAAAGCTTTTTTCAGTTGTCGCTCTTTTATTTGGTCTTTATTTTCTTTTTGCAAGAAAAGTTCACAAACGATCTAAAAAACCTGAAAAGATTTTAACTATTTTTTTAGGTCTTATAATTGGATCTTTAGCAACTCTTTTAGGCATAGGCGGTGGTGTAGTGGGTATGCCGCTTTTTATCATGCTTCTTAGAGTTCCAAATTATTCATTAATTGGAACAGCAGCAACAGCTACATTTATAACAGCACTTGTTGGAACGCTCAGTTATTTAATAACCGGTTTTAACATGCTTGGAAACCCCAATAGCATTGGATATATTCATTTGCCTTCTTTTATTTCTATTGGATTAATTTCAGTATTTACAGTCTCTTTTGGAATAAAGCTAGCTGACAAACTTAATGTAAAAATTTTGAAAAAGATTTTTGCTGTAGCTTTGATAGCAACTAGCATTTTCATGTTTTTTAAATAAAAAAATAAAAAAAAACTTAAATTTAACTCCTGTTTAATTTATAAGTGTATAGCAAAAATATTAATATAAGGAGAAATATTATGAGCGCTGCGTCAGAACCACGTATTTCTTTAGGAAGCAGTCCTTCTCGTCCAAGGCCTGCACCTGAGAAAAAAGAAACTAGTGTTTTTTTAGTAGCTGAATCCGTTATTAGATCAAATGCTAAAAATGTACTCAAAACAATCAGACAATCTTTTGAATGGTTAAGGCTTACATTTGAAAATCTAAAAGATAGCATCCCCGTTGGAAATGTAATTAAATTCACAAAAATTGGAGAATCTACATTTGCATTTGGAGATTTAGCAAGATCAACCCTGAGAATTGGTCATAATGTTAAATCATTTGTAAAAGAAGGCATCTCTAAAACTATAACTTCATTTGCTGAAAATACTTTAGATCTTATTTGGAACGTTCTTAAAATTTTTAAAGCTTTAAAAAATCCTATTTTTCCTATATTTACTTTAGCTTCTAAATTTTTTGTCCCACTGCAGACTATCGGTGGAGCTTCTTTTGCTTTAAGTTCCGCAAATAGAATCTTTAAGCAAGTAAAAGGAAGCTCAAAATTACTCGATGATATTGCTAAACACCCAACTGATATTAAAACTTGTCAAAAAAATGATCTTATGGTTTTTGCTAGAATTCTGGACACAGCAAAAAATATTTGTACATTTATAATTGGTACGATGATCTCTATTGGCTTTGTTGCTTCTGGCACAGTTATTCTTTCTTTAGGAACGATCATATTAATTAGTGAAATTTCCCTTAGCACATTAAACATAAAAATAAGGCAACTTGAGGTAGAGATTGGCAAAGGGGTTTAAATGTTAGATGATTGCGTATATTGTAAAATTGCTAAAGGATTAGAGCCTTGCCATAAAATATGGGAAGATGATGATTTTTTAGCCTTTTTATCAATCTTTCCAAATACAGAAGGTTTTACTGTTTTAATTACTAAACAGCATCACGATTCTTATATATTTAATCTAGAAAATGATCTTTTAAATAAGTTTATTTTAGCAGCAAAAAATGTTGCTAAACTTTTAGACACCAAATTAGATGATGTCGCAAGAACAGGCCTTATATTTGAAGATAGTGGTGTTAATCATGCCCATATCAAATTAATTCCAATGCATGGAACTGCAAATATTAATAAATGGAAACCTGTCACTACTTATTTAGATAAATTTTTTAAAAAATATGAAGGCTATTTATCTTCACATGAATCACTGAGAAAAGATGATAAAGAGTTAGAGAAAACTGCAAAAAAAATTAGGCTTTAATAGAACTTCTTTTTTGAGCTATTTGGCCATTTATTTACATGATACTCAAGATTCATTTTTTTATATTTTACAAAACAGAAATTACAGAACTTTTTAGCTTTATTTAAAATATCTCCATCTGGATCAGAGGAAACTAAATAAACATAGGATGAAATTAATAAGGTAATTAATATAATTCTTTTAAACATTTGTTTTTCTTCCTCTTACTATTAAGTTATTTAATATAATTATTATTTTCAATTATTTTTTTATATTAAAATTAAAATAACCCAATTTAAATCTTAAGTGATTATTACTTAGAGATCTTTAAAACTTTTTAAAGATCTCTTTTAATATGAGTTTTAATCAAAAAAAGGATCTGATGGATATAAAGGTATAGTATGTTATAATTTTGAATATTATTACAAATAATTTTTAAATAAAAAAACTAAATACAAATTCTCGTTTTTTAAAGCTTGTAATTTACTACAGATTCTAAAGAGCTTCTACAGGAACACCAAAAATGTCTCCGCTAAGAGCACAAGCTTTTGCAACTTTTTCTGTTTCTATCATGTCATTAACCAAAAGATTAATCGTCGCATCTGCACTAGCCCATAGAACTGAAAAAGCACTACTTTTTAACCATTCACTCATTGCTTTATGATTTTTCGAGCCAATTGGTAGGCAAGCTGAAAATACTTTAGCTATTGCGCTCAAAGCAGTTTCTATAATAGCAAATGGAATAGTAACCATATAACCTAATTGAGCAGGAATTAGTTTAAAAAAAATCACTCGTTTTCTACAGCAACCCATTTTTACCCATTCGTTTTCAGGTCCATTGGGATTGCGAAAAGATGTAATATTATACCATTTCTAAAATTTAAGTATTAAAATTTTTAATTGATAGATATAATGTTCTTTTTTTATCAAAAGGATAGTTATGCATCAAGGAAGAAAATGTCAATTTTTAAAACAATTACAAAAA
>JAAKFE010000047.1 GCA_011065175.1 Candidatus Anoxychlamydiales bacterium
AGCTTACCAATATTGGATTGGATCAAAAGTTGTTAAAGGCTATTTCAGAAAAACAGTTCAAGATGAGCTTCTAGAGCATTCCCAAGATGAATTTAAACACGCTGAAATGTTAACAGATAGAATCATTCAATTAGATGGAACTCCTATTATAAATCCAAAAGATTGGTATAAACTAACAAATTGTGGTTTTATGCCTCCAACAAATCCAAACTCCATTGAGCTATTAAAACAAAATCTTAAAGGAGAAAGATGTGCAATTGGAATCTACAATAATCTTTTAAAAAAGGTAAAACATAAAGATGAAAATACCTTTCATATGATTTCTCATATTTTAAAAGATGAGATAGAGCATGAATGTGATTTAGAAGCTATTTTAGATGATATTGAAGTTAGCAAAAAAAAATCTTAATTAGCAAAAACTACTTCAAAAAACCTGTTAAAAACACTAGCTTTTAACTATTAAAAATAAAAGAGTTTATCAATCTAAAATCAAACAAAAACAAAAAAATTAAGCAGCTTTTTTTACCCACTTACCTTTTTCATCTTTGTGATACTGTTTTTTTACAGCAGCCCAAGCAACTCTACATGCAGACTCTTCTTGAGAAGTTCCGGGTCTTCTTTTATCTGGATCTGAATATTCATCCCAAGCATTATTAAATACTTTCATATAAATCTCTTGAGCATGTTTAGGCAGATTTTTTTTAATACTATCTGGTAGATCAGAAATATATCTATATGGCATAATTTACCTCTAAAAACTTTAATTGAATTTTTCTTCAAATTAATATTTAATTGTTTTTATTACAATGTAGATATTAAAAAAATAAAAAAATAAGATCAAAAAAGGATATTTAAATGAAGATTGTAGCCCTAAAAGAGGAAAAAGAAGAAAAAAGAGCTGCGATTACACCAAAATTTGTTCAAAAATTCAAAAGCCTTGGGTTTGATGTAGAAGTTGAAACGGGTATTGGTGAAGAAATAGATATCTCAGATGAGATGTATTTGCAAGCTGGTGCTCAAATAAAAAAGAGAAAAGATCTATTAAAAGAAGCTGATATAATTTTAAAAGTTAATAAACCTAGTCTAAAAGATATAGCTTTATTTAAACCAAAAGCTATTTTCATCTCTTTTTTAGATCCCTTTTTTGAAAAAGATCTAATAGATAGCTTTTTAGAAAAAGATATAACTGCTCTTTCTATGCACTTAATCGTTAGAACAACTTTAGCTCAAAAAATGGATGCGCTGAGTTCTCAAGCAAATCTAGCAGGATATGCCTCTATTATCTATGGAGCTAAATATTTAAATAAAATCCTTCCGATGATGACTACCCCCGCGGGAACAATATCCCCTGCCAAAATTTTTATAATAGGCGCTGGAGTAGCTGGCCTTCAAGCAATTGCAACAGCTAGAAGATTAGGGGCAAATGTAGAAGCTTTTGATACAAGAGCTGAGACAGAAGAGCAGATAAAATCACTTGGCGCAAAATTTTTAAAGGTAGATCTTGGAAAAACTGAGAGCACAAAATCAGGCTATGCAAAAGAGCTTACAAAAGAGCAATTAAACCAACAAAGAGAAGTTATGAAAAAAGCTATCTCTACTTCTGATATTGTTATAACTACCGCTCAAGTCTTTGGCAGAAAAGCTCCAATTATTATAACTAAAGACATGCTAAAAGATATCAAAACTCCAACTCTAATTATTGATATGGCAATAATAACCGGTGGAAACGTTGAAGGCTCTGAAAAGGATAAAATAATAAAAAAAGGAAATGTAACAATTTTAGCTCCCTCTAATCTAACAAATGAAGTTGCTTTAGATGCTTCTCAATTATACTCCTCTAATCTTTTTAGTTTGATAGAACATTTCTACGACAAAGATACAAAAAATTTAAAATTTGATTTAAATGATGAAATTTTAAAAACAGCAACTCTAACTTTTGAAAAAAAATTAATAACACCTATCTTAACTAAGGAAAAATAAATGGATCCCCAAACAATTATTTTTTTAGCTTTTATTTTAATCTTATCTATTTTTTTAGGATTTGAGCTAATTGCAAAAGTACCGTCTCAGCTCCATACACCACTGATGAGTGGCTCTAATGCAATATCTGGAATTACAATAGTTGGAGCTTTGATTGCTTGTGGCATGACAGAAAATAAAATTTTAATAACGATTTTAGGAACATTAGCTGTAACTTTTGCTATGATAAATGTCGTCGGAGGATATTTAGTTACAAATAGAATGCTTAAAATGTTTAAAACGAAAACTAACAAAGGCCAGAAAAAATGATTTTAGATATTTCAATTAATTTTTCATATCTTATCTCTGCAATTTTTTTTGTATTTGGTTTAAAACTACTAAGCTCTCCTAAAAGCGCTCAAAAAGGAAATTTTATATCAGCTATTGGAATGCTAATCGCAATAATTGCAACACTCATCAACAAACAAATTATAGACTACACCTGGATCATTGTAGGTATAATTTTAGGCTCTTTTATAGGGGTTATTGCAGCTAAAAAAGTCTTAATGACTTCAATGCCTCAGATGGTAGCTCTTTTAAATGGGTTTGGAGGTTTAGCATCACTCTTAGTTGGTTGGGCAATTTTTTATAATGATTTTCAAATAGATAGCTTTACTGCCGTCACTATCTTTTTATCAGTACTCATTGGAGGAGTTACTTTTACAGGATCTATGATCGCTTTTTCAAAACTCTCATATAAATTTATTTCAAAACCGATTGTATATTCCGGACAAATGATCGTAAATTCTATTGTTTTAATAGCTATAATCATACTCGGTGTGATTTTTTCTATATATCCTCAAACCTCTTATGATTTTTTGATTTACATAATTATAGGATCTTTAATTTTAGGAGTTTTAAGTGTTATTCCAATTGGTGGCGCTGACATGCCCGTTGTTATATCTTTATTAAATAGCTATTCAGGCCTCGCTGCATGCGCTAGTGGTTTTGTTATAAAAAATAATGTTTTAATAATCTCTGGAGCGCTCGTTGGCGCTAGTGGCATTGTTTTAACAACTATTATGTGCAAAGCTATGAATAGATCTATTACAAATGTTTTATTTAGTGGCTTTGGCGCAGTAAAAGCTAAAGCTAAAATAGATGAAAAAAAAGAAGCAAAATCACTTTCTGCCAAAGATGCTTACTATGTTCTAGAAGCAGCGCACTCTGTTGTAATTGTTCCCGGATATGGCCTTGCTGTAGCATCTGCTCAGCATGTGGTAAAAGAACTTACAGATCTTTTAGAAGAAAATGGAGCTGATGTAAAATTCGCTATTCATCCAGTTGCTGGTAGAATGCCCGGACATATGAATGTACTTTTAGCTGAAGCTGATGTTTCTTATGATAAATTAATTGAGATGGATGATATCAATAAAACAATAGATACTGTAGACGTTTGTTTAGTTATCGGTGCTAATGATGTTGTAAATACTTCTGCTAGAGATGATAAAAGCTCTGCTATTTTTGGTATGCCAATTATTGAAGTTGATAAAGCTAAAAACGTATTTATTCTAAAAAGATCGATGGCATCTGGTTTTGCAGGAATCGACAACCCCCTATTTTACAAAGAAAACTCCTCTATGATTTTTGGAGACGCTAAAAAAACAATTATGGAGATAGTCGAAGAATTTTAATTGCCATGAAAAAATTTAATCCCACCTAAAGTTGAGCCCATTAAAAGGCTTAACATCTTTATCTTCATAATCGTACTATAAAAATTTCCATGACTAGAACATAAAATGGTATCTGCTGGATCAATTATTTCAATACCTGTTATTTTAAAAATTCCAGATAATATTGCACACTCAATGCCAATCACAAGCATGATTGTTGACACTGTTAGAGAAGTTTTTAAACAAGTTGACAGAACTGATGTGCTAAAATTACAGGCTCCATGTATTAAATTAAAAATTGATCCTTGTATTTTGTAGTTTTCTAATAAAGCCTCAAAATCTGTAGTAATAGTTTTGCTAAAATGTGTTTGAGGATATTGAAATTTTATCTCTTTTATTGGATCATAACGAACTAGCAAATAAAGTTTCATACAACTATTTTTGGAAAATATTATCCTATAGCTATTTCAACAGTCTAAACTATCACAAGAAACAGAAAATACAAGCGATAAATTATTTCTAGCTGTTTGCTTATAGTTTTTTATAATATTTTTGCATCACCTTCGATGATTTTCAAGATAATGTGCCTTCTTCCCATAAGGTAATGATATTTCCTTCCGTGCAAATCTACATTTTTTAGTATTTTCATTCGACATATTAAATTCTTCTTTTTGTGTTTTTTACATTGCCGCTTTATCTAAATTAGCAGGGCCAAATCCCATTGGAAGAAGTTTATATAATGGTTTTTCTATAATATTTTCAGAATCAATATCTGACATAATAACTAACATATTCGGATTAAATTCATTTAGAGCTTGCCGGCAATTGCCGCAAGGAGACCCTCCTCCTCCCCTTATCACAATAGCAATCGCTATAATATCAGAGTTTTTTTGCATTGACACTCCTCTATTCTCAAAAGATACAGCTTTTGCTATAGCAGCTCTTTCTGCACAAATAGTATTTCCATAAGCTGCATTTTCAAAATTAGCTGCGCTATAAATTTTTCCATTTTTTGTTAAAATAGCAGCTCCTACATGAAACTCAGAGTATGGAGCGTAAGCAAAAGTTCTAACTCTTTGAGCTTCTAAAATTAATTTTTCTTTAATTGAGTTATCGATATTTTCCAAAGTTAATTTTTTGTTATTTGGTAAATCTATTTTAGATAGAGTAGTTTGGTTTTTTTCAGACCACTGCTTTAACATATTAAAAGATTTGGTCGATAAATTTTTATTTAGATTTTTTAAATAGTAAAAATCTTTATAGAAGCCCTCTACGATAGAGAATTTTTTGATTTTTTCATTATTTGTAAAACTATTTTCCATGATGTTCTTCAAATTTTTAAAATCAATTTGCCCGGAAACTTTAGGATAATGACTATTCAATACTTCAGGTTTTTTTTTAAAATTTTGTGTTTCTAGCTGAGCTCCCTCCATTGAAAAAGCCTTAGCAATTAAGAAAATATTTAAAATAATTGAAAACATTTTCGCCTCCTTTAAAAAAATAGTGATAAATATATCAAATAGTGATTATTATAGATCTATTAACAGATTTTAATCAAAAAGGTTTTTTTCTATGATAGGTATGTACATGCTTCCAATAATCTGCTCATTGATAGCAATTATCTATGGTTGTTTTTTGGCTTATTTAGTTTTATCACAGCCAACAGGTTCAGATAAAATGCAAAAAATATCTAAGGCTATTCAACAAGGAGCAAAAGCCTATTTAAATAGGCAATACAAAATGATTACGTTAGTTGGTATTTTTATATTTTTACTACTTTCTTGGCAATTAGGCCTTCTAGTTGGAATTGGTTTTTTAATAGGATCTGTTCTTTCCGGATCAGCTGGATATATTGGCATGAATATTTCAGTTAGAGCAAATGTTAGAGTAGCTGAGGCTGCAAAAAAGGGCTTAAGGCAGGCTTTAAATATCTCTTTTAGATCAGGGGCCGTTACAGGCATGTTAGTAGTTGGTTTAGCGCTTTTAGGAACTTCTCTTTACTATGTGTTTTTAAGAAGTCTTGAAGTTTCTGAAAAATCAATTCTAGAAGCTTTAGTTGCTCTTAGTTTTGGAGCATCATTAATTTCTATTTTTGCTAGGCTAGGTGGCGGTATTTTCACAAAAGGCGCCGATGTTGGAGCTGATATAGTTGGTAAAATCGAAGCTGGCATTCCAGAAGATGATCCAAGAAATCCTGCCGTTATTGCTGATAATGTTGGAGATAATGTTGGAGATTGCGCAGGGATGGCTGCGGATTTATTTGAAACTTATTTAGTAACAATTGTTGGAACAATTCTTCTCGGATCAATATTTTTTAAAGATCCAGCTGTATCTAGTAAAATGATGTATTTCCCTTTAGCAATTGGAGCTGTTAGCATTTTAACTACTATTATTGGAACATTTTTTGTGAAAATAGGAAAAAGTCAGTATATAATGGGCGCATTATATAAAGGATTTATAACGACAGCCCTATTATCTCTTATTGCCATAGGTATACTTACTTATTTTCTAATGGGCTTTAAAAGTGAATATCATCTAATTGATGAAATCGCTTTTTCAGGACTAAATCTGTTTTACTGCGCAATAACCGGGGTTGCAGTAACTGGAATTTTAATGTGGATAACGGAGTACTATACTTCAACAAAATTTCAACCGGTAAAAAGCATAGCTCAGGCCTCAACAACGGGACATGCAACAAACATCATTCAAGGCCTTGCGGTTGGCATGAAATCTACTATCCTACCGGTCATTGTAATTTCACTTGGAATATTAATCTCATATTTAAATGCTGAGTTATATGGAGTTGGCATTGCAGCAACTTCTATGCTATCGCTAGCTGGTATGATTGTAGCTTTAGATTCATATGGACCTGTAACTGACAATGCAGGTGGCATTGCCCAAATGGCAGGATTAGATGAAAATGTAAGAAAAACAACAGATGCTTTAGATTCTGTTGGCAATACTACAAAAGCTGTAACAAAAGGTTATGCTATTGCATCTGCTGGCTTTGGAGCTTTGGTATTATTTGCAGCGTTTGTTGAAGATTTGAGTAGATATTTTCCAAAACTGGAATGTAAATTTTTTTTACAAGATCCTTACGTAATAATAGGTCTTTTCATGGGAGGTCTTCTTCCTTATCTTTTCGGAGCACTTGGCATGACCTCCGTTGGGAAAGCAGCTTCTGCGATAGTAAATGAGGTTAGAAGGCAATTTAAGGAAATCCCAGGCATTATGGAAGGAAAACAGCTTCCTGATTATGAAGCGGCAGTTGATCTTTTAACAAAAACTGCTATTAAAGAGATGATAGTTCCAGCGTTGCTTCCAGTGCTCGCTCCTATTGTAATATTTTTTGTTATCTATTTTATTGTAGATCTATCCTCTGCATTTGTAGCTATGGGATCACTTCTGTTAGGTACTGTAGTTACAGGTATTTTCATGGCACTTTCAATGACAGGTGGAGGTGGGGCTTGGGATAATGCAAAAAAATATATTGAAGAAGGCAATTTCGGTGGAAAAGGCTCTGAAGCCCATAAAGCAGCGATCACGGGAGATACTGTAGGCGATCCTTACAAAGACACAGTAGGCCCTGCTATTAATCCTATGATTAAGATAGTCACAATAACATCACTTTTACTTTTAGCTATTTTGTCTAAGACATTTCATCCGTAAAAAAACAAAAATCTTTAAACAAAAAAAAGCTCCCGATTTTTTCGGGAGCTTTTTTTTTAGATTTATGATTTTGAGAAAGCCTAGTTTGGTTTTCTTCTTATCTATTTTTGATAGAATTATATTTTTTTGAACTTATATATAGTTCCGTTATACTTTACTGTCATAAGCTCAACAATATTATCATTTTCTTCATTTAGATCAAAATTGATCTCAACGGGTTTTGCCTTCAAAAAGAAATCCTTTTCTGTAGAAGGATACATAGGTATTTGAGGATAGTATCCCCATTTTAGCATTAACATAGAGAGATAGCCTTGACTTTTCAGATGAATTGAGCATTTTGATCCATCATCAATATTTTGATAATCACCTATATATTTATCTAACATCATAGGAACGATAATTGCTTGCTGACGAAATTTTTTTAGATACCATTTTTTATTTAAAATATTTTTTCCAATATCATAAATAAATGCACAAGAATTAGAACAAACAACTACACCTTTTTTTGTCTCTGGACAAAATCCAATAAAAAGTTGATGTCCTCCAGTTGCGCCTCCATGATATACAATCTCTGGTTTATATTGATAAGAGATATTCCATTCATGACCAACATCTAGATAAGGAAGCTCTTGTGGCAGTCTAGTTTTGATTGCATCTTGCAAAATCGGATAAATATCAGTTTTACAAAACCCTAGATTTGCTTCAATAAATCTTGCTAAATCCTTAGGAGTTGAATGAAAGGCTCCACATCCTTCAAAAACTTCAACACCCCAATGAGGCACTTTTTTATCTCTGATATGAGCTGTTGCAAATCTATTTTTCATATCATCTGTTAAATTTACTTTTGTACTATCCATATTCATTGGCCCTAGCAGTCTATCTAATACTAAATCTTCAAATTCTTGATTAGTGATAAGGGATAGAATATACCCCAGTAAGCCTACGCATACATTTGAGTAGCAATATTGAGTTCCTGGTTCATAAGGCAGTTTATAATTTGATAAAAAATCATATAGACATTCTACAGAATATCCACAAAATGGATTGTACATATCTTTCATAATAAAATTATCAGGCATATAATCAAAACCAGCTCTGTGAGTAGCTAAATGTCCTAGAGTTATTTTTTTTCCATTATATTCAGGAAGTTTAACATTTTTTGGAAGATACATCTCTATTGGATCATCGAATTTCACATCTCCATTTTTTATCATCTCAGTAAAAAGAAGTGATGTAAATATTTTAGTAATTGATCCTGTTTCAAAAACAGCATTTTCATCTATTGGCGTTGGATCATCTATAGCCATTGTTCCATATTTATAAAATTTAGTACCACTTTCATCGATTATTCCAATAACCATTCCTGGAGTGTGCCCTGCATCTACACACTCTTTCATAATATCTTCTATCTCTATATCTGTCATAGCAAAGCTCAGGACTGGAGCTAAAAGACACGACAAAAAGATCTTTTTTAATATATTCATAATTTACATCCTTCTTTTTGTTTCATTGAAAGATCAGAAATACTACAAAGATTTGTTTAAAATAACAACAAAAGCTTTGCAAAGAGCTAAGTTTTTTTTTACAGGAATATATAAAAAAAATTCTAATATTTAGTATTTTAAAAAAAAAATTAACCAGGTATATTTTTTTCTACTTTTGGATATTTATTTGAATTCTTTTCAAAACATGAAATATATGGATGGTTTCTCTCAATATCTATAAAATTAATAAAATACCTATTTTCAAAACTTCCTTTAGATTTTTTCTTTAACTCTGATTTTTCTAAGATTTTTTTATCAGAAATTTTAAGTATTTTTTTTAAAGCTTCAATTACATCTAAAAGATCAGAAATCTCTTCTAAAAATTCTCCTTGATTTTTCGCTTCAAAAACTTCTTTCGCTTCTTCTATTAACTTGAGTTTTAATTGTTTAATATACTCTCCTTCACTTAGTCTTTTATAATTTATATCAATTTTTTCTTTTTTCAAAATATCAACAACGTTATCTCTAACAAGTTTATTAAAAAAATATTTCTGTTTATGACTCATTAAAGCCTCAATTATTTTAGATTTATAAAATAATACCATAATTTAAAATAAAGAAAATATACAAATTTGGTTTTATATGTTTTAACTTTTCAATTTAAGAAATAATTTCATGCATAATTTAACAATTTTTGATTTTCATATTTTTTTATTAGAACTTTTAATTCTTCATTAAATGCCTTTGCTAACTCTTCATTTTTAAATAAGGAAAATATACCTTTTACTATGATATTAAGATCAACTTTTGGCATATCACCTCGATGAGGAGGCTCAAAAATTGTTACGCTTGCAGGATCTAATTCAACTTTCGCTCCTTCAAGCGTTAATCTAAAAAAACTAATTTGACTTGCCAAAGCATAAAATTTTATAAAAAGAAAAGGCTTTTGAGCTTTAATTTGGCAAGAGAGTTGCAAACACCTAGCAATATGTGTTGGAGAAGAAACTAAAATTAACTTTTTAATTCCCATCTCTAAACATTTTTTCACAGCAGAATTAATTTCTTCTTTTGTATTTTGAGAGGATGAATCAATTACAGATACTTGTTTTAAATATTTCTCTAAATCGCCTGGTTTTTTTTCTACTAAAGTGGCTAAAAATTCTAGTTTTGAGCCAATTGCTTTTTTAAAAGTATATTCAGATTCTTTTAAACCTTTTTTTTCTGAAGCACCTGTCCCCCAAAAAATTAATTGAGCATGTCGATGCACAGCTTCCTCAATTGCAGTTGGGACACGGCCTAATCGACCATCTATATTTCCATAAACAATTTCTTTCCATCCTATTGCTTCTATATGGCATCCATGAATAAGAATTCCTGTCGATTTTAATGTTGCACTAGCCATATTTATAATTTGACTCAAGAAAAAACCTCACTGAAAAGAATCTCCTTCTAAAATATTAACTATTATTATTACCTACTTAATGATGTTTAAAATCATTAACTACCTTATCTAGTCATCCTTAACTATCTCATCATATAACTCTTGATTACGAGCTTTTTATCGCACTCACAATTCTTTCTATCCAAGCAACGTCTTCATTGGTCTTGTGGGGGAATGTCATAACAACTCCTATTTCATCTGCCTGGCTAAATATTGCTTCCATTTGTCTTATTCTAGTTTTAAATTTTTCTTCCTCGAAATCAAATTCACGCTTGCAATAAAAACAGTTTTGGTTTTCTTTGATATATTGCAAAAATCCATTTCCAAATACAGATTGGCAACACCTAGCTATTATGCCAACAGTTCCTTCTTCCAAAGGATTATTCTCAATTGGGCAAACGATTTTGCCCTCAATTACACAAAACCGTCTTTGTTCACCTTTAGGTAACGATGTATCTGAAAAAGGTCCAGGGCTTTGAGGTATTGTTGTGAAAGATATTGTTGCCATTTTTTTACTCCATTAAAAACATAAAAATAGATTAATTATTTTGAACAGTAATTTCAAGCTTATTTTTTTAGTGTAATTTAAAAGTTGAAATGGAATCTAGTACGGCAAAGTTAAAATGTGCCCTTGCGCACAGCTTTGCTCTAACACAAATATTAAATCATTCTTTTTAAAATATTAGGAGTTAAATGCCATTTTAAAATATTTTTATCTCTTTCGATATCTATTTTAGTACATCCTCCATTTTGAACATCAAAGTTTATGCTAGATGTTGGATATAAAAGATAAGAGATTATCTCTTTTATGGAAGGAAGGTGACCTGCAATAAATACTCTTTCATATTCAGATATAAAATCCAACGTCTCTTCAGCAGGAGTTAACGGCTTTATTTTTTCAGTCTCTATTATTTTCTCTTTAGGAAACTTGAAAACATCAGCTACAATTTTAGCTGTTTGTTTTGATCTTTTTTTAGGGCTACAAATAATTACATCAAAACTAATTGGTATTTTTTTTAAAGCAATTGCAGAATTTTTTATTATCTCTTTGCCTTTTTCTGATAATGATTCTTCAATATCTAGTTCTTTAGAGTTAGCTTGGCCATGTTGCATTAGATATAAATCCATAAAATTCCTCAACTATTTTTCTTAAATTTCAAATTACTATTTTTTCTTTTTTAAAAAAATAAATCTTTTGGAGTACAATAGATAGAAATAAAAAAAATGAGATTTTTTATGAAAAAAATAATTTTCTACATATCTTTAGGTATTTTTACTTTTTTAATATCTAACTTTTTTTTCAAAGCTGATAAAAAATTAAAAAACATAGCAAAAGCAGATACGATTGGCATTGTAACAGAGATAAAAAACATAAAAATAAAAAATGTTAAAAATCCATTAAATGCATCTATCGAAGAATATTTTGATAATTATATTTTATCATTTAGAATAGATGAAAATAACTCTAGTTATATTGGAGTTAGTTTTTTAGATCAAAACTTTGAAGAGATTGGGCATTTCCAAAAAATTGATGTTCAAACAAATTCAGCTCAAGATCCTAGAATTTTTAAATTTAAAAATGACTATTTTTTGCTATATAATGACAAGCTCCCTATAGAGCATTTCGCAAGAGCCATGCATCTTGCAAAAATAAATTTGAAAAATTTTATTATCGATTACAAAACTATTTTAGACCAACACATAAAAACCGTAGAAAAAAATTGGGTTCCAATTATTGATCAAAAAAAACTTCTTTTAGCATATAAATTAATGCCTCATAAAATTATGCAACTAGATGATCTAAAGAAAAATTCTCTATCTCATCTAATTTTTGAAAATATGAGTTTTTCTAGATTTTTCTGGAAATGGGGAACGCCAAGAGGAGGCACTCCTGCTAAAAAAGTAGATGATGAATATCTTGCTTTTTTTCATAGCTCTTTTGGGAAAAGCAAAAAAAACAAAACTTATGTTATGGGAGCATATACATTTGAAGCAAAAGCTCCATACAGGGTAACTAAAGTCTCGAAATTTCCAATAATTTTAAGAAATTTTAAGAACACAAGAGTTTATTTTCCAACAGGTTTTGTTATTAAAAAAGAAAATAATAAAGATATGATTTATTTATCCTATGGTGAAAATGATAAAACTTCCAAAATAGCTGTTATTGATAAAGAAAAGCTCTTTGAGAATATGAAAGAGGTTTTTTAAATAAATTTAAATAATTTAAAAAACCAAAATTACTAAATAAAATTACTCTTCCAAAGTTTGAAGAAATGGGATAGTGATCAAAAAATCCAATCAACATAAAACTTAAAATTATACAAATCGATGTAATTGAAATAGGAGTCAAAGAGTATTTAAATGCCTGAAAAATTGTAAAAAAGATACACATTAGAAAAATTAAAAAAGCAATTATTCCAGTTTCTGCTGCTATTAGAAGATA
>JAAKFE010000048.1 GCA_011065175.1 Candidatus Anoxychlamydiales bacterium
TTAAGTGAAAATCAATTAGGGGGGGATCTATTTAATGGTAATCTAATACATTTAGGAGAAGCTCTAAAAAGTAATAATTCTTTAATTTATCTGAATCTATCTGGAAATAATATAACCTTTTTTGAGGTTAATCCATTAAAATCTGGATTAGAAGCAAACCAGACTCTTACTCATCTTGATCTAAGTTCAAATCAAATAGGTTTTTTTGGAATGGCAATGATGATGCAAGCATTACAAATAAAACGAGTTTTAACACACCTTGATTTACATTCGAATCAAATAGAATGTAATAATGCCAAAAGGATAAAGGCTTTAAAAACCTTACTACAGAATTGTGCTCTAATAGAACTAGATTTAAGTGAGAATCAAATAACAGAAGAAGCACAGCCAGCTATAAAAGAAGTAGAAGAATCCAAGCCTGGATTACAAGTAAAAGTGACTTTTAGTGAATTTTGTGAAAAACAAATTGAATCATTAGAAGAAGAAGAGCTTTAAGAAGAAGAAACATCTGATCCTGAGAGTTGAAAATATCAAAAAATAAATTAAAAAAATGTTTAATTTTACAATAAAAAAATAAGTGAGCTAATATTAGCGGTTTTTATTTTAAAATCAAAACATATGGAGGTTTAAAATGGCAGCAGCAGCAAGCGTTAGAGAAGGTAGAGTAGAGATTGATCCAGCTATGGTAGAAGAAGCAAAAAAAGAAGAAGAGCAATCTAGAAGAGAGAAGATGAAAGCAGCAGTTGAAAAGGCTGTGCCTTCTGTTCAAGAAGGAGCGAGAGCTAGTACAGATGGCGCTATATCGGTAGGAGGCTTAGCTGCAAGAGCGGCCACGCGTGCATATGCGCCAGGAGCAGAACCATTTGTTGATAGTTCTGTAGAAGTAGTAAAAGAAGAGGCAGAGAGCATTCATCGGAGAACTGATGCTTCAGTACGAAAAACAGCTGATGTAGCCAATCGTTCTATTGACAATTGGTGTTAATACAATAATATGTCAGCAGCAGGTATACAAGGCCTTATTGAAGCTAATCAAGGGCAAGCGAATGTCTCTACAAAAGAAATAGTAAAGAGGTGGTTTGTTGATGGAAAAGAAATCAGCCTTATTTCTTATAGAGAAGATTCTCTTCTAGAAACTGAATCATTTGATTATAGGACAAAAGAAAGAACGACTACTAGACTCACTGATTTGGTTAGAGCTAATGTTTTTGAAAATATTGATCAATATATAGCATATTTGGTGAGGCGTTGTTTACCTGTTATTAATGAAGAGGATAATTGTGAATATCGTACCTACAGGCCTGTTTGCGAATTGAGTGATTCAAAAAGAGTTTTCAAAATTACTTTATTTTCAAAAGAAAATATTTTGATATGGGAGATTTTTGATAGAACTTTGAATGTTTCTTATCTTGTTTCTTTTGATAAAACATATATTTTTAACGATGACTTTTATGCTCGTTATAATGAGTTAACATTAGGTGGCTATGCACCAATGTGCGAACCTGGGTATAAAAAAAAATATATTCCTCTTTCATATTTTAATTTTAACAAAGGAGCAAAAAAGCATAAAACTTCATATTTTAGGGATTGTGTTGTAGAAAAGATTGAAAGAGATGAAGAAGACGAAAACCGTATCACAGCAATTTTTATTAAAAAAGTAATAGCTCCTAGTAAATTTGAATTAGAAGATTCGAGTGGTAGATATTTTATAGACTCTGATTTTTGGCTAGTTACACTAATGGCAAGTGGATCCTCTCATCGGACAATCAAGTTCATTGATAAACATGGTTCTATAATAATAGAAGGAATTAAAGATGGTAAATATTTCATGAAAAAGCTTCACATTGGATCTGGCCCAGATGATAAACAAACTGGAATTTCTATTGCAAAAGTAATGGTAGGGAATTTAACTGATGAAGATCCTTCGAGTTTTATGAAGTCATGGTTAGTGAAAAGATCTTTGGCACAAAAAATGATAGATTTAGCAAATTGGGAATTGAAACAACAAAATAACGGAAATCCACAAGTTTATTTTGATATATTTGGAAGTGGCGCTGCTAAAGAAGGCTTATTAAGGCCATTTGTAACAAAAAAAACATTCGAATCATATGATGCAGTTAAACAAGCTGTTTTTGAGCATTTCAAAAATAAGAAAAAAATAATGCATCAAAAAAAACGTTTTATAGTTTTTATAGTGCGTTATAAATCAGATTGTGTTCAAACAATGTCATTTCCAGAAACCAAATCATGGAAAGCTCTTGATAAAGAAAACTCATGTTATGAAGATGATGATCTTCAGGTTTTTGAAATTGAAGAAGCTATTGAAAGATATTCGCCACAACAAACTGAATTAGTTTTTGAACATGTTAAAGGTCAATGGTTACAAAAAGTTGTTCCTGATAATTGTATAACATGGGCGATTAAGAAGTTAAGAGAAATTGGGTTATATATTGATAAAAAACGTTTTACATCACCGAAAAGAACCCTGAGTAATAATAATCCAGTTTTTGCATATTCTTTAGATTCTTTCTTGAGTGTTGTATTAAGAGGCCCCATCTCTGCTCTGATTCCTCCTATGCAACAACAGGATGAATTTCCTCTGAAAAATGTTCCTTTAGCGCTTCTTTCTCAATTTAACGATGCTGTTATAGACAAAGATTTTGATTCAATAGGATTGGTCATTGAATTAGTTGGAAAAATGGGACTATCTAAAGAAGCTTTTGAATTACTCGAAATAGCTAAAAACCATTTTGGCTATGATCCATCTCTAAATGAGATACAGATACATTTGACAACAGTTTTACCAAACGTCAATCAAAAATTTTTTTTATTGAAAGAAACTTTGAGAAAGCAATTTGAACAGTATCAAAGGAGAGATAACGATTCAGAAGTTTTTTTGCATTTGAAAAAAATGCATGAGCTGCAAGAAGAGGCTTTTGAACAATTTTCAACAGGCGATTTGTCTTCTTTTAGTATTAATATGAAACAGTCTCTTGAAAACTGTGTAAAAGTTCTAGAAATATCGAATAAAGAACATTTAAGTCTTTATCAAAGTTTAATGACAGAATTATTAAATTTGATTGAAATTGCCTCCAATAATACACAAGATATAACTGTTTTGAAAGAGTCCTTACAAGCCTTCAATGATGCACTCGAGAAATATATTAAGGGTTTTGGAAATGAAGGTCTTTTAGAAAGTTTAATCTTTTGTCAAAAACGAGAAAAAAAATTTAATGAATCCTCGGTCTCTAGAGAAGAATTAAATCTTTTTAAATTAGATCTTGAAAAACTCAAAAAGCAGATTGAAATATCTCATAACGATTTTATCGAGTTAATAGAAGCTTCTAAGGTTGATTTGTTGCTTTGGGAAATAGAAATACTTCGTATATCGAATGATGATGAAATTGAGAAAAAGATTGAGATAGCACTTCAAAAATCTCGAGATATTTATGGAGATAAAAATCCTTTAATGCTGGTTGATAATTTGAAGAAGATTGCCAATTTTTTTGGTTATCTTGGTTTAAAGAAAGAAGCCGTAAAAATATACAAAGAGATAACTGAGATATTACAAAAAAAATATGATGGAAAGGGCCTTGAGTTAATCCTTCAAAAATTTGTCGATTTATATCATTCGACTGATGATATAGAATTTAAACGTCTACTTCAAGAAGAAGCTAAAGCTATTATTAAATACTCTTTTCAAAGAGCTAAAGAGATCTTTAGTGATAAAAAGACTCAAAAGATGATTAGCTATTTGATTGATTTAGCAAAAATGTCTACTTCTCTTGATCTGAATAATAAAGCTTTAGAAATATACAAAGAAGCATTAGAGATGTTACAAGAAGAAGAATATGAAGATAAAAAATTTATGGAAGCTGAAATGCGTCATGGATTAGCTAGACTTTTGTATCTTTCTGGAAAAAAACAAGCTGCTAAAATAATGCTTGAAAAATCTTTTGCAACATATAAAGTATCACTTGGTTATGATAATCCTCGGATAATAGAAGTGCTTGAGCATTTAGTTGAAGTTTTAGTTGATTTGAGACAAAAAAAAGAAGCAAAAGCTAGGTTTGAAGAATTGAGATCAATGTGCAAAAAAGTTTATGGAGATATTCATCCTCGTACTCGAAGAGTAAATGAAAAATTTCAAAAATTAGATAGCTGTGTTATTTTGTAATTTTCGACGAATTTATTTAGATGCAGTAAGTTTTTGTATACCAATCAACAAACTTCCCCATGCCATCTTCAATGTTAGTTTTGGGATTGAAATTTAGTTTTTCAATAGATGTTTGAATATCTGCATAGGTAGATAACATCTCACCTTTTTGAAAAGGTTTGAAACTTTTAATAGCTTTTTTGCCTATTTTTTTTTCGATGATAGAAATAAAATCCATCAAGCTAATCGGAGAGTTATTGCCTAAATTAAAGATTTCAAAAGTTTTAGCTTTATCAATAGCCGCTATTGTCCCTGCAACGATATCGTCTATATAAGTGAAATCTCTTTGCATCTCTCCTTGGTTGTATATTTCGATCTCTTTTTTCTCTATTATGTTTTTTGTGAATTTAAAATATGCCATATCAGGTCTACCATAAGGACCGTAAACAGTAAAATATCTAAGGCCAATCATCGGTATTTTATAGATATGATGATAAGAAAAAGCTAAAGCTTCATTAGCTTTTTTTGTAGCACCATATAAATTTGCGGGAGAGTCAGTTTTATCTTCGGGACTAAATGGAGTTTTAGCATTTAATCCATAAACAGAAGATGAAGATGCAAAAATCAGTTTTATATCTTTAAAATTTTTCAAAACCTCTAAAAGATTTACAAAACCTACTAAATTAGAATTAACATAAGCCTCTGGATTATCAAAACAAAATCTAACACCTGCTTGTGCAGCTAAATGAACAACATGCGTTATTTTATTATTTTTAATTATTTTTTCTAAAATTTCTTTATCGGTTATATCAGCTTTTATAACTTCAATTCCATCTTCCATTAAGATTTTTTTTCTTAAATTTTTTAAGTTTACATCATAGTATGAATTGAAATTATCCATGCCTATTACAAAATCACCTCTTTTTTTTAAAGAGCGACACAGATGAAAGCCAATGAAGCCAGCAGCTCCTGTAACAAAGACGTTTTTCATTTTTGTTTCATTTTTTTTTATTAAATGTGTATATTTAGTAGCTTACTTTAAAATATTATGAAATTAATTTACATGTTTTTTAAAAATTTTAAAAATATTTTTTTAATTTGTTTCTTTTTTACTTCTTGTACTTATAGAAATTCTTCTCAGATGGAGGGTATTGAAGATTTTGTATTAGCATCTAACCGAATCAATGATGGAAAAGTAGAAATCTTAAAAATGCAAGGGAAGAAAGTTGAAAAACTAGATGATAGGCTATTAATAGAGAAAAAAGAAAAAATTAAAGAAGATGATATTTTAAATATCGAGATATATCACCCCAAAAGAGATGATCTAATAAATTTAGTAAAAACAATATCTTCCCAAAATGGATTTTTAGTTAGAGAAAAAAAGATTTTTTTACCTAAATTAGGCTATCTAAAAGTTGAAAACCTATCAATAAAAGAAGCCAAAGAAAAAATCCAAAAAAGATACTTAGATGAAATTGAAGATATTGAAGTCTTTGTCTCTTTTAAAGAAAAAAAAGCAAATAAAGTTGAAGTTGCAGGCTTAGTAAATGCTTTAGTGCCTATTGATGCAAAAATGAGACTTTTTGATGTTCTGATAAAAGCATCTCTTCCCGCTAGCGCAAACCTTTTCAAAAGTTATGTTTTAAGAGACAACTCCTTTTTACCTGTTGATCTTTATAAGCTGATGAAAGAGGGAGACATGAGCCAAAATATATATATGGAAAATAATGATAAAATATATATAGCTGAGGGCACTAGTTCAAAGATATATGTGCTAGGAGAAGTGCATAAACAAGGAGCTGTTAATATTTTAGATGGCAAAATATCTTTAAAAGATGCAATCGCTGAAGCAGGAGGCGTATCTTTAACAGCTGATAAATCTTTTATTCAAATATTTAGAGCAAATGTTCAAGATCCAAAAATTTATCTACTCAACTTCAAACATATAATTGAGCTTCCAAGTGCGTCACTAAATTTAATAGAAGGAGATATAGTTTTAGTCGGTTCAACGATCATCAGCGATTGGAATAAATTTGTAAATCAAATCTTACCTAGTATTTCTATTTTTGATTCAGCATACAGGGGTTTTAAAAATATGGGGATAATAATAAATGGACCCTGATTTTAGTTTTTTTTGCCTTTCAGATATAAAAAGATTTTTTTTAAAAAATAAAGTTTTATTTCTTTTAGCTTTTATTGGATTCTTTTTTATAGCTTTTTTTATTTTAGTAGGAATTGAATCAAAATACACAGCCCAGGCAACTTTTTTTGAATATATTGAAAATTCTAGTCCCAAAACAATTGGCAGTTTAAAAGATATAGTTTTATCTGATAATAATAGAGTTTCTTCAGATGCTTCATCTTTTTTCAAATCAAAGTCTTTAGCTAAGAAATTAGTAAAAAAATTAGCTCTTCAAATATCTCTAGAACCAAAAGGAAATGTTTTTCAAAGAAAATGTAAAATTGCTTTAAAAAATTTGCAATTTGAATGCAGAAACAAAGTTGAAGATTCTTATGATATTGAATATGAGAGTGTAGATTATAAAAAAATAAAACCAAGGTTTTATTATCTAAGAATTTTAGATGAATCTTTTTTTGAGGTTTTAGATTTAAACAAAAATATTTTGTCTACATCCAAAAATCTTGAGGAAGTTAAGTTAAAAGAGATATCTTTTAAAATAAAAAAAATCCCAAAAATATTTTTTAATAAAACTCTAAAAATTAGGGTAGATCCAATAGATACTGTAGCTCAAAAGATTTTAAAAGATATTAAAATTATAAAAGATAAAATAACCCCTAATTATTTAAGCATAAAAATGCAAAATCCAAATCTTAATTTAGTAGCTAAAAGCTTAAATGCAATGTTAAATCTTTATCTAGAGCATTTAAAAGAGGAACAAAAAGATTTAGTAGAAAATCAACTTAAATATTTAGAGAAAAGAAAAAATAACTTAGAGAAAGATCTATTCGCTTTTTATGAAATATTAGAAAAATATCTAAAAACAAATGTAAAAGATAGTGGATTTGTTAATTTAGATGCTGAAATATCAACGCTTTTAAGAAAAAGAGAAACTTACCTAACAAGCTTAAATGAAAATATACAAGAGCTTAAATATTTAAAAAGTTTTGATCTTGCAAAAGTTGAAACAACAAACTATTTAGATGAAAATTTTATAAAACTTACAGATGAGATAAAAAGATTAAAAAATAAGAAAAAAGAACTTTTAATATCGATAAAAAAAGATGATTTTGACCTTAGAAAAACAGAAAAAAAAGAGATAGATATTGAAAAAACTCTCTTTCTTAAAAACTCAATAGATCAACTAATTGATGAAGTAGAAAAAAATAGAAAATTTCAAAATGAAAATAATTTAAATTTTTCAAATATCAAAAATATAAAGTTTGAAAGCTCTATAAATAATGAAGATGATTTTTTTGATATCGAAAGAATTAAACAAAGATATTTTGATAATAATATTTTAAATTTACTAGATATTAGTGATGCAAAAATGCAAATAAAAGAACTTAGTAATAAAAAAGAAAATGCTATCTCAGAAATATCTCAAATAAATCAGATCTTAAAAAACATTGATAAAGATTCTTTTCAATCGAGTGTAGCTAATTTTCTTCCTGATCATTTAACCAAAAATATCAATGAGATAGCAAAAAAATTAGAAGACTCTAAAAATTATACAATTAAAGAGATTGAAGGTTTAAAAGAAGAATACTTTTTAGAGAAAAAAATAATAAGATCTTACCTTGAAAATAATCTAAACTTAAAGAACCTGAGTTTAAGAACTTTGGATCAAAAGTTAAATCTCTCAAAAAAAATTAAATTAAAACTCTTAAATCAAGAAATTTTGTTTTTATCTTCTAAAGCAAAAGACTATATAAATGAAAAAACACAAAAAATATCAGATGAAAAACTGTTTTTAGAGAAAAAATTAAACGACTTAAAAATAGATATGAAAAATATTGTAGAGAAAATAGCTATTGAAAAGAAAATTAATTTAAAATCTGAAATGACAAAAAATATGGTAAATTCACTTAGTAAATTAATTGAGTCAAAGAATCTGGATTTTAACTTACAAAGTATAAATTCAAAAATTATTGATTTAGCCTCTATTCCAAATGAAAATATTAAGATTAATGTTTTTAGAAACTCTTTTATCTTAGCTATTTTAGGTTTTTTCATCACGTTTATCATTAGCTTATACATAAAAGCGATTAAAGGTTTTGCTATCTCTAAAGAGGTTATAAAATCACTTAATTTTGATTTCTTTGGGAAAATTTCTTTTAAATGTAATGGAATAGATGTTGACGAGCTAAAGAAAAAAGATTTAGAGTCTTTACGAAAGATTGTATCTTCTATCAAGGAGAAAAAACAAAAAGTTATAACAGCTCTCTCTTCAAAAGGACCGAATTATATACATTATTTAGCTTCTCTTTTAGCGATAAGCAAAAAAAAGGTTTTAGTTATAGAAACTAAATCCGAAATCGAAGAAAAAAATGGGCTTTTTCCATATTTAGAAAAAAATATCAAAAAATTGCCTATTCAAAAAATGCAGGCTTATGACTATATCGCCTCTGGAAATCAAAAATATTTTGCTTTTGAACTTTTAAAATCTTTAGATTTTATTCAAATGATTGATAATATAAAAAATAAGTATGATTTAGTATTGATTTATAGCAACGCAAAATTAAATTCTGCTGAAGCTAGAATTTATCTGGATTTTTCAGATAAAATAATTTTAAGTTTTAAAGAAGAATCCCTAGATGATTTAAAACCATTTTTGTCTTGGGACAAAGAAAAAATAAAAATTTGTTTTGGAACATATTAAAAAGTTATGAAAAAAAAAGCCTTAGTTACTGGTGGAAGCGGTTTTTTAGGATCGCACCTTTGTGAAAAATTACTCAAAAAAGATTATGAAGTTATTTGCGTAGATAATTTCTATACAGGTACCAAAAGAAATATCTTGCATCTTTTGAAAAATCCATATTTTGAGCTAATCAGACACAACATCTGCTTTCCTCTATATTTAGAAGTTGATGAAATCTACAATTTAGCCTGCCCAGCTTCTCCTGTTCATTATCAAAACGATCCTGTGCAAACAATTAAAACATCTATTCATGGCGCTATAAATATTTTAGGTCTCGCTAAAAGAGTAAAAGCTAAAGTTTTTCAAGCTTCTACTAGTGAAGTTTATGGCGATCCAGCCGAGCATCCTCAAAAGGAGAGTTATTTTGGTAATGTCAATCCTATAGGCATTAGATCTTGCTATGATGAATCTAAAAGATGCGCTGAGACTTTATTTGTTGATTATCATCGCCAATACAAAATACCAATAAAAATTGCTAGAATTTTTAATACCTATGGTCCAAATATGCATCCAAATGATGGTAGAGTTGTTTCTAATTTTATAGTGCAAGCCCTAAAAGGGGACGATATAACAGTTTATGGAGATGGTTCGCAAACTAGATCTTTTTGCTATGTCGATGATTTAATAGAGGGGTTTTTATGCCTTATGCATTCAGATGAGAAAATCATCGGACCTATTAATTTAGGAAATCCTCTAGAATTTACCATTTTAGATTTAGCAAAACTTATTATTAAATATACGAATTCTAACTCTAAAATTGTTTATAAAGATCTACCATCTGATGATCCTAAACAAAGAAAACCAGATATATCTAAAGCAAATAAACTGCTTAATTGGCAACCAAAAATAGATTTAGAAGAGGGTCTTTTAAAAACTATTGATTATTTTAAAAATATTGTTAGTAAATCTTCTGTTTTTGCTTTAAAAAAGATGAATTGCTAAATATTATTATTCTAGATCTTTTAAAAAATTAATTCCTTTCATAATTTTGATGCCATTTTGCATTTTTTCTCTTTTTAATTCTTTTACAACTTGAAAAGCTTTTAAGTTATATTTTTCTTTAAAATAATAAAGGCTTTTACTAACTGTATTATTTCTATTTTTTACTTCTATAATTTTTTCAATTTTAGCATCTTTGACAAGTGCAAAATCTACTTCATGGTGCTCTTTTGTATGCAAATAGTTAAGAGAATAATTTTCAGCTTTATAATCTATTTTAGAAAGGACATGTTTTAAAAGACAGGAAGCAACTAAATTTTCAAATTTAATCCCAACATTGCCCTTAACAAGACCATTGTCAAAAAAATAAATTTTTGGTTCTTTAAGTAAGCTTCTAGCAATATTTTTTGAAAAAGGAGTAACCCGAAAAACTATATAAAGAGCTTCTAAAATTTGAATGTATTTTTTTACAGTATGAGGAGATATTGCTAAATCCCCGGCAATAGATGAATAAGATATAGGAGAACCTACTTTTTCTTTTAGCATTTCGAAAAGCAGTTTTATAGCGTTTAAATTATGAATGTTTTCAAAATCTAAAACATCAACTCTTAATAAACTATCAACATATTGCAATCTCCAACGATTAGCATAGATAAGACTTTCAGCTAAAAAAGGTTCAGGAAATCCACCTCTTTGCAAAAATTTGTCAATCGTATATTTTTCCTTCACTTTTTCGCATTCAGCAGGTGATAAAGGAAGTAGACGATGTAGAAAATATCTTCCTGCTAAGGAATCCCCAACTCGATTAAAAACTTCAAGTCTTGCGCTACCTGTGACTAATATTTTTTGAAAAGAAGGTTTAGTATCAAATACCCCTTTTAGATAATTTTTCCATTTAGGCATTTTATGAATTTCATCTAAAATTATTAGTTCAGTAGATTCTAACCATCCTTCGTCTAAAATAATTTTTCTATCTTCTAAACGATCATAAGTTAGATAAACTGATGATTTATGCTCATCTGCAATCATTTTAGCCAATGTGGTTTTACCAGCCTGACGAGGGCCAGAGAGTAGAACCATTTTTTTTTGCAGATCTTTTAAAATAGCTTTTTTTTGATGCCTTTCCATGTTGACTATTATGCACGCTATTGCAAAATAGTCTAGACTTTTTTGCAATAGTCTGCAAAAAAGTCGAGCCGAATCTCTGTTAATCGCTAATTATTAAGAGGTTGCGTAAATCATTAAAAATAGCTTTTTTTGAGTAATTTTTTAGAAAATGATCTAATATTAAAAGTATTTTAATCAAAAAGTATAGGTTAAAGTAATAATTCCAGATGCAAAATCCGGCGCATTTCTACCCCATATAGAGAACCAAGCCCCTCCAATTAAAGATAGATTTTGAGAAAAATTATACTCAATCGCTGGTGCTAAACTAAGTACATCTTTAGATCTTGTGCCTACTGGGGCTGGGAAACCTAAAATCGTGCCGTTTATACCTTTAAAAGTAGATCTATTTGCATATTCATATGCAACATCAAGTGCTAGAACTAGCTTTTGATAAACACTAAATTCATATCCAAAACTTAAAAAAAATGCATTTCCTGGAGTAACTTTTCCATTAGTTCCAAAACCACCACCATAACTATTAAATCCAGAAACACTAACTTTAGTAGGAATTATGTAATTAAATGAAAATCTAAATACCATTGGATGCAATAGAGACCACCAAACAACTTTTGATGTAGTTAATGCTAAAGTAGTTGCATAAGAGCCAGTTCCTGTTGATTCAACAACTGCTTTAGTTGGATCAAATTTTTGATAATTTCCCGTTGGAAAAGATTCTGCTAATGTAAATTTTACACCAGGAATAAAAGGCGTTTCTTTTACAAGTCCTATATCTATTGCTAGCTTAATGTCACCGAAATGATGTGATGATTCCAATGATTGCTTTTGATGGATCCAATCGATTAAAATGCCAATGTCTATTCTATCAGTTATTCCAACTGCTAAAGCAAGTTTGGGATTTGTTACATTAATATTTTTTATAGAACGAGATTTTCTGTTTTCATCAAATGCTGCATAGTTAACAGTATAGTAAAAATACGGCTGAACATTTACTAAACCCTGTGGAAGTGTTGCTCCAGATCCTGTAATCAATGGTCCTCCATACCAAGGGTTAAACATCTTTTTTGCAATTTCAAAATCTTTTTCAGCTTGTGTTAGCTCTTCTTGGACAACTTCTAAGGAAGGCACTGGTTCTTGTTGATCGTTAGATGAGTTTGTATTAGAAGGGCCATTTTTTGAAGAAGGAGAATTATTTGTTTCGCCTATTTGATAAGTTATTCCAAAAGCATTTGTCGAAATAATAAAAAAAAGAGCTAAAAATTTTAAACTTTTCATGAAATCCATGATATTTTTCTATATAATATTGCATTTTTATCAATTTATTGTATAAAAAAAACATAGGTAAACAAAGAGGGTAGTATGGCTGAAATTGAAAGTAGTGGAGGGATCTCTCCTGATAAATATCAAGCTTATAGAACCGATTTTATAAAAAGTTCTAACTTGTTTCATCAGGCTTTAGATCAGTATAATAAAACAACTGAATATCATAAAAAAGAGCAGCTTAAAAAAACTATGGATGAAGCTATGAAAATTATGAATCAGATTGTAAGG
>JAAKFE010000049.1 GCA_011065175.1 Candidatus Anoxychlamydiales bacterium
CTATAGAAAAGTTTTGGGCTAATATGAAAAATAAAATTAAAGAATTGCTACCAAAAGTTAAAAAGTTTACTGATGCATTCGATGGAGCAATATTATCAATGTAAATTTAAACCACTATAACACCCTCGCAAAGCGAGGGGCTTGATAAATATGAGCAGCCCCAAGGGCTGCCAAGTAACTTTCAATACTTTATTCCGCTAAAATCCAACCAATTCATCTAGATTTCAATAAAGGTGACTTAACAAATATTTTGTTTTTTAATAATTCTTTAAGAGAGCTCCTCTTCTTCATATTGATTATCTAAACGCTCTTGATTTTTTATATATTCGCGTATTTTATCAATTTCAAATCCAACTGTTGATATTGCATAACCGCGAGCCCATAATTGTGCTCCAGTAAAATTTCTCTTTTTACCATAAAATTGCCTAGCGACAGCAAATGGCGCTTTTCCCTTTTATATATCCTATTACTGAAGATACTGCATATTTTGGCGGAATTTGTATCAGCATATGCACATGGTCTGGCATCATCTTACCTTCTATGACTGCACATTCTTTTTGTCTACTCAACTCTCTAAATACAGGACCTAAAAATTTTCTTATACTCCTGTATAGTTTCTATTTTCTACATTTTGGTATAAATATTACATGATATTTGCAATCCCATTTAGAATGGGCTAAACTATTGTATGACGACGTCATATTATTACTCCTTTAGGTTGATTTGCTAAGTCACCTAAAAAGTATAAAAAACGTCGTCTTTTTTTATTTTAGTTTTTTTACTTTATCTAAAGGCCAAGCCATAAGGAGTCCACTGGTAAAACCAGTGGTTTACGAATTTTTAATTAAAAATTAAAAATATTTTTAACAAACCGCAAACACCTTAAAGCAAGCTGCTTGCAAAATTTGGATATAACTTTAGCCAAAAATTGGCTATAATTGATAGCAAAAATAACCAAAACTTGGCTAAAATTGGTACCAATAATAACCAAAACATGTCATAATTAGGTATAAATAGAGGTCAAAAATGAAAAGAAAATTAGAAGAAGAGCTAATTAAGTGGAAAAATAAAGCTGAACACTTGCCTCTTTTGCTTAGAGGCGCTCGCCAAGTGGGCAAAAGTTATCTTATTGAACATTTTGGAAAGACTCATTTTGAAAATATTATTAAAGTAGATTTTGAAAAAAGGCCCGATTTAAGCCGCTGTTTTATAAATAGGGATCCTGAAGAAATCATAAAAAAACTCGAACTTTTTTTAGGAACAAAAATCATTCCAGGTAAAACTCTTTTATTTTTAGATGAAATCCAAGAATGTCCTGATGCTTTAATTAGTTTGAGATATTTTAAAGAATTAATGAAAGATCTACATGTTATAGCAGCAGGATCTTTAATGGAATTTTTATTAAATAATGACAAATATTCTTTTCCTGTTGGTAGAGTTGAATTTTTATATCTTAGACCTTTTTCTTTTGAAGAATTTTTAGAAGAATTTTCTCCTATAGCCCTTGAAAGATTACAGTCGATAACTTTAAAAAACACTTTTAGTGATATTGAACATTTAGAGTTATTAAAATGGATTAGAAAATATTTTTTTATTGGAGGAATGCCTGATGCAATAAGTACATATAAATCTACTAATTCTTTTTTAGAATGTCAAAAAGTTCATAGAAGAATTCTTCAGGCATATGAAAGTGATCTTGGAAAATATTCAAAACATGTTGAACATAAATATCTTCAAATGATTTTTTTAAAAGTTCCTTCATTAGTTGGACAAATTTTAAAATATACAAATATTGATAAAGAAACTAGATCCAGAGATTTAAAACCAGCTATTCATTTACTTACATCGGCTGGACTTATCCTGCCAGTTTTTGCAACAACAGCAAGTGGATTGCCTTTGCATGCTCATATTCAAGATCATCGATTTAAACTTATGTTTTTAGATATCGGTCTTTTACAAACGGCTTCTCAGGTTGATGCTCAAGATTTTTTTGAAAAAGATATTTTGCAAATAAATGCTGGGGCGTTAGCTGAACAATTTGTAGGTCAAGAAATATTAGCAAACGATTCTCCAGATCAAAATCGAGCGCTACTTTTTTGGGAGAATAAAAAATCAGCTAATGCTGAAGTAGATTTTGTAAAAACAATAGATTCAAAAATTATAGCAATTGAAGTAAAAGCAGGAGCAACTGGAAAACTTAGATCTCTTCATAGTTTTTTAAAATTAAAAAATTTTCCTATAGGAGTGAGGATTTCAGAAAACGTATTATCCTTGTATGATCATATTCTTTCAATTCCACTTTATTTAACAGCTCACTTAGATCGTCTAACAATGGCGGGATTAAAAAAGATTAAATAAATTATTAAATAATTTTAAAAAGCAGAGCTGTCATATCATCGAACTGCTCAGCATCCCTTGAATAATCTTCTAATTTTTTAAATAATCTTTCGATGATCTCACTAGCATTTAAATCTTTTGTATCTTTAATAAGATTAACTAAATTTTCTTTACCAAAAAATTTATTATTTTTATCGATAGCTTCTGTTATTCCATCAGTATATAAAAATAAAAGATCATTTTTTTGCAGAGTAATTTCATTGATATAGACTTTTTCCATCTCTTCAACACCTAAAGCTATACCTTTAGTTGTTAGCTCTGTTATGGTAGAGTCTTCTTTTCTTAAGATTGCGCTCATATGACCTTGATTTGAATATTTCAAGTTTTTAGATTTGATATCATATATCCCAAAAAAGGCAGTTGCGAACATACTTTTTTCTTTGGCGTCTTTAAAAAACAGATTATTTGTCTTTAAAATAATTTCATCTAAATTATCAAAAGTTGATGCATAAGATCTAATCGTGCTTCTTAAATTTAGAGCATATAGACAAGCTAAAATTCCTTTAGTTGCAATATCTGCTATTACAAAAAATATTTTTCCATCTTTTAAAAAAAAGTCATAAAAATCTCCTCCTACTTCTTTTGCGAAAAGATTTCCAAAAGAGATATCGACATCTTTTATATCTAGAGGTTTTTGGGGAAGTAAACTTATTTGAATATCTTCTGCGATCTCAAGCTCCTGAATATATCTTTGTTTTTCTATTTTTTCTCTTTCAATCTCTTTTTGTTTAGCGATTAAAGAATCCATAGTATTATTAAAAAAGCTACCAATGTAATTTATCTCAAACCCAAGCTTTTGTTTCTTATAGCGTTTATTGACATTTCCTTCTTTAATCTCTTTCATTGTTAAAAGAAGTGTTTTTACTGGTTTTGAGATAAAGGAGATGACAATCCAAGTTAAAATGAGTAAAATCACAAAAACAATACTCAAAATAAACGTATGTTTAAAAACAAAATTTTGCTGATGAAAAATTTTTAAGTATTTTTGATCTAAGCTTAAAATTAGTTTAAGATTTAAATTTTTTAGATCTTTTTGAACCTGCAGCTGATCCATCTTTACTTTTTGATTTTGAGCATTCGTAGATCCATTTGATTGGAAAATTTCATTAGATAAAACGATGTTTTTATTGCTATCTAAAATTTTCAGATCTATATTTTTAAAAAATTTATCTTTTGGAAGATCTGATAAAAGCTCAGATTTAAAAAAAGATAAGACAAAAGCGCCTTTTGGATAATTATTTTTATAAAAAGTTTTACTAAAATAGATACAGTCTTTGCAGGAAAGTAATTCCGTTGAAAAAAGAAAGTTTTTTTGATTTAAAATATTTTTTAGACTATTTAAATTTTTTCCAATCAAATTTTGTTTAGTAGAGTTCATCAAAAATAGATAATTTTGAGAAAAGTCTAAATAATAAAGATCTTGAAGGTTGAACTCAGTTGTTATTTTTGAAAAACACTTATTAACATTTTGTCCATTTCTATTTATCTCATTTATAGCAAAATCTAAGATCTCATTTTTAAATTTTAAATTATCTTCAATATTTTTAGATATTTGATCTTTTAAAATATTCATAGAGATCAAAAGATCTTGCTTTTGCTCTTTATATTCCGCTCTATATAAGATGGCTAAATATATGATTAGAGGTAGTATGACTAAAATTAAAATAATAAAAAAAACTCTTGTAGCTAAAAAACTTTTAATGTTTTTTGTTTTAGATTGTGCTAAATTCATAATTTTAAAGGTTAGTTATGTCTAAAAAAATTACCAGCTCTTCAAATCCACATATAAAACAAATAGTAAAAATAAGAAAAGATAAAAATACTAGAGCAAAAGAAGGTAAAGTTTTAATTGTTGGAAAAAAAGCCCTTCAAGACGCTCAAAAAACTCGGCCCATTCACACTTTTATTACTACTAAAAAAAGAATTGGAAAAAGACCTAAAGCTAAAAAAATTTTAAAAGTTACCAAAGAGGTAATGAAAAAAATCACAAATGTAAAATCCCCTGAAGATGTAGCCGCTATAATCGAGATTGGAGATGAAAAAATAAAAGACAAAAACTATGTTTTAATTTTAGATAACATTTCAGATCCAGGTAATTTGGGAACATTGATAAGGAGTGCAAATGCATTGAGATTTGATTTGATAATCATATCAAATCACTCAACAGATCCTTATTCAGAAAAAGCTCTAAGAGCTGCTAAAGGAGCAACTTTTTTTATTCCTATAAAAGTTTATACAGAGAATGAAATTTTAAATTTTATTAAAAAAAATAAATTAAAACCATACCTAGCTGACATAAAAGGAAAAAGTATAAATGAAATGCATTTTGAAAAACCCCTCGCTTTAATAGTCTCTAACGAAGCAAAAGGGCCATCTACTTGGGCAAAAGAAATAGCTTTTAGCTTTACAATTGACATAAAAAAAGATATTGATTCTTTAAATGCTGCAATAGCAGGTAGCATTGCAATGTATGAAATGAGAAAAAAATAATTAGATATGACTGATAAATTTGATAAATATTTAGAAGAAGAAGAGCATTTTTTAAAAGACAAAAAAAAATCGAGAAAAGAGAGAAAACTAAAAACCTCTAAAGATCGATCTAAATACAAAAAAACAGATCTCCAAAAACAAAAAAAATTATCTCCTGCAAAGAAAAAGGAAAAAAACCATTTAGATAAAGCTCTAGTTTTATCAATTTTAGGAGAAGAGAGTTTAGTTAGTTTTAATAAAAAAGAATATAAAGCAACACTCCGAGGTATTTTAAAAAAAGAAAAAACAAAAAACAAAAATATTTTAGCTGTTGGAGATATTGTAAACATCTCATTTAAAAATGAAAAAGAAGCGTCTATTGAAAGTATTGATAAAAGATATTCTATATTGTCACGGCTAGAAGAAAAAACAAAAAAACAAAGTATAATCGCTGTAAATATCGATCAAGTTCTAATTACAACATCTGTTGTAAAGCCTAATTTAAAACCATTTTTAATAGATAGATATTTAATAGCTTGCATCAAAGGCAAAATGAAGCCTGTTATTATAATCAACAAAATAGATCTTCTAAAACAAAACAAAAAAGAAGAAGAAAAATATAATAATTTTTTAAAGACATATGAAGAGCTTGGATATTTAATTCTATCTATTAGTTGCACAAAAAAAATTGGTCTAGATACTTTATTAAATGTAATGAAAGGAAAAACATCGGTATTTTCCGGGCAATCAGGTACAGGCAAAACAACACTAATCAACTCTGTTTTACATACTAAATTCAAAACAGGAAAGCTAATAAAAAAAACATATAAAGGGGCGCATGTCACAACAAAATCTCAGTTAATAGAATTAAAAACAGGAGGTTTTTGCGTAGATACTCCTGGAATAAAAGGTTTTGGTATTTGGGATTTAGAGATTGAAGATTTAAAAAATCATTTTTTTGAATTTGAAAGTTTTGCAAAAAACTGCAAATTTGAAGACTGCAAACATATAGATGAACCCTCTTGCAAAGTAAAAGAAGCTGCTAACAAAAATAAAATCTCTTTCTTGCGTTTTGAAGCCTATCGTTGTTTAATAAAAGAAATACTAGAAAAAAAAAGGAATTTTTTTAAATGAGTAAAATAAAAAAAATTGAAGCCCTAGAAATTTTAGATTCCCGTGGGAATCCAACTATTGAAGTTATTTTAAAAACTACAGATGGAATAATTACTAAAGCAAAAGTCCCTTCAGGCGCTTCAACAGGTGCAAATGAAGCATTAGAGCTAAGAGACAATGATAAAAAAAGATATTTTGGCAAAGGTGTTTTAAAAGCTGTCTCAAATGTCAACAATGAAATTAATAAACTTCTTGAAGGAAAATCAGTTTTAGATCAAGAAACGATCGATAATTTAATGATACAAGCAGATGGAACAGAAAACAAAGCTAATTTTGGTGCAAATGCCATGCTAGGGGTTTCTTTAGCAGTAGCCAGAGCTGGCGCTGCATCTCAAAACCAAGCGATTTATGAATATTTAAATACAAAAGGCTCCTATTTAATGCCATGTCCTATGATGAACATTATAAATGGTGGAATGCACTCAGATAGTCCTCTCGATTTTCAAGAATTTATGATAAGACCAAGAGGAGCTGCTTCTTTTAAAGAAGCTCTTCGTTGGGGATCAGAAGTTTTTCATACTCTTAAAAAAATCCTAAAAGATAAAGGCTTTGCAACATCTGTTGGTGATGAAGGCGGTTTTGCGCCAAACTTAAAATCCGATGAAGAAGCGCTTGAACTTATTATCGAAGCTATTGAAAAAGCAGGATATAAACCCAAAGATCAGATCTCAATCGCTTTAGATCCTGCAGCATCCGAGTTTTATGACACTAAAGAAAAGGTCTATTTTGAGATGAAGAAAAAAGATAAAAAGCAGAGCTTTAAAACTAAAACATCACATGAACAAATTCAGTATTTAGAAGAACTCTCTAAAAAATTTCCGATAGATTCAATAGAAGATGGTCTTGCTGAATCTGATTGGGATGGTTGGGTAGAGTTAACAAAACAGATAGGAACTAAAATGCAATTAGTTGGAGATGATCTTTTTGTAACAAACACTAAATTTTTACAAAAAGGAATAGAAACAAAAGCAGCTAATGCAATTTTAATTAAATTAAATCAAATAGGCACCCTAACAGAAACTCTACAAACTATTGCCTTAGCTCAAAAAAATGGTTTTAATACAGTAGTATCTCATAGATCAGCAGAAACTGAAGATGCATTTATTGCAGATTTTGCTGTAGCAACTCACTCAGGACAAATAAAAACGGGCTCTTTATCTAGATCTGATAGAATTGCTAAATACAATAGACTATTGGAAATTGAAAATGATTTAGGTTCAAAAGCTAAATTTTTTAAAGGTTTTTAATAAATCTCCTTAAAACTACTTTAAATCTTCTTCAAATGCAAAACCATCCTCTTGATCAGAAGAGGGGAAATAATAATCATCATCGCCATAATCATCAAAAAATGCTACCGTATGCTCTGATTGCACTTCTGGTTGTTCTTCTAGCTTTTTTTGCAATAAAGGCCTTAATAAAGATTCACCATTCATTTCTGGAGTTCTTGTCTCTCTTCTAAAACCATTAGAACTTGTAACTTCTGTTAGCTTTAATGTTATTATTAGAGACATAATTTGAGCTGCATCACTATAATTTTTGATGGCATATTGAAGTATTAATTCTTCAATACCACCATTTTGATATCTTCTATTAATAACGCTTGATCTATTAAACACTCTTTCTTTATGGCTAAAAGATAGGTGTTTGAAAACATCACTTACTTTTCTAAAAAGCTCAATATCTTCTTTTTTTATTTCATGAAGGGAGATGATTTTTTTAGCTAATGAATTTGCCCATTCTAAAGATACTGCAGAATATTCTTCTTTTTTATGAATAATACATGATTTCCAATAACGATCTTTAATCCATTCAAACCTATCAGATGTATAAACCTCTGGTTTACACCCCCATACTAAAATGTCTGTTGGACGAATTTTTGCAATTTCTTTAGCATCACTAATAAAACTTTCATATGTTTTACTACTGAAATCTATCTGAGAAACACCTAATACTGCCATTATTATACCTTTTATTATGTTTTTATTAACTCTATTAAATTTGTTTAATATTATAAAAAATGAAAATTGTTTATTGTTTATTGTTTATTGTTTATTGTTTATTGTTTATTGTTTTTTTTAAACTATCCTTAGAAAACTAACGATTAATTGATAATTACATTAATAATTATACTAAAACTCTCTATTTTTTGCAAAATATATAGATATAAATTTAATAAAAAAAAACTAAGAGAATATTTTTTTTTAGCTTCCAAAACCCCCTCCCCGCGCTATAAGTCAATAAAAACCAATAGCTTGCGTTTTAATTAAGCTTATTCCCTTCTAATAAACCTTAATTCATTTCACCCGCATTAACGGCATTTAAAATATTTTTTACTATTAATAATAGTATTAATTATTGAATTAATTGCACAATTTATAATAAAACTATAATTAAACAAGGAAATATAGTGAATAAAGTAATAGCTTTTTTAGGTGAAAGCGAAAAAGGAAGATTTCATTATCCTTATTTTTGTAGTTCTTTGGAACAATTAGCTACTAATCTAGGCAACCCTCCAGAAGATAGTCGAGGTCTTGACTTTGCCGTGCAAGCCCTTATGTATGAAAGAGATGTGATTTATTTTAGAGTTAATCAAGAAGGCTTTAATATCAAAGATTACATTCATAGCCTTGAAATACTAAAAGATAAAACAAAAGTAAAAAAACTAGATGCAATTTGCATTCCAGGTGTGGGAGATAAAGAAATTATCTTAAAGCTAGACCCAATATGCAAATCACATAAATCAATAATAATCACTACTCAAAAAGATCTATTCGATTATCTTTTATTTGAATAATTATTATTTTCCTTCAAAGTATTGAACTACACCTTCTTGCGTAGCTTTCATGGTCTTTTCTCCATAGTGCCAATTAGCTGGACATACTTCTCCGTGAGTTTCAAAACAGATAAGGCCATCTAGTACTCTGATTGCTTCATCTACAGATCTTCCTAAGAAAAGATCATTAATAAGCTCATGGCGAACAACACCTTCTTTATCGATTAAAAATAGCCCTCTGAAAGCCACTCCTTCATCTTCATTTAACACGCCGTAAGCTTTTGATATATCTTTTGTTAAATCGGATACTACTGGATATTCTACACCTTGAATTCCCCCTTTTTCTTTAGGCGTATTTAGCCAAGCGAAGTGAGAATAGATGCTATCGACAGAACAGCCAACTACTTCAACATCTTTTTTCTTAAAATCTTGTAGTTTTTCTTGAAAAGCATGAAGCTCAGTTGGACAAACAAAAGTAAAATCTAATGGATAGAAGAAAAATATCACGTATTTTCCATGGAAATTTGATAAAGAAAAATCCTCATCGAATTTATTTTTTATGACAGCTTTTGCTTTAAATTCTGGTGCTTTTTTTCCAATTAATGTCATTTTTTTTACTCCTTTTTTTTAAATAAATTTTTCAACATTCTCCATCCAGCTTTCATTTCCTATAGTAGTTTGAGAACCATGACCTGGATAAACTTTCGTATCTTTTGGTAATTTCGATAATCCTTTTAAAGATTTAATCATATCTTTTGGATTAGAATATGAAAAATCTACTCTACCAAAAGATCCTTTAAAGAGTGTATCTCCTGAAAAAAGAGTTTTTTCTTTTTCAATATAAAAACAACTTCCTCCAGGGGTATGCCCTGGTGTATGAATTACTTCAATTTGAATATCATCAATCTTTATTTTTTCTCTATCTTCAAATAAAAAATCTGGTTTTACTCCATCAACTTTTGCAGAAAAAAAAGATGAAGGCTCTGGTTTTTGAAGGGTTTTAGCATCTAATTTATGAATGTATACTAAAGAGGAAAATGCATCTTTTAAAAGCTTAACATCTGCTATATGGTCTAAGTGAGAATGGGTAAGTAAAATTTTATCTAATGTATAGGATTTATCCTCTAAAAAACTTTTTATTTTTTGAAAAGCTCCAAAAGAAGGATCAATAACACAAGATTTTTTTGATTTTTCAGAAATAACTACAAAAGTATTATTATCAATAGGACCTAAAACAAATGTTTTTATAAGCATATAAAAAAGCCTCGCACCGGAGAGGATTTGAACCCCTAACCTCTTGGTTCGTAGCCAAGTGCTCTATCCAATTGAGCTACCGGTGCATTTTAATAATAATAATGACTAATATTATATGTTTTTATCAAGTGTTTTGTAAAATCAATGTTATTTCAAAAAAATATTTTTTAGAGTTTAATTTTATTTAAAAAATATTTTTTTTCTTATCTTTGTAGTGTAAATCGACAAAAAAATAAATTTATTGTTATAAGATATTATAAGGGAAAAATATAAAACTATGATAAATAGCGCTTTTATAATTTTAGATCTTCAAAATGATATCTGCAGCATAGATGGTGTTTTTCATAAAAATGGCTTAGATGCAAATTTATCTTCAAAAATAATTCCTCATATCATTGATATGATCTGTTTTTGTAAAAAACAAAATATTCCAGTTATTGCTGTTCAAATGAGTGTTTTAGAAAATGTATCAAAACAAGCAATAGGTCTTGGTGTTTATAAAAAAATGATACCTTTTTTAGAAAAAGAAGGATTAAGAGATAACTCCTGGGGACATGATCTTTTAGAGGAAATTAAAAATGTAGATTATAAAATAAAAAGATGGACTATGTCTGCATTTTATCATACAGAACTCGCGCGGCATCTTAGTGCTTTAAGAGTAAATAAACTAATTTTATCTGGATTCACAACAAATGGAATAGTCGAGACAACAGCAAGAGAAGCTGCATCTAGAAATTATCAGTTAGTAACTCTCTCTGATTGCATCTCAAGTTATAGTGAAAAGATGCATTTGGCATCGCTTATTAATTTAAATAATTTCTCTAACGTTTTATCTTCTAAAAAGTTTCAAGAAAATTTTGAAAAGGAAAATTTTAAATGAATATAGTTATTTTAGGTGCAGGTGAAATCGGCTCTTACTTAGCTCAGGTTTTAGCAAACGAACAACATAGCGTTACTTTAATCGATAAAGATCCAACTATTTTAGAAAAAGTTAGTGAAAAAGCAGATGTTGCTACTCTTTTAGGGTACGGCTCTAGATGGAAAATCTTAGATGCTTTAATTGAAAATGAACCAGATGTTTTTATCGCTATGACAGGTGATGATGAAACCAATTTAGTATCTTGTTCAATTGCAAAAAATTTAGGCTATCCAAAAACAGTTGCTAGAGTGAAAGAGATCGGTTTTTTAGCAAGATCAAGACTAGATTTTGGAAGGCTTTTTTATGTCGACTACTTTATCGGTGCTGAAGTTTTAGCAGCAAACGATATTTTAAAAAGCATAATTAATCCAGAAGATCTAGCGATTGAAAATTTCGCTCACGGTGCTATTCAAATGAGAACAATAGTTGTTCCTCAAAAATGGGGTAAAACAAATGTGGCTTTAAGTTCTTTGCAGCTTCCCGAAGAGATGATAATAGGCCTTATTAGAAGAAAAAAGAAAGACCCTAAAAATCCTGATAAATTTATAGAAAAAGTTATTTTCCCACATGGAACAGATCATATTGAAGTAGGTGATGAAATAACTGTTTTAGGCGAAACCAAATTCATGCAAGACATCCATAACTTTTTTAAAATAGAACAAAAAAAACCAAAATCTGTAGTGATAGTAGGAGGCTCTGCAGTTGGAGTGAGACTTGCTCATATTTTGGAACTTAGAAATATTCATGTAAAAATAATTGAGCACGATGAGAATCGTTGCAAGGAAATAGCTGACCTGCTCCCAAAGAGCACTGTTATAAATGAAGATGGTAAAAATTTAGAGTTCTTTGCATCTGAGCAAATCTTTGATGTGGATGCATTTGTTGTATGTACAAATAGAGATGAAGAAAATTTCTTGATTGCAAGTATTGGTAAATACATCGGATGCAAAAAAGTAATTAGCTTAATTTCTAATACAAGCTTCGCATCGATTTTAAAATCTTTAGATATTAAATATGCTATCTCTGAAAGAGTAACTATAGCAAATAGAATTCTATCGATAATTCATGAAGAGAGAATCATTTCGATAGCATCTCTTTGCGACAACCAAGCAAAAGTATTAGAAATAAAAGTCTCAGAAGATTGTGAGCTAGTTGGAATTCCACTCTCTGAGCTTAGCGCAAAACTCCCTAAAAATTTAATTATTAGCGCAATTGAAAATAGAGGCAGGGTGATGATTGGAAAAGGCAACAGAATTATATCTCCCGGCGATACTTTAATTTTAAATACAAGTCCTGAGATTTTACCTAATCTACAAGACTTATTTTAAGGAGCGAAAATTTGAGATACAAAGAAGTTTCTAAGATTATTGGAAAACTACTTTTCTATTTTT
>JAAKFE010000005.1 GCA_011065175.1 Candidatus Anoxychlamydiales bacterium
TTGTGACATTATCTTCAATTGTAACATTTTTTTTAATCACCGCAAAGGGCTCTATCGTCACATTACTGCCAATTTTAGCGCCTTCTTCTACATAAGCATTTGGATTAATATTTGACATTTTAGATTTCCAATTTTTTTTATTTAATTATTTTAAAGCTTATTTTTTTCAACAAGAGCAAAACTTAATTCTGCTTCAACACACACTTTTTCATCAACTAAAGCTTTTGCTTTCATCCTTCCACCTTTTGAACTTATATGAATTGCTTTTGCGTGAACAAAAATAACATCTCCAGGATAAATAGGTCTTCTAAATTTAGCTGAAGATACATTTAATAAAACAGCAATTTTATCAATATATCCTTTTTGATAGACTAAAATACCCCCTGTTTGTGCCATTGCTTCAATTACTAATACGCCTGGCATAATTGGTACATTTGGAAAGTGACCTTGAAAAAACTCTTCATTCATAGTTACATTTTTTTGACCGATAATTTCATTATTTTCAAGATCGATATGGACAACTCTATCAATGAATAAAAAGGGATATCTATGAGGCAAAATTTTAGCTATTTTTCTATGATCTATAACAGTTTTGTTATTCATAAAGCCTCGCCTCCCTTAAGATAAGTAAGTAGTTTTTTTGCAAATTTTATATTTGTTAAATGGCCTGATCTAATTGCTATTATATGAGCTAAAAATCTATTTCCAATCAATGATAGATCTCCAATCAAATCCAAAATTTTATGCCTAACCATTTCATTGTCAAATCTAACGCCATCTTCATTCATAACTTTATTATCTTTTATAACAACAGCGTTTTTTAAACTTCCACCTTTAATTAAATTTTTATCTAAAAGTGGTTTGATTTCTTCATAAATAGAATATGTTCTAGAAGGGGCTATCTCAGTTTTATAAGTTTTTTCATCAACTTTATACGAAAAATATTGAGATTTTAAAAACTCGCTTGAACTATGGTGCAAAGTAAAGCTAACTTTATATTCATTAGAAGGAAGTGCTATTAGATGTATATAATCTTCACTAAAATACACAGGTTCTTTAAGTGTTAAAACTTTCGCTTTTTGATCAAGCTTTTGAACTTTTGCATCTTCAATTAAATCTACAAAAAATTTTGAGCTCCCATCAAAAACAGGAACTTCTGATCCATCTATTTCAATTAAAGCGTTATCGATATTATAAGCTGCAAAAGCAGACAAAATATGTTCAACTGTTTGAACATAATTTTTACCAAAACCAACTAAAGTCCTTCTGTCTGTCTTTTTTACCAAATTTAAGTTAGCTTTTATTATTGGTTTATTTAAAAGATCTACTCTTTTAAAAACAATACCGTGATTTGCTTTAGCTGGATAAACTCTAATCTTTATTTTTTCACCTGTAAAAAGTCCTATTCCAGAGACAGAAATATCATTCTTGATAGTGTTTTGAAAAGATTCTGCAACCAGCAAATTTTTCTCCTGAGCCTTAAAAAAGCAAGAGTTTATATGTTAATAAAATAATAAACCAAAAATTTAAGAGCAAGAACAATTTGAGTTTTCCAAATCTAAAAAAATGTTTTGGTTTTGAGAATACTTAATACTTGAAACACAAAATTTTCATATTAAATAAAGGAACACACCTTCTCACTAGCGAGATTTATTTTTCTTGAATCTGCATATTACTGATTATTATTTGTAAGATTCCATTGCTAAATAAGCTAAAACACCTAAAGCAATACCCATAACTACACGAGTCATTCGGTTTCGAGAAAGCTCCCAACGTTTCCATTTTTCTTTTTCTTCCTGTTTTTCTTCTCTAATTTCCTTTAATTTTTTATCATACTCAACTATTGCTGAAAAAAGATCGGACGTACGACTCTTCCAAGAACTCGTTGAAGTACATGATTCATCAGAAAAACCACTGCCGCTACTAAAACATTTACAATCTGCTTTGCTACGAACTAAAAAACAAGTTTTTGTCATCGTAGTTCCTGAAGAAGCTCTATTCTCTCTACCAACTCTTAGCTTTAATTCAATTTCTTCACCAGACAATGACAATACCACTTTAAACCGACCCCATTGATCGAAAGGAAGATTTCGAAAAAAAGCTTCTAGTTTTTGTATAGCTTCATCGTGGGATCTACAAAATATTGCTCCAGGCACTGGACATTTTTCAGCAATGAACTGTTTAACATTTTTATCTGTTGGAATATCAACTTCCTTTATCTTCAATAAATTCTTTCCAAAGAGCGTTGGCATTAGCTAAAGGAGACCATGTTCTAGATACTTTAGAACAATTTGCTAAATCTATTGGATCATGAAGATTCTGCAATATTAGAATAGCCACATCTCTAGGCGCCAAACCAACTATATCACCTCTAACTTCTTCTTCTTTAGAGCTTGAAATCTTCTCTTCAAGATTGCCCGCTCCTCTTGAGCTCATATATCTTGTAATAGCACTAGCCATTTCTCCTCACCAATAGGAAATTTATTATTTATATATTTTATACTATTGTTTATTAAATTTCAGTCTAAACACAGCAATTAAAATGTTTATTAACATAAATATTCAGAAACATTTTTTTTAAACACTAAAAACAAATTACTTAAGACAATTAACAGCAGTTGCTAATCTGCATAAGACAAACCTTCAAACAAAAAAATAAAATTAATATTATATACAATCAATTTTTTGATTTTAATTGTAACCATCTTTTTAGTTGATCTAGACTAACTCCCAAGCCAACTATACGACTCTCATTTATTTGCTCTAGATCTTCGAATATATCTTCTATAAATTTTTCTCGAATTTGCTGTGGTATATTATTTTTTTTAGCCTCAGATTGAATGTATTCTTCTAGCTGATTTCCTACAAAACCATTAATAATTATCTCTCGAATTATTTTTCGACGCTGATGACGAAATCTTACTCGCACTTCATCAAAACCTAAAGATTTTACAGTAGAATCATATGCTGCACAAGTTCGCAAGTAAGAGTAAACGTAAAGATCAATGAGAGGACGAACATCTTGGAGTTCATAAATAGCGATTATTGCAGACATATAATCTTGGATAACTACATCACTAAAAGCAAGAGGAACAAGATTTTCTTTTATAAAAGATATATTGGCGGCGAGCCTAGCAGTTCTTTTATTAACGTCAGCAAATGCCTGAAGATAGCTAATATGGACAAGCAAAAAAAAGCTTTGTTCAAATGGATCTGAGATCATAGCAGCTTTTTGAGAAATTTTATCTATCTGTAATTGCAATTGTTTTGGATCCTCAAAAGGGATATAAGTTGATCCACTTATTCGGACGCCAAAATCACGAACTTTTCCAGCATATTTTGGTTCCACAAGTCCATCGGCAAGTAAATAGTGAATGGTACAGATAACATTTTGATTTATTTTTAAAGAAGCTGCATTATCTACTAAATAGCGAATGGCTTCTTTGTGATTAAGAATCATCACTTTTTCTTCATCTAGTTTTCCTTCAGTCCCATCCCCATGAAGAAGAAGACGTTCTGTTTCTAATAATGAGTACGTATTTCCTTCTAATCGCGATGAATTATAAGATAGATCAATAATTAGTCGATTGAAAATTCGATGAGCATAAGTTCCTGCCGGATCGTGTCCATTAGCTCGATGACCTGCATTCTGCAATTGATTTCTCAAATTTCTGGGTAGATAAAAAGTTTTGTTTGGTTGGTATGATTTCAACCAATCTGTATTATATGTTATAGGTTGTCGTTCAAATAATGGCTTATTAATCTTTTCAATAGCTTCTAAGCTTTCAGATCCAAAGCAACTACTTATATATCTCGGGCCATTGACATCTTGAGAGGGAATAACAGGCTCATGATCCAAGATTCGATCTAAAATTTTAACAGCAATGTATTTAGCTCCTCTAGTGTGCCCAAATTTTTTAACAAGACCTTCTGTAATAAGTTCATTCAATAAACGACGTATTGTTCGATCGCTATAGTTAAGCTCGAGAACTTTAGCCAGATGAGACAAAGCAACAGGTTCGGACTCTTGCCCTAGTTCTCTTAAAATATCTAATTTTCTATCCCGATGTTTCATAAAATATTTAATTTTCCTTTTTAAGATAATTTTACAATAAATTCGGACATTTGGCTATATTTTTTGTCCAAATAATCATTATTCGGACATTTTTTGGGTTAAATAACTACTATTCGGACATTTTCGCTTGGTTTTTGTCCGAATTATGTCCGAATTAAAAGATTCGGACAAAATGGCGACAGACAGAAATTTAAGAGCAAGAACAATTTGAGTTTTTCAAATCTAAAAAAATGTTTTAGTTTTGAGAATACTTAATACTTGAAATACAAAATTTTCATATTAAATTAAGAAATACACCTTCTCACTAGCGATATTTATCATTCATGACAAGAAGACCCTTTCCTTGAATCTGCCTATTACTGATTATTATTTGTAAGATTCCATTGTTAAATAAGCTAAAACACCTAAAGCAATACCCATAACTACACGAGTCATTCGGTTTCGAGAAAGCTCCCAACGTCTCCATTTTCCTTTTTCTCCCAGTTTCTCATTTATAATCTCAAAAGCTTTGTCATAATGCTTATCTCTTTCTGTTGAAAAATCGGATGAACTACCCACAAGACAATGACTATTGAAAATAGCCCTGGATAATCCATTAGAAAAACGACGAGGTAAATGCATTTCCTCAAAATGTCCATGAGCTACTTTGCTGCGAATTAAAAAACAAGTTTTTGTCATCATAGGTATTGTCATTACAGGTTCTAAATGATCACTATTTTCACCACCAACTTTTAGCTCAAATGCAATTTGTTCATCAAGTTGTGACGATACCACTATAAACCGACCCCATAGATCATAAGGAAGATTTCGAAAAAAAGCTTCTAGTTTTTTTATAGCTTCAGCGTGGGATCTACAAAATATTGCTCCAGGCACGGGACATTGCTCAGCAATGAACTCTTTAACATTTTTATCTGGTGGAATAACAACTTCCTTATCTTCAATAAATTCTTTCCAAAGAGCGTTGTCATTAGCTAAAAAACGCCAATTTCTAGATACTTTAGAACAGTTTGCTAAATCTACTGGATCATAAAGATTTCCCAATATTTGTAAAGCTGCCTCAATAGGCAGAAAACTCATTATATCACCTCTTCTTCTTTCTTTTAGAAAGCCTTTTATCTCCTTATCTCTCCGCTCACCCGGCCTCTCTCTTAAAGTAACAGGCCTACTAGACATTCTTTTTCTCCCATATGTTAATGGCATTGTTGCATAACTATAATTGATAACGGTAAATCATTGCTCAAATATTACTTATGCAACAATGCCTATGTTAATTATTATTTATATACATATTATACTAATGTTTATTAAATTTCAATTTAAAATACAGCAATTAAAACGTTTTTATTAACATAATATTCAGAAACATTTTTTTAAACACCAAAAACACTAAAAACCAATTACTTAAGGCAATTAACAGCAACTGCTAATCTGCATAAGACAAACCTTCCAACAAAAAATAAAATTAATTTTATATGTTGTTAAATATATTTTTTACGTTTTATATAATATGAAATAATAACAAGAAAACTAAAGAAAATTACCAAATAATCCCCAAAAAGAGAATAGATAGTTTTATATGAAAAAAGAGGAGTTTTCACAAAAAGAGCCTTGGCTTCATCTTCTTCATATATTGCGTCTATAACCCTTCCAAAAGAGTCAATAACAGCAGTTACGCCGGTATTACATGCCCTTATAAGAGGAATTCCATTTTCTACTGCTCTAACTTTTGCGTGATCAAAATGCTGCTTAAATAGTTTAGATCTATGAAAATAACCATCATTGGTTAGATTAACAAAACATTTAGCACCTTTATTTTTCGCTTTTCTCATAATGTTTGAGTAAGTCTCTTCATAGCAAATTGAGAAGGAATAATTTTTATCTGAAAATATTTTTGATTCCTCTCCTTTTGTAAAAGAAGAAGCAATGCCGTATTTTTCTAAAGCTATTTTAGCTAAAAATGAAAATGGAATATACTCTCCCATTGGAACTAAAACTTGTTTTTCATATCTTTTGTAGGTATCTAATTTAGGACTAAAATAAAAAGCTGCGTTGTAACTTTTATCAATTTTTTGATCAAAATCAGTAAAACCAATCGCTATTTCAGATTGATATATATTAGATAATGCTTTTGCAAAATAGCTATTAGATACATACCAAATATCTTGATATTTTCTAGCAAAAGGCTCTTTTAAAATAGGTAGTTTTGATAAAACATCAACTCCAAATTTATGTTGAAAAAGACTTTGAACTTTTTCAAAGGGATAAAAATGATCATTTGCGCTAAAAGGAAGAGCAACTTCTGGAAGAACAATTAAATCTAAATCATCTAAATCTTTTTGATTTATAAAATTTATAATTCTTTGCCATTGATACATAGGAGAGACAAATTTATCGAAATGATTCTCAGTTAAAATTTTCTCTTCATGAAGAAGGGCTGTTTGAACTAAGCAGACATTTATATTATTTGAGAGTTCAAATTTTTTCTCATAAATCTTTTCATGAAAATATCCATAAAGATATGGGAAAAAAGCAAGTATCACCCATAAAATGCCGATCTTGAGAGATTTATCTAAAACAGCTTTTAAAGCAGTTAGATTTACAAAAATCACATAAAAGCTAAGCCCATATATGCCGATAATTGATGCTAGTTGCATAGATATATGATAATTCGAAAGAGCCATCCCAACTTGATTGAAAGGGAAACCACACATTATAAAAAGCCTAGACCACTCAAAAATTGTCCAAATTGAGGCGACTAAAAAGATTTTATGAAAATTTAGTTTTTTACTTCTTAAAAAAAGATATGAGACGATAGAAAACTCAATGGCAAATAAACAAAGGATAAAAGCATAAACTAATAAAATGAGCTTTCCTTGATACTCAGTTGAAGTAAGCCAAGATAGCCAAATTGCTTGGACGAAAAAAAACCAGATAAATGAGAGGAGCACTTTTAGTTTTGTGCTATTTAGTCTATAAATTGAGTGCCAAAAAAGAAAATACCCCAAGCAGCTAGCTATAGGCCCCAAAGAGCCTATCCAGGCTGGCAAAGAAAAAGCAACAATCAAAAAACTTAATATAAAAAAACTAAAATTTAAATATATTCTACTCTTCTTCTGATCCATCAGACATATTACCCACAGGCTCAATATTCATAGGGTCTTTTATTTTAGAGCCTAAGACCATTAAAAGCAAAAGGGCTCCTAAAAGAGCTATGTTTTTCATGAACATAATCATTTGAAAAGTTTTATTTGAACCTGTCAAAAACCAAAATGGGTGCAGTAAAAATGTTGCTGGAACAAAAAATATTAAAAGCAAAAATGCTCCAAATTTTTCTTTGATCCCAAAAAAAATTAATAAAGCAGCTATTAACTCTAAAGTAGTAATCACTATTAAAATCTCTGGCGCCCAAGAGATTAAGATTGTAAAGAGTTTTGTTAAACTTGATGAAAAATGAACATAAGACTGCCAATCACAAAAAAGATTAATCAGTCCGGTCTCAGTTTTTTGCCAATCAAATATTTTATTTACTGCTGATAAAATAAAAATAGCGCTAAGTAAAAGTCTTCCTACTAAAGCTATAAATTTTTTAAAGCCTGTCATAAGGCTTACCTCCAAAAGAGTATAATTTTCCTACATAATATCCTTAAATTAAGATATAATCTTTTTCGTATTTAATTTAAATTATTTGTCAACAATCCATGCCTAAAAGCATTGGCTTGAAAAAGCTCAGTTGACTAGGGAGCAAGAATTAATGCAGAAGTTAGATTTGAGAAATACATACACACCTACGAATATTTCGCACGTTCGTAGCAACTGTGATCGGCCATTAAAAGACTTGAGGGAAAGAGTCGGTGTGTCCCCGATCTAAAAACCTTATCTAACAATCCCGATGCGACTCTAACCGCTCCAAGACAAGCGGAGCAGAACCAATCAGTCTCTGCTGTATATGTCTTAAACAAAGATGGCATACCTCTAATGCCATGTAAACCTAGAAAAGCTAAGATATTATTAAAACAAAAAAAGGCAAAAGTAGTTAAGATGACACCTTTTACTATCCAGCTACTTAGGCCTACAAAGCGCAATGTACAAAAAATAAATTTAGGTATAGATGTTGGATATAATCACGTAGGCCTTTCGGCCATTACAAATTCAAAGGAGATTTATGCTGAAGAAATTCATTTAAGAGAAGATATAGTTTCTTTAAACTCAGAAAGAAGACAATATAGAAAATCAAGAAGATATCGAAAAACTTGGTATAGAAAACCAAGATTTTTAAATAGAAAAAAAGATAAAGGATGGCTCGCTCCTTCTATTAAACATAAGTTAGATTCTCATGTGAAGGTAATTAAAAAAGTTAAAAAAATATTACCAATTTCAAAAATTATAGTTGAGGTAGCTTCTTTTGATATTCAGAAGATTAAAAATCCAAATATTTCAGATAAAGAATATCAAGAGGGAGATCAATTAGGCTTTTGGAATGTAAGAGAGTATGTATTTCATCGTGATAATCACAAATGTCAAAATTGCATAGGCAAATCAAAAGATACTATCTTAAATGTTCATCACATAACATCTAGAAAAACTGGTGGAAATAGACCTGATAATTTAATTACCCTATGCAAAACATGCCATCTTAAATATCATGATAATGAGCTAAAAATATCATTTAAAAAATCAAAGAATTTCAAAGCTGAAACCTTTATATCTAGTATAAGATGGAAGCTTATTGAAATACTTAAAATAGAAAATAATATTTCTTATACCTTTGGTTATAAAACCAAAAGAAATCGTATTTTACAAAAATTAAAAAAATCTCATATTACAGATGCTTTTGTTATAGCAGGAGGAACTAACCAAATAAGACAATCTGGTTTTTTCTATACAAAACAGGTTAGAAGATCTAATCGAAAATTATTCAAAGGAATTCGAAGCCATCTAAAAAATACAGCTACTAGATTTATTAAAGGATTTCAAAGATTTGATAAGGTATTTTGGAATAAAAAAACATGCTTTATTTTTGGTAGGAGAAAAACCGGGTATTTTGATTTAAGACAATTAAATGGAGTAAAAATACACGCTTCAGCTAAAGCTAAAGATTGTATATTATTAGAAACTTTTAAAACTTTTTTAACCGAATGGAGGGTCGGCGTTTCCTCCCATCCCTAAAGGAATGGGTTTCCTCGCCGTTATTTTGATGAAAATACCATTTAGAAAGTTCCATCTTTTAACTATATTAAAAGAATTTTCAAACAACTCGCTGCCTTTAGATATTTTTTTAAGAAATTATTTTAAAAATCATAAAAGCATAGGATCTAAAGACAGAAAGAGCATCTGTGAAGACTTATATAAACTTGTAAGGTGGAATGGGTTAATAGATTTTTTATGTAAAAAAAAACCAGTTACCTGGGAAGAAAGATTAGAGATATTAGAAAACTTTGATTTTAAAAAACACCTAGATAATGAAAAAATTCCAGATAATATTAGGGTTAGTTTTCCAAAAGATTATTTTGAAAAAATAAAAAAAGCTTACTCTTTAAAAAAAGCTATAGATTTTTGTTTAACGTCAAATGAAGTAGCCCCAACTACTATTAGAGCAAATCCTTTAAAAATCTCCAGAGATGAGCTTTTTGATATTTTAAATAAAAAATATGATATCAAAAAATGCAAAAAATCACCTTATGGGATAATTTTTAATAAAAAAATCAATTTTTTTGTATCAGAAGAGTTTAAAAAAGGTTTTTTTGAAATCCAAGATGAAGGTTCTCAAATTGTCGCTGATTTAATAGATCCAAGGCCTAAAGATCATGTTTTGGACTTTTGCTCTGGATCTGGGGGCAAAACTCTTGCTATAGCTCACAAAATGAAAAAAACAGGTCAGATCTATCTGCATGACATTAGAGATTATATCCTTCTCGAGGCAAAAAAAAGATTTAAAAGAGCTGGAATTGAAAACTTTCAGATAAAAACTACAAAAAATTTAAAGAAGCTAAATGAAAAAATGGATTGGATAATTTTAGATGTCCCCTGTTCAGGCTCTGGCACTTTAAGGCGTAATACTGATCTTAAATGGAGATTCAACATAAACGATTTAGAAAGTCTAAAAGCTACCCAAAGAGAAATTTTCGATAAAGCATTTGCTTATTTAAAAAATGATGGAAAAATTGTTTATATTACTTGCTCTATTTTTCCAGAGGAAAATGAAGAGCAAATTGAGTATTTTATAAAAAAATATAACTTGAAAGTTGAAGAAAAATTTTTCTCTTTTCCAATAGAGAATTCTCATGATGGTTTTTTCGCTTGTGTATTAAAATCAAAGAAGCTAATTATTTTATAAATCTATTTAAAACCAGTTGGAAAACCTCGATAATCTGCCCCTCCTAGATAATCTCTCATTGCTAGCGCTTCATATTTAAATTTTTTACAAACTTGAGCTCTTAAAATCCCTGGACCATGAAAAACATTTTCAACTTTTTTTGTAGTGGGATTTATTAAAGGCTTCGAGAAAAATAAAGAGGTAGCTGGAGCAAATACTGTAATAGACGGATTTTTTTTAGCTATTTCTGAGGCAATTGATTTCGATCCTAAAGAAGCCGTTGAACATGCATCTATAATAATTGTCCCATCTTTAGAAATACCCTTATATTCAGCTTCTTTTACACTACTAACCATATAATCTTGAGTTTCACCCAAATGCATTGTTTGGCCATTACCATGACAAACTATATCCATAACCTTTATATTACGAGAAGGATATTTGTTTTTAATCTCATTTAAAAATTCTGCAATATCTTTATTGTTAGACACAACTTTTGCAACTACATCAAAATATTTCTCAAAGTTTTCTATTTTATAATGATGATAATAATAAAGATGATTGCCTAAAATCGCTCCTCCAGCATTATCGTAAGAGCCAACTATATATACACAAATATCCTTATTCGAAATATCACTTAAATTTCTGTTTTTTTTTTGAAAATCTAATTGAAGCTTATTAATATTATTATCAATTGTAGCTTTAGAAGTTGGAAAAACTATAGAGTTTAAAATTTCTTTAGTAACTAAAAACAATCTATAAATCTTTAAAATCGATCTTTTTAAAAAGTTTTCATTTTTTTCAATTTCATTATATTTTAATCCATATGCAGTTGCTAAATATTTTGGGATTTCCCTTGGAATCATTAAATTACATGAACTCATAGTTTTTCATTCCTTTTATTTTTTATTTTAATATTATACATTATTTTTCATTTAATTTCAATCTACAAAAAAAACTGTTAAAAAATATTTAATTAAAAATAATAATGATTCTTTTAAATAAACAAAAGAAAATATAAAAATTTTGAGAAAAAAATCAAAAATTTCTTTTATTTTTATAAAATGATCATTTTTGCTACTATATGTTGTAAAAGTAAAATTAAACTAAAAATATCAATGAAATTTTTCATTAAAATTTTGATTCCTTTTATAGGAATAGCACCAATTTTAAATGCTAATGATTTCATGAACTCTCCTCTAGAAAAAACAGCTAATCTCAATGTTAATAACACCGTTTTAGCAAAAGTTGAAGATCGAGCAATTACAGCATTAGATGTTAAAAAGAGATTAGATACATCATTTGAGAGATCTTTTCCTGACCTTATAGGATCAAAATCAGCAAGGTTTCAATTTTATCAAACAGGTTGGCTTCAAGTATTAGATGAGCTTATTAATAATGAACTTATCTTACTTGATGCTGCAAAAAGATCATTTAATATTTCAGATGCAGAATTAACAGAAGAGACGGAAAATAGATATGGACCAAATGTTATATTGAACCTACAAAAACAAAATCTAACTTTAGAAGAAGCTCAAAAAATGTTATCTGATGAGATGGTTATTCACAGAATGATGTACTATTTCATAAGAGCAAAAGCCGAACAAAATATTACTCCTAGTCAAATAAAACATTCTTTTCGTCTATATTTAAAAGAAAATCCCTCTCAAGAAATTTACTCATATAATGTTATTTCTATTAGGTGTGATGATGACAAGGCATCTAACTTAGCTGCAAAAGAAATTCATCTTTTACTACAAGATAAAAACCAAGATCCAAAAGAGCTTGAAGATCTTTTAAAAGAGAAAGAAAAAGGATATAAAAACTGCTCAATTAACGTTTCTAATTTATATAAAGTAAGCTCAAAAGATTTAGCTTTATCTCATAAAAATATTTTAAAAGATTTGAAAAAAAACAGCTTTAGCGATATCTCCTCTCAAGTAAGTAGAATAAACAACAAAAAAGTAGCTAGGATTTTTTATTTAAAAGATTTAGAGAAAGTTGAAGCTAAATCATTTGATGAAATGGCAAATGACTTAAAAACCAAATTAATGGAAAAAGAACTAAATCAAATAGCAGAAAAGTATTTTATTAGATTAAAAAATGACTATTTAGTTGAACATAAAATTAGTTCTAAAGATTTTTGTCCTTTCACTTTTGAATGAGAACTCTATATAAACCAAAAGATCTTCTAGATTATTTATCTAAAAATAAAATAAAGCCTAAAAAAACTCTTTCTCAAAATTTTTTAATCGATAAAAACATCATAGATAAAGTACTTCATAGCTCTAATATCTCAAAAGATGAGATCGTATTAGAGATTGGATCTGGACTAGGAGCTTTAACTTTTGAGATCGCAAAAAAAGCAAAAAAAGTTATTGCTGTAGAAATGGATGATATTTTTGCTAAAAATTTAAAAGATCAAAAAATTAATAATTTAAAAATTAATAATTTAAATGTTTATAACAAAGATTTTTTAAAATTCGATTTAGAATTTTTAAAAAGATTTAATAAAAAAATAAAGGTAATATCATCTGTTCCATATCACTTAACATCTCTGATCATTACAAAACTTTTAAAACATCATTTTTTATTCTCTTCAATAGTTTTAATAATTCAAAAAGAGGTTGCTGAAAAGATTTTATCTAATAAAGATAGTAAAAAGTATGGTTATTTTTCTATCTTTGTAAATTTTTATACTGAGCCAAAGATTTTAGCAAATATTTCAAAAAGCTGCTTTTTTCCAATGCCAAAAGTAGACTCTTCTATCATTGAATTAAAAATAAAAAATGAATTTTTAGATAATATAAATAAAGAGATTGATATTGAAAAATTCCTCTATTTTGTAAAAACAGCGTTTTCACAAAGAAGAAAGAAACTTTTATCGTCTATAAAAAATATTAGCTCAAAAGAAAAAATAATAAAAATCTTTAATGATTTAAATATTGATGAAAATGTAAGAGCTGAAAATTTGAGCTTAGATAACTTTTTAGCTCTTTATAAAAAGCTGTTTTAAAAATGCAAAAAAGTTTCTTCTAACATTTTGGATAGCATAGATATTTTCTTTCTTTATTAATTTTCCATCTTTAGTTTTTATCTCAATAGTTGCAACTTTTTGATCTTTTTTAATTGGAGCTTTAAGATCATCATAAACAACATAAGCATTTAAAAAATCCTCTTCTGATGAATAATATTCAACAAACAGATTCTTTTTTAATTTTGATTTTAAAATTTTTGAGCTACCAAAAATTTTGGCCTGAAAAATCTTTTTGTTATCAAAAACTATCTTTTTTTCTTTTTTCTCTAAAAAAGCCATATTGAATAGCTTTTTTGTATCTTCGAATCTAACATCAGGATTTGAGCAACCTAAAACTACTGCTATCAAAGTTCTATCATCTTTTTTAGCAACGCTCATTAAATTATATTTAGCCTTAGCGTGATAACCTGTTTTGGATCCAATTGCATATTTATAAAAATGATCAGATGGTTTTAATAGCTTACTAAGAGTCACTATCTCTTTTTTATTTTGTTTATTTGTTTTCGGCCTTATATAAAATTTACAAGTAAAAACCTTTAAAAAATCTTCACTGTTCATCGCTAATTTTAACATCTTTGAAATATCATATGCTGTTGAGACATGCTCAGGCATATGTAAACCATGAGGATTACATAAAAAGGTATCTTCTATTCCATTTTTTTTGATATATGAATCTAACTCATTCATAAAGGATTCAACAGATCCTGAGATACACTCTGCTGCCACATTAGCTGCATCATTTCCAGAGACTAGCATCATTCCATGTAATAGATCATTTAGTTTAAGTATCTCTCCTTGAATAAGATCAAAACTTACTCCATCTGTTTCTAATATATAAGGCTTTAAAGAGTAGTTCGATATGATTTTTTTTTCAGGAGCAACAACTTCTAGTGCACTTTTTGATGCTGCAAAAGTATTAGATAACCTATCTTTATAATTTTCTAATATATACCAAAGAGTAAATACTTTAGTTAAGCTTGCTGGATAGGCTTTATTATGAGCTTCCTTTTCAAATAGAATCGCTCCATTATCAACATTTATTAAAATGGCATTTTTTGCATTAACATCTAATTCTAAAGGATTTGCAAAAACAATTGAGATAAAAAAACAAAAACAGATAAAACTTTTTATCATCTATTTTACTCCCTTAAGCACTTTTAGTATATCCGATTTTTTTCTAATTACAAGTTATTAATTTGGTTTAAACAGATTTATTTTTTATTTTTTCTATTTATTTTTTTATAAGTAAAAACCTTTAAAAATCAATAAGATACCTACTATTTTAATAAAATAAAAAAAGCAATTCTTGACACTAGTAATTATAAATAGTTAAAATATGATTAGGGGAAGAATTATATGGAGGCGTTTAATTCATGCAAAGCCCGAATGAATTAGAAAAGTTATTCGAACAATATATGCCTAATCTTGTGGATTTAGCGCATGACGGTATTGTTAATGTTGATTTAGCACTTTTGCATGAACTAAATCTATTAGATGATTTAGATCAAATTAAAGACGATCCAGAAGATTTAACTCAGTATTTTCATGTAATAGAAAGTCCAGAAAAAGTAACTCTATTTAACGAACAATTTTTAGTATGGATTGTTCCTAAAACTGAGCAAGATATTCCACTGACTTATGTTCTTATTGCTCTAAACGCCCAAAACAAAACTTCTTTAGAAGTTGTTTTTACTACAGGCGGTGTATATAACACACCTAAATATGTACTTAAAGTTCTGCAATTTTATCTATTAGATATGTTAGAGACAGAAGCTACACTTACTGCAATAGAAAAAAACCAATAAATTTTTTACAAAAAAAAACCCTTTTTCAAAAGGCTTCCCCTATTTTTTTATCAATTGGTTTTAATGGCTCTTAATGATAAACTTGCTCAAACTATTTTTCCTTAACATTATTTAATAGCTACAAAAAAATGTCATCTTCTTCATCTTTTTCATCTTTTTCAAGTGTCTCTGCTACTTTGCCTTACGAAGATAGTTTTGAAAATACTCAAAACAGCCTTTCTCAAAATGGCTCTTGTTTAGATATCAATGAAATGCTTCATAATTTGCCACCTTCATTTGCACTTTTAACTCAAAAACAATCTTCAATGAAATTAGCGGAGTTAAATTCTCTCATAGAATTTATAATCAATCATTTAAATAATAATGAAAATTGTTTTCTTTTTATTTTTTTTGATCAAGCTCTTAACTATGCTATTAATAATGAGGTTAATAAAGCTAAAGATGTTTTAAGATTTCAAATAGCTCTTAGCAAATTAAAATTATACCTTTTTTTTCATGACAGTGAATCTGCCTCTATTATTTTGAAAATAAACGATAGAGTCAAAGGCCCAGAAAGATTAATAAATTTTATAACTTCCACAATTAATACAAATTTTAATCCAACTCTATCGGATGTAGAATATATGCCTATATATGAATGTCTCATTTATTTAGAAGATTCTGCTTTTAAAGCTTTTTTTCAAAGATGTCTATATGGCCTAAGCTTTTCACAAACAAGCCTTCATAATGATTTAAAAAAAGAGTTTTGCGAAAAAGGCTTTGCTCTACAAGGTCACGGAATGGGATATAGCAAAAGAGGTCTTAGAAATCTTGCAAATTTAATTTTAGAAGGAAAACTCAGAGACATTATCAACATTGGTCCTATTGGAAAACCCGAAGCTATACCTTTAAAAGATTTTACCTGCGCTGCACATGGGCCATTTTATCTTCTCGTTAAAGATAATGCAGATGAGATTTACTTACAAAAAGAGCATCTTGCATATATTGTTCCTGAAGTGATCGATAAAGAGCTTTTAATTTCCATAATAACTATTGCTTTTATAAAAGGTATTCTTTCAGAAGAACAAAAAAAACTAAATATTGCTAGAATTTTTACGATACAAGAATTTTTAAATCTTCCAGATAAAACACTTTCTTCAGATCAGCTAGAAAAATTTATACACATAAAAATTATAAAATAATTATTTTTAAATCTTTGTTTTTTGAAAAAACATTCAAAAATTACTATTTAAATTCTACAAAATTTTGATTCGAAAAGATTAGAATCTTTTGCTGTTGTCTCACTTACCGTCCCTTTTGACCACATAAGTTCTCCATCAAGCAAATATTTGCTACCCACTCCATGAGATCTATCCATAGTTACTAGAGAGAAATCATTTGTTTTTTGCAAATATTTTTCAGAAACTCCCTGTTTAATAAGATAAGTATAGATAAACAATCGTTTTCTATATTCTCGATCAACATATGGCAAAGCAATCAACTGTAAAAAAAGAGAGAGAGCATTAGTTTTTTGCAAATATTTTTCAGAGACTCCTTGGCTATTAAGATATTTATAGACAAACAATGTTTTTTTATATTCTTGCTTAAAACGTAAAAGTTTATATGGCAAAGTAATCAAATCTAAAAAAATAGCTCTAGCTTTAAAGAAAACACTTTTTATTTTATTTATTACTTGAATTCCAAAAGTATAATATTCTTTCAAATGTGGTTCTGGATTAAATATATCTTTCAATAATTCTCCTTCTAATTGACCCATCTCTTTTCTTGATGTAAACGGCTGGCTAAATAATATTGTTTCTTGATCATCTAAAATTTTTATTGCAAAATCAAACATATTTACCTCTTTATTTCAATATTGAGGTAAGAATATATCAATAAATCGCTTTTACATCTAAGTTTTTTTAACATCTGATCGTAATATTCTATTTATAAGAAACTTATATTGCATAGACATTTTTTGAAATACATTCCTTGACAGACTGTACTACTGTGTAGTATAATAATGTTTATTATGAAAAGAACAATAATATAGACAACTCTATTCTCTAAAACACTCGATAGCCTTATTAGAAGCAGGAAACTTCGTCAAAATGATTACGAAAATTTGAATTGGCATTAATTTCTGATCCAGAAGAAGGCGACTTAGTAAAGGGAACTGGAGGCATAAGAAAAACAAGAATGAGATCTTCTTCAAAAGGTAAAAGCGGTGGATTTCGAGTTTATTATTGTGATATTGCTATAAAAGAAAGATTGTACTTACTGGTTCTTTATGCCAAAAACATTAAGGAAGATCTCTCTTCAGAAGAAAAAAAATGGTGTAAAGTTTATATAGAAAAAATAAAAAAAGAATTAAAAATATGAGTAAATTATTTGAAGACTTAAAAGAAGGTTTAGAAGAAATTGTTGCTTATGAAAAAGGCAAGAAAAAATTACGTACAAGAAAAATAAAAGTACCAAAACCTCCTTCTCAATATACTGCTAAAGATATAAAAAAAATACGTAATAAAGCTCATTATTCTCAAAGTATTTTTGCTGATGTCTTAAATGTTAGTATAAAAACCGTACAAGCGTGGGAATCAGGCTATAGAGTGCCTAGTCATGTTGCAATGCGTTTGCTGGAAATAGTAGATAAAGGATATTATCGACCTCAAATTTCTTCTTAATAATTGTGAGAAAAAAATAAGAGCTGTAGCACAAATATCATCTTATTGAATAGAAAACTCTTTTACATCTTTTTTTCAATTGTTTAGCTAAATTTTCTCTTAATAAAGTTTATTTCTTTTCTTTTTCATAGTTAAAATATTAATTGAATCTTTTCTTTGATATTTCACTTCATCCATACATTGAAAAATAAAAAAAATGCCAAGACCACCCTCATTTCTTTTTTTTATATTTTTTGTTAGATCTATTTTTTTTCTAACACTCAAGGGATTGAATTTTGGACCTTTATCTTTAATCATCAAATAAAGGCTATCGTTTATAAAAATTTCTATTTCAATTTTACCTTTCTTTTTTTTATAGCCATGTTTTACGATATTGACTATAGCTTCTTCTGTTGCAAGCTCAATTTTCTCTAAGTCTTTTTGAGTAAAATATTTAGAAACTCTCTCTCTTACCCAGATCAGTATTTGATATAGGTTTATCAAAGCTGCTTCAAAAATTTTACTATCATGAAATAATTCTTCCATAAGCCTTTTTTACCAATAAGCAGAAATAGCATCTACAATTTTTTTTGCAAGCTTTTCATATAAGGGTTTTGAGGCTGCTTCTTTTGCACTTTCAATAGATTCTAATTGCCCTAAAGAAAATGCTAAAACAGTTGTTCTATTGCCATTTGGGTCTATAAATGATAAATCATTTAAAGAGTCTGGATCGACATAATCAAAATCAGCGTTAGCAGAAATATCAAAAGGTCCAAATTTTGTGCAATTTGAGTTTTTGTCTATTAATTCAACTCTAGCTGTTATTTTTTGCCTCCCTTCAGTTGCTCTTAAGTTATTTTGTCTAACATTTTCATTATTTCTATCATATTTATAACCTATTTGAGAGGTATTAGAATCTATTATCTTCACACATAAAGTATAATCAGCATTTGAATATTTATAGTTTAAATTAGATGAATATGAAATTTGTTTTATGAGCTCTTGAGAGAAATAACCAGATAAATCCTTTTCAATATATGGAACAGAAATTTCTGCATTTTGATAATTTTGAGATCTGCCTAAATGATATCCACAAGAGGTTAAAAAGAGAAATAAAAAAATAAAGCTATTTTTCATTCAAGTTATCAAATCTAGCCTTGGCAATCTTTGCAGATTTAGTTTCTGAAAAACTGTTTAATATTTTGTTGTAGTATAAAATTGCAGCTTCTTTTTTATTTGTTTTTTCATAAAACTGAGCTATTTCTAAAAAGCCTGTTGCATATTTTTCTTTCATCTCAAGGAGTAGATCTTCTAACAGCTTTGTTTTTTCTTCTTCTAAGGGAAACGATTCTTTAAATTTTTCAATATTTAATTTAGCTAAATCTAAAACATTAGGATCTTGTTTCCTATATGTCGTCTGTTTTAAATAGACTTTTTGTATTTGCATAAAACTCTCGATAGCAAGTTCATGTTTTTCATATCTTTCAAAGATCGTCTCAAAAGTTGAAACAGCTTCTTTAAATTCATTATCATCGAAAAGAATCTCGGCTTTTGCAAAAAGAGCTCTAATTGCAATCTCATGATTTGGCATAGAAGCAATAATTTCATCAAATATCTCTATAGCATCTTCCTCGGCTGCAACAATTTTAGGCCCTTTTTTCCAATTAAACATTCTTTTTTTTGCTCCGTTTTTAAAAAAATGAGCAATTGAATATTTATAATGCATGGCCTCTTCAAAATATTTGGGATTAAAATCATCTTTTAAATACCTAGTAAAATATTTATTAGATATTTCAAAATCTTTCAAATTAAAATATGCTACTCCTAAATAGAAAAGAGAATCTTTTGTAAAAGATGAATTTGAAAAATTTTGAATTATTATCTTTGAATATTTAATAACCTCAATCCACTCATTTTTTTCAAAAGCTTGGTTAGCTAAAGTATAATATTCATGAACGGTGTAGACAGGCTCAGCCTTATATGAATAAATCGGATGTGAAAGAATACAAAAACAAAGTAAATAATATTTAATTAATTTCATTTAATTTCTCTTGAATTTAACATAAGAATTTAAAAAAAAAGCAATTAAAAGTCAACCTGAGATAACCTCTTCAATCCCAGCTATATTTAAAATTTTATTTTTAAAATCTGCATGGAAATTAATTTTTAAATTTGAAGATATTTCTAAAAGCCCTATCTTTTGAGTTTCATTAAAAAATTCTAATTCAACAGCTGTCTTTCCAGGATTCGATTTAAAAAGATTTTTTATCTCTAAAATTTGAGAAAAACGAATAGCATTTGCATTTAGACGAATTTTGATATTAGAGATAAAATTACTTTCTTTTTTTTCTGAGCTTTTATCTTTCATAAAACCATTTCTTTTTTTTCTAAACTCATAATTACTTACTTTATTCTTAATTTTATCATAAGCATCATCACAGACTTTTATCATTTTATCATCAGCTAGGCTTAAATCTTCTAACCATTTGCATTGCAATTTTAAAGTTTCATCAACTCTTTCAACTTGCAAGATAGCATATACTAATTGATTTTCTTTCAAAAGAGAAGTTTTTTGTAAATACAACTCTGGCCAAATAGGTAGTTCATATCTTTCCATACCATCTGAAATAGTAAGAATTGCAAATTTCCTTTGAGCTTTTGAAATTTTATATTTCACTTCATCGATCACAAATGCAGATCTTACAACTACAGTTTTCTCAAATTTCTCTAAATCTTTTAAAGGAACTGAGCTGAGTCTTTTCAAAATATTTTGATATTTATCCATAGGATGGCCTGTTAGATAAAAACCAAGAAGCTCTTTTTCTAAAAGAAGCTTTTGGATTTGACAGATTTGATGAGAAATTTTGGGAGGAACAGAAAAATTATCTTTTTCTTCTTTAAGAAGAGAAAAAAGATTCATAACTCCTTTTTCTTTATCTTCTTGTTCTTTTGTAGCTTGATCATACATTTTTTCTACGCTGATCTTCATCTCAGCTCTTGTCCAAGAACAAAAATCAAATCCTCCGCTAGCAATCAAAAGCTCGATATTTTTTTTACCTACTCTTGACTTATCTACTCTTTTGATAAAATCGAAAAGATTTTTATAAGGTCCGTTTTTATTTCTCTCTTTAACAATGGCTTCTACAACGTTTGAGCCAATCCCTTTAATTGCAGACATTGCAAATCTAATACCATCTTTCGTAGAGATAAACTCATCTTCAGCTTCATTTACTGAAGGCGGCAAGATTGCAATATTTAAAGATTTACACTCTCTTATAAATTTAGCAACTTTTGAAAGATCATATCTATCGCAAGTCATCAAAGCTGCAAGCCATTCTTTTGTGTAATTAGCTTTAAAAAAAGCTGTTACATAAGATATGAATGCATAAGCTGTTGCATGAGATTTATTAAATCCATAAGATGCAAATTTTTCTATTTTATTAAAAATATTTTCAGATATATTTTCATCGATACCATTTTTTTTAGCACCTTTAACAAACTTTTGTCTCTGCCGCATCATCTCAACATGATCTTTTTTACCCATTGCTCTTCTTAAAACATCGCCTTCTCCAAGAGAGTAACCAGCTAAAGTTGATGCTATTTGCATAACTTGTTCTTGATAAATCATCACACCGTATGTCTCTTTTAAAATATCTTTCATCAACGGATGATCTATCTCGATTTTTTCTTTACCATGTTTTCTCTTTATAAAAGATGGAATCATATCCATAGGACCTGGCCTATATAGAGCTTCCACTGCTATGATTTCCTCAAAAACATCTATATGAAGATGTTTAGCAAGATCTTGAATGCCCCCTGATTCTAGTTGAAATACCCCAAGAGTTTTACCTTTGTTTAACAAATCAAAAGTTGGCTTATCATCTAAAGGCAGATTTTCCCAATCTATTTTTCTTTCTGTATTTTTTTCAACTAAAGCGCATGCTTTTTGGATACAAGTGAGTGTTTTAAGCCCTAAAAAATCTATTTTTAAAAGCCCTACAGCCTCTACAGGTTTCATAGAAAACTGTGTTACTGCCATCTCGGAATCTTTAGCTATGCAAATAGGGATATTATCTGTCAGGGGTTTTGCTGATATTATTATTCCAGCTGCATGAGTAGATGTATTTCTTATCGATCCTTCAATAGTTTTTGCAATATCTATAATTCTTTTTGCATCTTCATCTTTTTCATACATCTGTTTTAGTTCTGGATCTATTTCAATAGCTTTTTCAAGGGTCATATTAGGATCTTCAGGAACTAATTTTGCAATAATGTTTACATGAGATAGAGGAACCGATAAAACCCTTCCAACATCTTTAATCGCCATTTTGGCTTTCATTGTTCCAAAGGTAATTATTTGAGCTACTTTTTCTTTTCCATATTTTTGAACAGTGTAATCTATTACCTCAGATCGTCTTTCCATACATATATCGACATCGATATCGGGATAAGCTATTCTCTCTGGATTTATAAATCTCTCAAAAAACAAATTAAATCTTAGTGGCTCAATATCTGTGATGCCAATTAGATAAGAAATTATAGATCCTGCAGCAGATCCTCTTCCTGGCCCTACTGGTATATTTTTATTTTTTGCCCAAGAAATAAAGTCATAAACTATCAAAAAGTAATCGCACATACCTTTAGAAGATATTAACTCAAATTCATGCTTTAGCCTTTTGTTAATAATATCTTTAGGATCTTCATTTGGGAACTTTTCTTTAACAAATTTTATTTTATCTTCTGTATATCTTAATTCTATAGCATCCATGCACAGTTTTAAAAGATACTCTTCTGCTTTTTTTGCTCTATCATCTGTATCTTTTAAATTAGGAGGATAAAAAACCGGATAATACTTAGCTTTAAAGTCGAAAGAAAAACTACATTTATCAGCAATTTCTATAGAGTTTTCTAAACAATTTTCATATCCTTCAAATCGTTTTTTCATTTGAGTAGGAGATTTAAAATAATATTCATGTGAAGGATATGTTTTTCTTTTAGGATTGGGAACTTTATATCTTGGGATTCCTTTAGAGTCTCTTTCCCAAATCTCACAAGCTTCATTCGACGCTATATTTAATAAAATCTCATGGCCTTTCCAATCAGCTCTTTTTTCATAATGAACATCGTTTGTAGCTACGCATTTGATATTATGTTTATTTGAGTATTTTATAAGTTCATCTTTTAATTTTTTTTCTTTTTCAACAAAAGATGTAAGTTTTTGTAAAACCCAAGCTTCTTTTTTCATTTGGTCTGTATCAATATTTTCATCTGACATCTCGTGTAGAGCTACTTCTAAATAGAAGTCATCTTTAAACACATCTAAAAACCAAGAAATTTCTTTTTCTATTTCCTCTTCAGATGAATTCAATATTTTATGGCTTAAAGATGAGTTTGCCGGGCCAGATAAACAAATTAACCCTTCACTATGTTCTTTTAATAGCTCTTTATCGATTCTTGGATAGTAATAAAAGCCTTCTGTATAACCTTTTGAAGAAAGCATACATAAATTTTTGTATCCGATTTCATTTTTTACAAGCAAAACCAAAGGATGTGCCATTGGAGAGTTTGATCTTCTTTTCTTTTCAAATCTAGATCCGTTTGCAACCCAAATTTCACAGCCTATTATTGGTTTTATATCTAGTTCTATACATGCTTTATAAAACTCTATTACTCCACACATATTGTAGCTATCGGTTAGGGCGATAGCATTCATATCATTTTCTTTTGCTAGTTTTGCTAGTTTTTTTACTTCAATCGTTGAGTCTAATATTGAATATCTAGAATGATTATGAAGCGAAATCCAAGACATTTTTTTTTATTTTTGTAATTGATCCATACATTAGTATAAAAATAAAAAAATTCTCTATCAAGATGAATATGAAAAATTATAAAAAAATTAATTTCTCATATATATAAAACAGAAAAAGCAACTAATTTTGCTCAATTTACTATCTATCTCTTTCTTTTTTTACTATAGCTTGAAGATGAAGAGTTATAAATTTAAAATTTATAGCTCTTATCAAAATCAATCCCCTCTCCCAAAACTCTTAATAGTTAAATTTCTTATAGGGAATAAAGTTTTCAAACCATTAGCTACTTGGACGATATTTCTTATTCCATCATTTCTGTACCATATAACATAAATATTGTTTCCCAAGCCATCAACTACTAATGCAGGTGCATCAGCAGTTCCTCCGTCAAGAGATAATTCAGGGGGTAAAGTTCCTGGAGGGGTTGTAGTTGGATCTTGCCAAGTGACTCCAAAATCAGATGAGTTAGCTTCTTGGATTATAAGATGAGTTCCATCATCTCTATGCCATACAATATAAATATATCTACCAGAATTATCAACTCCTATTCGGACATGATGTGCACTACCACCTGTAAGAGATAAGTTTGGAGGAATAGTTCCGAGAGGTGTTGTGGTTGGATTTTGAAAAGTTTTACCAAAATCATGTGATATAGCCACTTGAGCGATATCAAAAGCCCCTTCTCTGAACCAAGTAACATACACAAATTTGCCTGAGATATCTGTAACAACAAAAGGCTCCTCTCCGTTCCCTCCTGGAGTTGATAGATTAGGTGTTGAAGTTCCGGGAGGGGTTGAAGTTGGATTTTGCCAAGTGACCCCAAAATCAGATGAGATAGCTATTTGAACAATCTCATTTGATGAGTCATTTTTTCTATCCCATACTGCATAAACAAATTTACCTGTGCTGTCAGTTGCTAAATTAGGTTCATCTGCTTGCTTCCCTATAACAGATAAGTTTGGAGTTAAAGTTCCAGGAGGAGTTGTAGTTGGATCTTGCCAAGTGACTCCAAAATCGGAAGAGATAACTATTTGGACTATATCATCTGAACCATTTGATCTTTGCCACAAAACATAAACATATTGTCCTGTACTATTTGTAACTATTTGCTGATTAAAAGCGGTTCCCTCTGGATTAGCTCCACCAACAGATAAATTAGGAGATGTGGTTCCCGGAGGAGATGTCGTTGGATTTTGCCAAGTTACACCATAATCGTGTGAAATTGCTACTTGAACAATGGTATTACCATCACCATCTAGCAAAAACCATATAGCGTAAACATATTTACCTGACTGATCAGTAACTACATGAGGCACATCAGCATCCCCTCCAACAGATAGATTAGGCGTTGTGGTTCCGAGAGGAGTTGAAGTTGGGTTTTGCCAAGTTTGGCCATAATCGTGTGAAATTGCTACTTGGATAACAGCGTTTGGACTAGCCTCTTTGTCCCACACAGCATAAACATATTTGCCTGAGCTATTGGTCGTAATATCAGCTTCTTCAGCTTCATCCCCTCCAACAGATAGATTAGGCGTTGTGGTTGAGGGAGGTGTTGAAATTGGATCATTCCAAGTTCTTCCAAAATCAGATGAAATTGCTGTCTGGACTTGAAAATCTATACCGTCATTTTGTCTTTGCCATATAGCATAAACATTTCGACCACAATAACTAGTAGCTATCTGCGGAAGTATAGCAGTTTGGTTTGGATCGGATAGATTAGGCGTTGTGGTATCCGGGGGAGTTGAAATTGGATTAGAAAAATTTACATTTATATCAGCAAAAATTGATGAGCTTATCGTAATTGCTATCAAAATAATATAGCTTTTTAATACCTTTAGATTCATCTAAAACCTCTTTAGATAACATTTTGAAAACAAAAGATATAATATTTATTTTATTTTTACAAATATTTTTTTATCTTTAAAATATCCTCAAAAATTCTGTCCTTAGTATAAAAGAAAAAAAATCTCTATCAAGTGTATTTAGAAAAATTCGAAAAAAATTAATTTCTCAAATATATCTAACTGAAAAAAGAATCAAATATAGCACAAAATCTCTATTCTATCTTTTTCTTTTTCTATCAGATCTTGAATAAGATGATGGATCTCTGCTAGAGCTTGAAGGTTGAAATTGTGGATCTTCAGGTCCTTTTAATCTTGGTTTTTTCTTAGGACTTGCTTGACTAGAGGAGCTTGAAGAAGATGCACTACTACTAGGGACAGAAGCTTTAGGAAATTTACTATCATCTTTTTTAGATTTTTTTTTCGCTGAAATGCCTTCCTTCTCTTCTTTAGATAACAGCGGATAAACATACTCTTTTAGCTCATCGTCTTTTAGCATGAATAAAACCGATTCTTTTTTTCGATTTCCTTCCATTTGTAAAAATTCTAATCTTCTTTCTTTTGGAGTAGCTTCAAGTAACATTTTTATAATAGCTTTTCTCTGACTAGCATTTTTTAATCTTACCACATAATGCAAAGCTGTTGTTTTTATTGAATTACTAAAGCTCAATAACTTCCATTGTTCATCAGGACATTCTTCAAAAACACTTAAAACACCCTTTATAAGATCAACATCACGATTCTTAATCAATTCAAATAAAACGCTCGTTAGCTTTTCATATAAAATTTTTGCCTTTTGATCATTATCATTAAAACTTTTAATAATACTAATCAACTCATGCGCTATAATGTTTCGCTTCTGCACAATAGCTGTTTTTAACAAAATAAAATTTAAATATCTATGGATATAATCATTCGGGATCATTTTAAAAAAAGTTATAAAATTACTTTCATCTTCTGAATTATTTATAAATTGTTTAAGAAACAAACATTTTACATTTATTCCTTCTTCATTGAAAACTTTTGCTATGCCTTCTTGGGAAGCTTTTTTTAGGATATTATCTGTTATTTCTTTCAATAACCTACTTTTTTTCATCCAACAGAAATACTGAAATAGATCATGATCATGGAATAAACATTTTATTTGATCGTTTATATTTAATGTTTGGATACGTTTTAAAATGATTTGAGAGATTTCTTCATACTTATTTTTAAGAGCTAGTTGTAAAACCTTTCTGACATTAGCTTTTAGGAGAAAATCTGATTTTTTTTCATTTGAATATTGTAAAAATTCTATAAAAACAGATTTTTCTAAACTATTTTCTCCAGTTTTAATACTATTTAAAATTAATTTTGCAAAATCTAGCATATTATACCTTAGCGCTTTATAAAGGAGATTAGATCTTATACAATGTCTTTTATCTTCCAAGTCTAATTTTAAAATTTCATTAAAAATTAATATCGCCATCTCTTCATCTTTTTGTTCTATTGCAAGTTCTAATGCACTTCTGGTATATCTTATTTTTTTTGCATCAAAAGCAAAAGATGGAGAGGGCTTATCATATAATATTCTCCCTTTCAAATACTTATGTTTTAAATCTTGACGAATCGTTTTTAATAGCTCTCTTACCAAAGATTTCATTTGGGCTTCTGCAGCAAAAGCTAAAAGCTCAAAAGACAAACATTCGTTTTTATCATCTTCTTTTAAATTATTAATAGCAGATAAAATCACAAGGGCTAATTTTTCATTTTTTTGTTCTATAGCAAGTTCTAAAAGGCTTTTATTTGAACTTGTTCTTGCGCTCAAAAGTGCTTTTTTCAATCCATCATCTTTAACTATCTGAAGAAGCTGTTTTATATTATCTGAAAAAGATAAGGTTGCTACTGTTCCTTTTGGGAGAACCTTCTCAATTATCTTTAATAAAGTATCGGGTGGTATGCATTTTTTTTGTAAATCAGATGAAAACCCACTAAATTTTTCAATAACTATTTTCAATTTTTTTAATCTTTCAGCAAGCTTTTCTTCATCTTGTTCCAGAAAAGCTATAGAAAAAACTTTTAAAGAACCTATCAGATCAACTAATATATCTTCTGGAAAATTCTCGATTAATTTATTGAACGTTTTTAAACTCTTTGAATGAAGTGACAATGATAAAACATCAGTATAAACGACTTTATTAAAAGCGAAAAATGATCCCCTGCATTCTAAAAATTCTTTGAATTTTTCTTGTGGAAGATCTTTCAACTTATCAAATATTTCAGCAATTAAATCTGTATCATCAAGAACTAGTGCACTATGCAATATTGTCCACCTAAATCCTTCTTTAAGCTCAGGCCCGATTTTTTCAGCAATTTGAAAAAAGGCTCTTCTATGAGCTTCTGGAATTTCCGATATATATTTTCTAGCTTCATCTAGTTTTCCGTTATTGATTTTTTTTGTTAATTCAGTTTGACTACAATTAGAAGCTAAAAATTTGATATGTTCTGCTATATATTGATTAATAGCTTTTTTTGTAACATCATCATTCTCTCTTGATAAATCTGCAATTGCAATTTGCAAAGGATCAAGACCAAATTCTTCTTGTGCTCTTTCATATTTATGAGAAACCCTTTTTAATTCTTCTGAAAGTTTTGTGTCGCTCGAAGATAAAGGACCTGATTCAAAGCTACTACGAAGTTCCCTCCCAAATCGCGCTTGTTCATCTTCTGTTCTCTCCCTTAAAGGATTTGATTCATGCAAGGTCTTTGATAAATTTTTTTCTAAATATGCAAAAATAGGGTTAGTTACTTCTGCAATACCTCTCTGTAATTGTTGATTTGATGGATCTTGTGAATTATCTTGCCCGTAAAGATTATTAGAATCAGACATTCCTCCTAAAGGCTGTGAACTCATATTATTTTCCTTGTTTTATGTAATAATTATAAAAACTATTATAAATTATCTTCTCTTTCTTTTTTTATCATCCTCTCTTCCGAGATTTGAAGAAGCTGAACTACTACTAGAACTAGAAGATCCTGATTTTGCTCTTTTTTTAGGCTTTTTTCCCATACCAGAACTTGAAGAAGATGAAGAAGATGAACTACTACTAGAACTTGAAGGTTTAGATTGTAATTCAACAGTTAAATCATTTTCCTGCCCTTTTGGTAACAGCGGATAAACATAATCTTCTAACTCAGAGTCTTCTAAGATTGTAAAAACTGATTTTCTAGTACGATTTTCTTTCATTTTTAGAAGTTCGTCTCTTTTTTCAATTGAAATAGCATTAAGTAGCATCATTATTATCGATTTTCTAACTGCTGGATTTTTTAATCTTGCCGCATGAAGCAAAGCTGTTGTTCCTACTGTATTACTATAGCTCAATAACTTAAATTGCTTTTCTGTAGATTCCTTAGAAACACTTAATATTTCTCTTATAATACTTTCATTTTTTTTAGTAACAGCATCGAATAAAACTCTACCGGGAATTTCTAATAAAGCTTGCATTTCTTCATTAATTTTTTTAATAATCTTAATTAATTTAAGAGCAACAACAAATTTCTTCTTTTGAATAGCCTGAGATATCAAATACTCATTGAGATATAGGTGAGAATAATTTTTGGGAATCATATTAAAAACAGTTATAAAATCATTTTCATCTGACTTATTTAGATAATTTTCAAGAAATATAAGTTTTTTAAAGCTTTCATCTTCTTTGAAAATTTTTGCTATTTCTTCTGGCGCAGCATTTTGTAGAATATTTTCTATTATTTCTTTCAATACACTACTTTTGCTCATAAAAAACAAAGATGCAAATATGTCATCACCTGGAAATACACATTTTATTTGATCTTTTATTTCTAATACTTGGATACGTTTTAAAATGATTTGAGAAATTTCTTCATAATTATTTTTCAAAGCTAATTGCAAAGCATTTTTGAATGAATTATCTCCTTTAGGAAGTTGCAAAAATTCTATAAACAAAGATTCTTCTAAACTATTTTCTTCAGTTTTAATGCTAGTTAAAATCAATTTAGCAAGATTGGGCATTTTTTGCGCTAGCGCTTTATAAAGGAGATTAGAACTTATAACTTCTCTTTTATCTTGCAATTCTAATTTTAAAATTTCTTCAAAAATTAACATAGCTACGTTTTCATCTTTTCCATCTATTGCAATTTCTAGTACGTTTCCTTGAGCTGCTCGAGCAAAAGTCTCAGTTTCATTTATAGCTATAATACGATCATACTTTATTTTTTCTTTCAAATATTCCCGTTTTAAATCTTGAGGAAGACTTTTTAATATCTTTTCTACTAACGTTTTCATTTTCTTTATAGCAGCCTGAGCTAAAAGATTAGAAGACAAACATTTCTTTTTATCATCATCATTTAACTTATTAATAAAAGATAAAATCGCAAGAGCTAACTGTTCGTTGTTTTGGTCTATAGCAAGTTGTAAAAGACCTTTATTAGAATCTGTAGTTGCACTCAAAAGTGAAACTCTCAATTCATCATCTTTAATTTTTAACATAAATTCTGTAAAATTTATAAAATCTAAATTAGATTTTTTTTGCATCATACTTATTTTTTTTAATAAAATATCTGAAGGAATAAGTGTTTTTTGTAAACCCAATGGAAGCTGACTTATAGCTTCTAAAATTAATAGTACCAACTCTTCATTTTTTTGTTTTAAAGCAAGCTCTAAAAGACCTTCATTTGAATCTGAATTAACACTTAAAATAGCTATTTTCAAGTCATCATCTTTAATTATTTTTAAAATTTCGCGTATATTAGAACAAATATTAAAAGAAGAATCTGACGCGCCGAATTCTATTATCCTTAATAAAATATTAGATTTTATACATTTTTGTTGTTGTTCTGGTGAAAAGCTTTTGGTTTCTAAAAAAACTATTTTAGCTATTTCCTCTCTTCTACTTAAATCAGCCGAGCTTTTCTTAGTATTAATGCTTGTAATGTTCCTAAAAAAATAGTTCGTCTGCTTATCAAAACTCAACATATTAGCTAGTATTTCTTTTGGAATTAACTCGAATAATTTAGTGACTACTTTGAAAGAACTCTGAGATACTGCCAATGCTAAGGCATTAAATTGATAGCTCATCGTTTCATTATTAACCCTACCTGTCATAGTAAATTTACTTTCTAAAAAGGCTCGTAATTCATTTTGAGGGAGATCTTTCAACGTACCTAATACCTCTTCAACTAAATTTACATCGTTGAGGAATATTGCGTTATGCAATATTGTACGTCCTCTTCCCTTTTTAAAATAACATTGCCCAGATACACTTCTGTTACTCTTAGATAATTCTTCTTTTTCAACAATTCGAAAAAAGGCTTTTCTATATTTCTCTGGGATACTTGCAATATATTTTCTAGCTTCCTCCATCCTTCTTTCACCATTTTTTTTTGATACTTCAGTTCGTTTATGAGAAAAAGATAAATGTTTGATATATTCTTCTATAAAAAACTCTATAATATCTTTTTTAATTTCATCTTCCTCATTTGATAGCTCAAAAATTGCCATTTGCAGAGGATCCAAATATGAATCTAGAAAGCCTGAATATTTAATAAAAACCCTTATAAATTCTTCTCTATATAAAGGTTTTCTAAGACTTATTAACTGTTGATTAACAATTTGTAGTTTTTCATCATCTGATTTCCCTTCTAGTTTTTCTCTTAAAGGGTTTGTTTCATCCGATGTATTTAATAAAGAATCTTGTAAACATCTAAACACAGGGAGTGTTACATCTTCAATAACTCCATTTAATTGCTGCTCAGCATTCCATTGAGCTATTGAAATACCTTCCTCTTGAAGATGTCTAGAATAAGTTCTTGCGGCTAAGTATTGAAGGCTCATATTATTATTCTTCCTTTTTATGTACCAATTATTATAAAACTATTATAAGCTTTTTGCTATTTAATTATCAAATTAATAATTTATTAAAATTAATGATTATTAAAAAAAATATTAATAATGTATTTTAATATAATTTATTAGACATCTTTTTTTTCGCCGCTCAAGCCATTGAAAATAAGCCAATTGCAAATTTAAAGCCTTAAACATGAGATTATTCGCTTTCTAAATTAAAAATAAAATTATCATTTTTTTTATATTTTTTTTGAATTCAATTTGAAATAGCAAAAAATTAAACTAATTATTTACGCTTGATCGCTTTCAAGCTGGGGGTTTGTTTTAGCTCTCCAAAGAGGAAGCAAGAAAAGAAGTGCTAAAATAGAGCATATAGTTAAAATAAGGAAAAAAACTTCCCATCCAAATTTTCTAATCATAGAACCGAGAGGGCCTCCTGCCATAGCAGCACCAATATAACCAAACCATCCAGTAAATCCTGTTGCAGTACCTACAGCTTTTTTATGAGAGAGTTCAGCTGCAGCAACTCCAATTAACATTTGAGGTCCGAAAATAAAAAAACCTATGAAAAACACTAAAATGGATTGAACAAGAACAAGGTTTCCTGGCGTTTTCCACATAAAATAAAGACTAACTAAAACTCCTAGAGTAAATAAAATGTTTACAGGTCCTCTTTTACCTTTAAAAATAAAATCAGATCCCCAACCAGCAGCTAAACTTCCTGCAAAACCTCCTATTTCAAACCAAAAAACACAAGTACCTGCGACAATATAAGAATAACCTTTAGTTTCAATCAAATACACTAATGTCCAATCATTAATAGCTTGACGAATCACATAAATAAAAAAATTTGATGCTGCTAAAATCCAAATATATTTATTTTTTAAAACATATTTTAAAAGTATTTCTTTAGTTGAGAGTTGATATCTTGATTTTTCATGTTTTTTGGTTGGATAATCTTTTCTATATTTTTCAATTGTAGGCAATCCAAGAGATCTTGGGGTATCTCTTAGCCTATTAATTAAAAACATTCCTGCAAATATACAAATAATACCAGGTCCAAACATAGCAACGCGCCAACCAAATGCTTGAGCTAAAGTGGCAGCAAAAATTGGAATTAAAGCTCCTCCAACGTTATGAGAAGTGTTCCATATACTCCACCATCTGCCTCTTTCTGATTGAGAATACCAATGAGTTAAAAGTTTACCGCAAGGAGGCCATCCCCATCCTTGAAACCACCCATTTAAACCCCAAAATATTGCAAATAAAACAAAAGTTGAGGCAAATCCAAAAAATATATTAAAAATACCCGTTAAGATAAGTCCGATAGCCATAAAATATCTAGGATTAGATCTATCCGACATAATCCCACTAAAAAATTTACTAGCTCCATATGTAAGAGATAAAATACTGCCTAACATACCAAGTTGAGATTTATCAAGACCGAGTGACATAGCCATTGCAGGCATAACAAAAGTAAAGCTCTTTCTGGAGAGATAGAAAAAAGCGTAACCTATATACATGCTATAGAATGTTCGAATTCGCCAGTATGTATATTTCTTTTTTACAATTTTCGGATCTTGAATTTCTTTAGTATGAGGAGGGGGCTTAAAAATATCTAATACGCTCACAAAACATCCTACTCTTTATTAAAAATATTATTTTCTTATTTCACGTTAATCCAAAACAGCTCTAACTTATACATGATTTGCCAATTTTTTTCAAAAATATGACAAAAATACCTTTACTCACATCTACTTTCTTAGATATAAAGTTTAAATAATAAATATAACAAAAAACCTCTCAAATATGATAGATTTCCCTAAACCCATTGACCCTTTTGAACATGTAAAAATTCCTGAAGTTAAAACAGCGACCGAACACGAAAAAAATAAAAAACCTTTAGTTCAAAAACCAGTATCAAAAAAACTATTTGTATACTTTTCTTTTTTAAAGATTTTATCAAATCTTTTAAGTAAATTTACTAAAAAAACACCAAAAGATCTAGATGGGACTCCACTCCATAAAGAGATATTAACAATAAAAAAATCTCTTAAATCTTTAAAAGATACAAATCTATGTCAAGACTCTGAATTTTTAAATTATTTTGCTTTCGTCTGGATGAAATTTTTAAGAGATTATGACTTTTATGTTTTAAAAAATGAAAAAGCAACAAAACTAATAAAAAAAATAATTGATGAAGTAAATGAGTACCCTAAAAATGCTGAGTTTACTCTAGGATATTATATATCTGAATTTGCAGGATATCAGTGGGTTCCTTTTCCTTACATGGAGATGCTACAAAATCTTCATCTAGAAGATAAAAAAGATTCTGTAAATTCTCATTTAAGCCATTGGATATCTATCATAGATGAGCTTTTAGAATTAATTTAAAAATTTCTAACATTTCATAAAGATCTAATTTTTATTTTCTTGATTTCGCTTTTTTATAATCTTTTCTTTTTTTATTTTTCTTATTATAATAGCCCTAAATATATGTTAACGGACAAGTTATGAAATACCAAATTCCAAAAGGACTCTTCGATATCTTGCCATATTCTAAAGAGAGTTTCAAAGAGACTTTTAGATGGCAATATCTAGAATCAGTAATAAAAAAATTAATGGGTGATTATAATTTTGAAGAGATTAGAGTTCCTATTTTTGAAAAAACCGATCTTTTTTTAAGAGGAGTTGGCGAAATAACTGATATTGCTTCAAAAGAGTTATATACTTTTTTAGATAAAGCAAAAAGATCAATGTCACTCAGACCAGAAGGAACAGCTTCTGTAATGAGAGCTTTTATTGAAAACAATCTATCACAAGAGAAAAAACTTCATAAACTATACTACACAGGACCGATGTTTCGCTACGATAGACCTCAAAAAGGCAGGTATCGCCAACACCATCAACTTGGAATAGAAGTTATTGGAGAAAAATCATTTGAGATAGATGCTGAAGTAATTGATATGTTAATTACTTTATTTAAAAGATTAGAGATAAAACATTTTAAACTTTTGATAAATTCTATAGGTGATTTTGAAACGAGGACAAATTATAAAAAAGCTCTTTTAGATTTTTTAAAACCAAATTTTGAAAATTTATCAGAAGAGTCCCAAGCAAGATTTGATAAAAATCCAATGAGAATTTTGGATTCAAAAGATGAAAGGGATAAAAAAATATTAAAAGAAGTTCCTTCTATTTTAGATTTTTTATCCTCCTCTGCTAAAAAACACTTTGAAAATCTTTTAAATCTTTTAGATAAATTAGATATTAAATATGAAGTAGATAGCAAGTTAGTAAGAGGCTTAGATTATTATGATGATACAGTATTTGAAATTATTTCTGAAAAAACAGGAGCTCAAAATTCACTCGGAGGTGGAGGTAGATACAATTCACTATTAAAATCTTTAGGCGGGCCAGACCTTCCTGGAATTGGCTTTGCTTGTGGCCTAGAGAGGATTTTACAAACTATGATAGAAGAAGATGTATATTTTCCCAAAAAAAAGGGTCCCTTTATATATATTATTCCGATAGGAGAAGATGCAAAAGAGTATGCAATTATTTTAGCAAAAGATCTTCGCCATCATAAAATTTCAGTAGATATTGATTTAAATGCCAAAAAAATTCAAAAATCACTTAGTTTAGCTGATAAATTAAATGCTAAAAATGCTTTAATTTTAGCAGATAATGAAATGAACCAAAAAGTAGCTTCTTTTAAAAATTTAGAGAAAAGAGAACAAAATGAGATAAAATTTGAAGATTTAAAAAATTTCATAAAAAATAAATTCTATAAACTTTAAGGATCGAATAAAATGCTTAGAACTCATACATGTCTAGATCTTGATAAATCTGATATTAATAAAAAAGTTACTTTATCTGGCTGGGTAAATAAAAGAAGAGACCATGGCTCAATGATTTTTATTGATCTTAGAGATAGATATGGAATAACTCAAATAGTTTTTGATCCGGAAGTGTCATCTATTGCGCATGAAAAAGCAAAAATTTTACGTAATGAATGGGTTATATCAATTGAAGGAAGTGTAGTTTTAAGAAAAATGATCAATAAAAACTTAAAAACTGGTGCAATTGAAATTTCAGTAGATCAAATCCAAATACTTTCAAAATCAAAACCCTCTCCTTTTTCTATTTTTGAAGATAAAACCGAGACTAATGAAGAGTTAAGATTAAAATACAGATATTTAGATATTAGAAGAAAACCCATCTTAGACAAGCTCAAAATTAGACATATGGCTATGTTAGAGACTAGAAATTTTTACTCAGAACATGGTTTTTTAGAAGTAAACACTCCAATTTTATGTAAATCTACACCAGAGGGTGCCAGAGATTATTTGGTGCCATCTAGAATATATCCCGGAAATTTTTATGCTCTACCACAATCTCCGCAGATATTTAAACAGCTTTTAATGATTGGAGGAATTGACAGATATTTTCAAATAGCTCCATGTTTTAGAGATGAAGACTTAAGAGCGGATCGCCAACCTGAATTTACTCAAATCGATGTTGAAATGAGTTTTGATGGAAAAGAAAAACTTTTTGAAATCGTAGAGAATCATTTAACAAGGGTTTTTAAAAAATGTTTAGATGTAGATATTAAAACTCCTTTTGAAAGAATGTCTTACACACATGCTCTAGAAAAATACGGAACAGATAAACCTGATCTTCGTTTTTCTATGGAATTCGAAAGACTAGATGAGATAGCTAAAAAATCAACCTTTTCAATATTTTTAGATACTTTAAAAGCTTCAAATGGCTGCATAAAAGCTATAAATGTTAAAGGTGGAGCTGAAATATCAAGAAAAAAATTAGATGATCTTACTTCTTTTGTAAAACCCTTTAAATTGAAAGGACTTTCATTTATTAAAAAAACTGATTCTTCTCTCTCATCCAGTCTTTTAAAGTTTTTTACGCCTGCTCTTTTAAATGAGCTCGAAAAAAAATTGAAATTAGAAGATGGTGATTTAGCAATTATCGCAGCAGATAAAGATGATATTGTAAATCAAGGCTTAGATCATTTAAGAAGAAAAATTGCCCTAGATAGAGGCTTAATTAACAAAAATATTTATAAATTTTTATGGGTAGAAGAATTTCCTTTATTTGAATACGACGAAAATGAAAAAAGATTAAAATCTGTTCACCATCCATTTACAGCACCAAGCATAAAAGATTTAGAGATTTTAGAAAAAGAACCCCTAAAAGTTAGAGCAGATGCTTATGATTTAGTATTAAATGGTTATGAAATAGCTGGAGGATCACAAAGGATTTTTGACAGCGACGTTCAATCAACAATTTTTAAGCTTTTAAAACTCTCAGATGAAGATATAAAACGAAAGTTTGGATTTTTTATAGATGCTCTAAAATATGGAACTCCCCCGCATGGTGGAATTGCTTATGGCTTTGATAGGCTCATTATGATTTTAACTAATACAGATAACATTAGAGATGTCATAGCCTTTCCAAAAACCTTAAAAAGTTTAGATCTAATGCTCCAATCTCCTGGTGAAGTTGATGAAGATCAGTTAAAAGAACTTGAACTTGAAACAAAAGAAATAAAAGAAATTCCATGGGAAAACACTTAAAAAACTTTATATTTTTTATTTTTATTCTATCTGTTTTTTCAATTGCTTTTGCAGATGAAAAAGAGGTTGATATAAAAAAATTATCTGAATCAATTGGCAATATCATTGGTAAAAATTTAGATGATTTAGGATTTGAGTTAGATCTTAAAAATATGATAAGAGGCATAAAAAAAGGCTCTCAAAAAAAATCATCTCCAATGAATGAAGATGAATGTTTAGAAGCATTAGCTCAAATTCAGTTAAAAGAAAATGAAAAAACATCATCTAAAAACTTAAAAGATGCGACAAATTTTTTAACAACTAATTTAGAAGATAAAGATATCCATCAAATAGAAAATGAAAAACTTCAATATAAAATTATAAAAAATGGAAAAAGTAAAAAAGTTGAATCCTATAACACTCCAATTGTTAAAATGACAGGCAGATACTTAGACGGCAGAATTTTTATAAATTCAGAAGAGACGATAAATTTAACTGAAACACTTCCTGCTTTAAAAAAAGCAATAGTTGGAATGGGACTTCATGAAAAAAGAAAAGTTTATATTCATCCTGATTTAATTTCTGGCAATTCACCTCCTCATTTAAATTCTTTAGCAATTTTCGATATTGAAGTTATAGATTTAGATGCTAAAAAAGATCCTTTAGATGAATTAGCAAATAATAATAAGATTTTCTAATGCAAATTATCCTTTTTAGACCAGAGATCCCTCAAAATACCGGAAATATTATTAGAACCTGTTTTCTTACAAATAGCAACCTTTCAATAGTAACTCCTGCATCTTTTTCTCTCACTGATAGAAACTTGAAAAGAGCAGGACTAGATTATTTTAAAGATGTAAATTTAGAAAAAATAGAAAATTTAGAAAAATATTTATTAGATAAAAAATCATTTTATTTTTTTTCATCAAAAGCTAAAAAATCATATAGTGATGTTAACTATGAAAAAAACGCAATTTTAATTTTTGGATCTGAAACATCTGGATTGCCAAAAGTCTTTTTTGATAAATATAGAGATAAATTTTTAACAATTCCAATGAAAAAAGATTCTCGTTGTTTGAATTTATCAAACTCAGTTTCTATAGTTTTATATGAGGCTCTAAGACAAAACAACTTTTCTTTTTAAGCTTTTTTTTATCTTAGAGCCAAAATGCACTTGTAAATATAAAAATAAATCTTCTTATCTATTATGCGCATTAAAGAAGCTTTCTATTTTATCCCATAACATCTATCGCCAGCATCTCCAAGCCCTGGCACAATATATCCAACTTCATTTAAAACAGGATCTACATATGCCGGATATATTTGAATATCTGGATTATGTTTTAAGATATTATCAATCCCCTCTTTTGCAGCTAAAGCACATATCAATATAATTTTTTTGGGGTTTCTTTTTTCAATAATTTTTATAGCATTCAACATACTACCTGCTGTAGCTAGCATGGTATCAGCAATAATAACTGTTTTATTCTCCATTGGAGGAAGAGCTACATAATCTATTGAAGCAATTAAAGTTTTTTCGTTTCTTTGCATAGCAAAAAAACCGGCTTCTGCCTCTGGAAAAACTTTAAAAACTCCATTAAAAAGCGGCAATCCAGCTCTTAAAATAGTAACTAAAACAATATTTTCATCGACTAAGTTATGCTCAGCTTCAATTTGCATAACTGTTTTAATATTTTGTTTTTTTGTTTTTAGATCTTTCGCAACATCAATTGCGATATATTCTCCTATTTTTTCTAAATACTCTCTAAACTCTTTTTTTTCAGTACTTGGATCCCTAATTTTATATATTAAAGATTCTAGAATTGGATTAGAAAATATTGAGACAGAAATTATTTGGATAAAAAAAAACAAAATAAATTTTTTCATAAAAACTCCCAGTTAAATGTTACATACATTCCCTAGGGCAGGTAGCTTAAAGAAATTTTAAATATATTTAAATAATTTTATGATTTTTTTTTCAAATCAAACCTATTTTAGCAAAAAATAAAAAAATATTAAAAAAATTAGTTATTCTTTCTTAGCTGGATCCATCTTAGATGGTTCCATCTTAGATGGAGCCATTTTTTTAAGGATGTCTATTTGAGTTTGCAAAGAAGCATTATCAAAAAAAACAATAGACTTCTTGCGTAACTATTTTTTTAATTTATACTATTCTTTTTTTTTAAAAGGAAAAAAAGAATATGAATAAATATGAAAACATAAAAAATCTTGCTCCTGATAAATTTAGAAGATTAACAGGTGTAAAATTTAAAACTTT
>JAAKFE010000050.1 GCA_011065175.1 Candidatus Anoxychlamydiales bacterium
ATAACAAAGCCAGATCTTTGCTAGAAGAAGCCATAAAAATCCGAAAAAGAGTGCTTAGTCAAGATCATCCTGATGTTGTAACCTCTATGAGTGATTTAGCTTGGGTATTAGCTAGACAAGGTCATTATAATAAAGCTAAATTCTTATATGAAAAAGCTTTAGCAATAGGAAACAACGTTCTTGGGAAAGATCATCCTAGGATATCAACTATTATGAAAGATTATCTTTGGGTAAAAAAGAAGCTCGAGGAAGAGAAAATTAACGAAACGAAAACCGTTAGTTAAAAAATAGCTTTTTTATTTTTCTTTAAATCACATTGCGCACTCCGGGATAGAAACGAGATGAGTAATTTTTATCTCAAAAAAGCGAATTTCTAAAACAGATTTTTTCAAGTTGCACAAGAAAAATATTTAAAATATGATTTTTTTCTTGAAAAAATTCATATTTTGATTGATATTTACAGAAAAAGTCTAATTTTGAAGAATTTGGTTGAAAATTGATAAAAAAACAGATTTCAGTTCGACAGATGTAAAATTGGGAACTCCGTTTGTTTTTTGTAAAGACCATATCAATCTTAGATTTTTTTTAATTACATAAATTATCATAAGGAGAAATAATATGAATGCCACAAAAGTAAATTTTCATTCAATCTCAGACGAAGATTTTTTTCATTTACCAATAGATATTATGACAACATATCGTTGCAATTTACGTTGCAAAAAATGTTATGCCCCAAAGAAGGGATATGAACCTTCAACCGAAGAAATTCTAACAACTTTAGACAAACTATATCATTCAGGAATTAGAAGGGTTGTTCTAACAGGGGGAGAACCTACAGTTAGAAAAGATCTTGTAAGAATTGCTGAGCATGCAAAAAACAAAGGTTTTAACGTGTATCTTTCTACTAATGGAATTTTGCTAAAAAATATTTGGAATGAAATTTCTCCGTATTTATCATGGGTTAGCATCTCTTTGGATGGTCCTGTTGAAATTAATAAATTGGTCATTGGAAATGATGGAGAAAGACATTATAAAAAAGTATTCGAATTTTTGGAATTTTATAATAAAGTTGAAGATCAAAATGTACGTATTAAATTGGGCACAGTTGTAACTCAAAAAAATAAAGACTATCTTATAAAATTGGGTAATGAAGTCTTTAAAAATCCAACTGGATATCGACCTGATGTTTGGAGATTGTATCAATTTAGTAATTTCGAAGAGCATAATGACAATCAAATTTATATCGATGAATTTAGTATTATTGAAAACGAGATGAGAGAATCTATGGGTCAGATTAAGCAAGCTTTTCCCATGGTTAATATTTCTTATGCAACTGCTCAAGAAAGAGATGAGGCGTATATTTTCGTAAAACCCGATCAAACCCTAGCTTATTCTAGTCAAGGAGATTATATTTCTATAGGAAATATCAAGAATTTATCTATAAAACAATTAGAAGATTCTCTTTATGGTATTTCTCATATTTGGGGAAAATGCATTTCTAATAGGAAGATATATAAATAAAAAAAAAATGATTTATGCAACAAGCCTAGAAAAATTCACTTTTTGAACAGGCCCTTTATGTAAATTGAGTTGTTTTTGATGCTAATTTTTTATGATCAAAATGAATTTGCTGAAGAATTAAATCTTGTTTTCTTTCTTCAGCCATATTAATTGCTCTATTATAAAATTCATTTGCTTTATTTTTTTTATTTAATAAAAAATATAATAAAGAAATATTAGATAGAGTAAGAATGTGAAAGTTTGAATTATTAACAGTTAAAGGAATTGCCTTTTTAACATAATAAATTGCTTTTTTTAGATTATATCGTAAACAATAAATTGTTCCTAAAGTATTGTACAATTGAAGGCATACAAAAATTTCAGGTAAAAAAATGTTTTTTTCTATGTCTGACAATATGCTGTTTATTTTTTTAGAGAATGCACCTTCGGTTCGTAGATAAAGAAGAAGGCTATTTCTATAGGTTTCAAGTTGGATTGTTTTATTATTAATTTTGTTAGAGATCTTTAGTGCTTTTTCTAAATATATTTCAGATAACCTATACTTTCCAATTTTCCACATAATTTCAGATAGATTATTCCAAGCTAACCAAACTCCTGCAAAATCGTTGCTTTTATACAAAAGTCGAGCACTAGATTCTAATAATTCCTTAGATTTAGGAATATTTTTTTCTTTTAATCCAATTATAGTTCCTAACATACATCTTGATAAACCAATACATTTTTCATCTTTTGCTCTTGCGTGAATAAGGGAAAAATCTGAAAAAGCTGCTTTGAATTTGCCAAATAAAAAAAATGAAATTCCTCGATTGAAAAAAGCTTGGCATAATTCTATGGGATTTTTTGTATAATTAATGACTTCAGAAGAGTATTTTATGCTTTCAAAGAAATTTCCTGTTTTCCACGAGATTATTGCTTGTAAAATTTTATATTTTGCTCTTAAACTTCGTTTTATTTTAGCATTTTTAAAAAGTAATTTTCTAGCAAAATTAGACATATCTAGTTCAATAAAAATTTCAATAAGTAAAAGAGAAGCTTTAGAAATAATAGATTTTGATAGAAAAATATCTATTCCATCTTTAAAAAAACTTATGTTTTCTTCAATTGGCTTATGATGATACAAAGTATAGAAAGACGATTCTAGACAATTATCAAGCCAATCTTCGTAACCAAAACACTTAATAGTTACAATGAAAGATCTACAACCCTCAAGATGATCTGGTAATTTTTCAATTTGTTTATGCCAATAATCAATTGTAGCTTTTTTATTGATAGTTAATTGCTTGTTTTCAACTACTTCATATAATAATTCATGAGCAATCCAATAATCTTTGGATTTTAATAGTAAATTATTCTGTTCAAGGAAAGTTAAAGAAGATTTAGTTAATGAAAAAGTTTTTCTAAATAATTCTTCATCTAGAACAATACCTGAACTATAGATAGCAGCCATTGCATTTTCAATATTTTTTTCCATTTCAATAGGCAGGTTATCTAAAGGGAAGGACTTGCATGATTGAACTAACTTTAAAGGATTTCCTTTACACACTAACTGAATTAACTCATAATTTATTTTTGGAGAGTTTGATGTATTTTTTTTTAATAATTGATATGCTTCTTCTTTATTGAAAGGAGGAATTTCCCATTCAATTAAAAATGATTGCAGATCTTTGTTAAGAAATTCCTTTAGTGATTTATTTGAAAATATCAATAGATTTAATTTGTACTCATCAATAAACCTAAAAAATGAATTTAATTGAGAAATATCTTGAAAGACAAAGGAATCAACTAAGAAAATACAATATCTATAAGATTGAATGCTTGAGTAAAATTTATTTTTTAATTTGTTTTCAACAGCTAAAATAAAAGAGTCTGTCAAATTTTTTTCATTTATTTTACATAAATCTTGAAGACAAATCATCTTGAATTTTTCGGATTCAAGTTGTTTACAGATAGTGGATTTTCCGCTCCCCATTTTACCAATGAGGCAAATAATTTTTCTATGCTGATTCACAGAAATATCTTGAATGGATGCTAAAACATTTTTTCGAATTAAATTATTTTTTTCCCATTCAAAAGATAGTTTCTGCAAAAGAAAGTCAATTTGTTGGATTCCGATATTATAAACTTCTGGCAATGGAAGATTCTTTTCAAGTAATTGTTGATTTATCAAATCAATAAAAGTTGTAGGAGAAGCATTATAAAGACGAATTTGTGAAAGACTTTTGAGTAAGGCGTCTGTAAAGTAACCGTAATGTTCTGCTTGATCTTCAAAAGATTTTTCAATGCCAGAAGAAAGCAGGCAGAGCAATCCTTTTTGAGAATTTTTTTTTTCGTCTAATTCTGATTCAAGTTTAGGATTAGGGATATTATTAATTCTTAAGTAACAAGCATCTATAAAAATATAAGAATTAATAGAATTAACTTGAATTATTTTTTTTATAGTTTGATCTAAGGATAAACCGTTTATACAATATTTATTCTCAATGTAACTATCAAAAAAAGCTAAAAATGAAAGTGGATGAGGTAATGAAGTTCTAAATCCATGACCACAAAAATAGAAAAGCATATTGAATTTTTCTTTTAATTGTCTCAACTTTGAAAAGTATGTTTCTATATTTTTGATTGTGGCTTGTTCATTAAGAAAAAGAGTAATGTTTGATTGGGGAATTCCCCAATTTTTCAAAGAACGCGCAAGTTTGATAGCATCGATTTCTGCTGCCGGAAGATTTGAAATAGAATCATCTTTATATTTAGAAATTCCTATTATACAAGCAAAAGTAGGGATAAGCATTGAATTTATATTACCTTAAATTTTATCAACTTTTTTCTTAGATGTGTATGCCCAACAAATTCAAAAGTGGGGTTTTCCCTTACGTTATCCCCATCTTTGCCCCCTTTTTGACGCTCCTATCTAATTGAACAAAAAGTGCTTCGATAGGATTAAATTTAGGGCGCTGACTTAGGTAAATTCCCAATTCTTGAATTTGTTAGAGTATATTTTTTCAATAAAAAAATTTATATCATATATAAGCATTAAAAAAACACTTTTTCGAAAAAAAAATCCTTAGTTTTTTCAACAAATCCATCAGTATTTTATGTACGATTTAGAAAAAAATCCGTCAAATATTGACAAAAAAATTGGTTTTGGAATATATTGTGTCAAAAAGTTATAAATACAACCAAAATGATCTAATATGGATAAAAACAATATTCACTTTAAGTTAAAAGAATTAAGAAAAGAAAGAAATCTTAGTGTTAATAGATTGGCAGATAAGATTGGTGAAGACTATCAAAAAGTTGGAAGAATAGAAAGGGGAACAAGAAGTATGACAGTTGATTATCTTGTGAAAATTTCAAGAGCTCTTGATGTTCCTGTTGAAGCTTTATTGAATGATCAAAATCAAAACAATGATAAAGATGCAAATGCACAGTCTTATTTTCTTAATAAAATTGTAGTTTTAGTTGAAGAGAAAATATCCAATTATCTTGATATCCCCAAAAAAGGAAGATTAATTTCACAGTTATATGAATCAGTTCTAAAATTTTCACCTAATAATCAAGAACTCTTTTTAACTTTGGTGTTTGATATCATACAAATTTTGTTAGATTTGGAAGAAGAAAAATAATTTAAGTAGGTTGATTGAATAAGTGAGTTGGTATTTTTACTTTAGGTTTTTATGTGTTCAATAAATTATTTACCTAAAGCATGTAATAAAGAAAAATTTTGTAAAATTAAATTGATGAGAATATAAAATGTCTAGCTTGGGAATTGGTTCAATTATGAGGAATGGTTTTGGCATATTAAGCAGAGGATTTTTAAATAGATCTTTTGTTTCTCATAGATCTTTTTTTTCTCTAAGTAATAATTTTTTTTCTTTTAGTAGTAACGCCAATAATCAAAGATTTACTAGTTTTAACAGAAGAAGAATATTTAATATTATTGGTTCAGGTTTGATATTAGGAGCAATGGCTTATTCTATGAGAAGTAAAAAATACCAGCCTCAATTGTATACCAGTATTACTCTATATGATTTTTCAGATACTGATTATATTGAAAGGTTAAAGAAGTCAAATATTGGTTTGGAACTAGCTCTTTTATCAAAAATCTCTGATAATTTTGATGCAGATCAATCTGAAGAGGAATTGGATGCATTGAAAAAAGAGATGTCTTCTTTTAAGGATCATTTGGAAAAAAATAAGATTCCAATAAGTAAAGTTCGAGTTCATCAACCAGGAGGGTATACTTTTTATTGGTTTAGTGATGATAATAATGCATCTGGATATCATGTTTTGAAACAACTTTTTTCTCATTGTCATGAGTTAGGATTTAGAAGTTTTATAATTCATAGTCCTTATGGAGGTTTGAGGGTCAATCCAAAAGAAGAACTTGCAAATTATCGAGAAAAACTTACAGCTTTAGTGCCTCAGGATGCATTTTTAGAAGTGGAAGAAATTTCAACATCTAATAAGAATTTGAAAGATAAAGAATCTTTAAGATTTTACGAAGGAGATTTATTTGTACAATTAATGAGAGATCAAAAATCCATTCCCCTTTTAGATTCTTATGAAGCTGGAGGATGTCAAAAAACAATAGATAGAAGAAATGATTTAGCTTCTCAGGGTTTTGAAATACAATCATTACATTTGCATAGAGAAAAACATAAATTTTTACAACCAAATGAAATAAGGTTTTTATTAAAATTTAAGTGTTTTTCTCGTTTTATAAATGAAGGATTTTTAACAGAAGAAACAAGTTTTGAAGAATTTTGTAGAACAAAATCGGTTAAATGTGTGATGCCTCATGAAGAAAAAACTGGGATATTAGAATCGTATAAAGAGGTCATTGATAATGGTTAAAACTTTTAAATTTAAGAAAATGAAATGCATTGGTTTTTTAAGTAAAAATGTTCTTATTTTTGTATTTTTTGTTCTTTTCAATGTTAAAGGTTTCTCAGAAAATGATCATTTTTTTGAAGAATCTTTGAAAAATGAATCCCAAATAGAGAAAAAAAAAATAATAATTCTTCTTATAGGACCTCCCGGTTCAGGCAAAGGCACTCAAAGTGAAATGATTTCTCATAAATACAAAATTCCTATCATTTCTATGGGAGATATTTTTAGAAAAGAGATGCGTAACGAAACTAATTTGGGAAAAATGTTGGATTTTCATAAAAATTCATCTTCTGATTTTTTTCCAGATCAAATAGCTTATGGATTTATTGTTAAGAAATTAGTAGATGATAATTATCAACATGGTTTTATTTTAGATGGTTATCCTAGGACAGTTGAACAAAGTTTAGTGCTTTTAAAACTTTTTGAAAAAACTAGGGACAAATTTATAACCATTGTTTTTCAGTTATCAGACGATATTCTTTATAAACGCATTGATAAACGATTAATCTGTAAAAACTGTATTAAACAAGTACGAGAACATGAAAATATAAATGAAGAAGAACAAATTTGTAAAATTTGTGGTTCCTTATTAGAAAAGAGGGAAAACGATCTTTCTGAAAATGCGGTCTCTGTTAGGACTATGATATACAATGATCTTAAAGATGGAATTATAAAAAGTTTAGAAAAATACAGTGAAGTAAATGTATTAAAGTTACAAAACGAAGATGTTTATGAAGTTTTTGAGAAAATTGAGAAAATTATTAATCTCTATTTAAAGGATGATAATTATTAAAAAAAATTTGTGTTTTTTTATTATTTTTTTATTTAATTTTTCAATAAAAGCAAACGAAATGTCTATTGAATATAAAGAAGATAAACCTTTCATAATTATTTTATTGGGCCCTCCAGGAGCTGGAAAAGGAACCCAAGCGAAACAAATTTCAAAGTTATTTTCTATTCCTCATATATCTGTTGGAGATATTATAAGAGAAGAAGCTTTACATGGTTCTTCAATTGCTATGGAGGTGAAGAAAATTACTGATGAAGGTAAATTTATTCCTGATGATTTAGTTTTAAAAATTATAGAAAAAAGAATTTCAAAAGAGATAAATGGATATATTCTTGATGGTTTTCCCAGAAATATTTTTCAAGCTTATTTTTTAGAAAAGATGTTGTCTGATTTAAATCAAGAATTAACAGTAGTTTTTTCTTTAAATGTTTCACCAGAATTGATTACAGAAAGAATAATATATAGGAGAACTTGTCCAAATTGTGGGGCTGTGTTTAATTTGACAACGAAAGTACCTAAAAAAGAAGGGCAATGTGATTTTTGTAAAAATGAATTAATTCATCGTGGCGATGATCATGAAGATAAAATTAATTTTAGATTGTCATTATATAATAACGAAACTGTTCCTATTATACAATATTATGAAAATAAAGAAATTTTAAAAGAAATATCTGCTAATGAGAGTATTCTTGAAGTCGAAAATGAAATCATTGAGTATTTACAAAATAAATAAAGGAATATTATGCATTTAAATTTGGAAAAAAGCTCTCTAAAAGATCGTATTCAACAAGAAAAAGATTACTACGATAAATATTATAAAAAAAGTTTAAGAGAAGAAGGTCAAGAACATAAAAATCAACTTTGGTGGAGTATAAGAAATAAAGATGCATCTGAATTAGTATCACAATATTTTCGTAATAGAGATTCTATTAACGTATTTGATATTGGATGTGGATCTGGTAAAACAACTCAGTATCTAGCAAATCTCATATCAATTAATTACGTTTGTTTTATGGATATTTCGTTACAATCACTAGCTTTTGCTCGTTCTTTAGAAAGTAATTCTCTAAAAGGAAAAACTGAATACATTCAACAAGATATTTTTCAAATGAATTTTAATTGTGAATTTGACTTGGTATGGAATATTGGATTGCTTGAACATTATACAATAGAGGAGATTAAGCAAATAGTAAATAAAATGTATAAAGCAACAAAAAATGGTGGGACAATGTTGATTGGGATACCTAATCGTCGATCCTTTGCTGTTATAAAAGCATCATTATTAGGTTCAAAATTTGGAAGGTTATTTTTGTCTTGGATTCCAGGTTATAGAAATGGAAGTGAAATTCTTTATAGCAATCATCAAATGAAGCAAATTATTCAAGAAGTAACAGGGAAATCTGTTAGGGTTGCTTATGGAGGAAGTCCCTTATGGGTAGGAAGCCCCAATTTTCTGGTCAGAATTTTTGATAAATATTTTAAATTAAAAAAATTTTCATTTTTGACATTTTTCTTGTCTTATAAATAAATGATTTTTTCATCTTTTCCTCTAATAGGTAGCATTTCCAGATATTCTTGTAATCGTCTTGTCGTAGGTTCTTTGGAGAAAAGAGTAGAAGCAAATAAAAAGCTATATTTCAAAATTTATTAGGAATTACTCTAGTTTTAGGATTACTTATGACTTTGTTCTGTTTTTAGAAATTTTTCAAAAAAAGAAATGAGTTTTTTCCAAGCATCTTGACTTGCGAATCGCTTTTCTTTTCTAGACCCACCACCGGTAAACCAAATTTTATACAAAGGATGAAAAATCTCGGGTTTCGGCTGAGGCAAATGAGGTCTATAAATCCCATGACCTGCTTTTGGATAGTTCAAATGTTCAAAATAAATTGATGACTTATATTTTTGAAAACGCTCTTCTATTTGTGTGGAATAAAGAGATGAAGGCCATATTTGATCATCGACTCAGGAAGTAAGCATAAGGGGCGCTTGAATTTTCTCAACTGGAATCGTAGCAGCATCTACAATTTCTTTATCGTTCATAGCTTCTAAATAGCTTTTTAAAAACCTTGCAGGGCGGTCCGAAGTCTCTCCATTTCCATCTAAAAAACTTAATAGGTGAGTAGACCGATGGAACTGCCCCATCAGCCCCTCGCAGAACCGTACGTGAGACTCTCATCTCATACGGCTCCCATCAAGCAAATACACCTATTATACCTTTATTCCAATGAGCAAATAATTTAGGCTCTTTAGCTGCTATCTTTTCTATAAAAATTGCAGCTTTTGTTATTTTCTTTCCTTTAAAATATTTGTTCATTGCCCAGAAAACTAGCGTTTTATTAAAATGATTCCATATCGGATTCATCGCAGATTTGCAAAATCTAGTATAATAATTTTTCCATCCTAATAATACTGGATTATATAGTTTGGCAATTTCCATTAAACTTAGATCTGTTCTGTTTCGCCAATTTAATTTCCTGGTTTTTCTTCGCATAGATTTTAACGCTATTTTACTAACTGCAGGACTAAAACTTCCAAAGATTGTATTATTCTTTGTATTTTTAGACTCTCTACATCTAAAAGTATATCCTAAAAAGTCAAAAGATATCTCAGGATATTCTTCTTTGCGATTTGAATCTTTACAATAGATAATTTTTGTTTTATCTGGATGTAGCTCTAAACCATATTTTGCAAATCTTTTCTTAAGTGCCTCTAGCAGTTGCTTTGTCTCGCTTTCTGTCTTACAGTGTGCTAGACCATCGTCTGCATATCGACACCACAGATTTTCAGGATAATTTCTGTTCATCCAGAGATCATATACATAGTGTAAAAATAAGTTACTAAGGATAGGGCTTATCACGCCTCCCTGTGGAGTTCCTTTTTCTCTTATTCTTATTTTTCCATCTGGCATTAGCATTTCTGCTTTCAACCATCTTTCTATGTATATTATTACCCATTTGCAATCTGTATGTTTCCGAACTGCTTTCATCAATAAATCATGTGATATATTATCAAACAATCCTTTAATATCAAATTCAAGCACCCAATCATATTTCCAACATCTTTTCCTTGTTACCCCTACTGCATCTAAGGCTGATTTATTTGGCCTATATCCATATGAGTCTTTAAGGAAAAGAGGTTCTATTTTTGGCTCGAATTCAAGCTTTACTACCATTTGCGCTATTCTATCTCCAACAGTTGGGACTCCTAATATTCTTAAGCCTCCTGTTTTCTTTGGGAGATATACCGCTTTTACTGCCGGTGGAAAATAGCTTCCAGATGACATTCTATTCCAGATTTTATATAAATTATCCTTGAGATTCTTTTCAAAATCTTCTAGCGATTGTTGATCAACTCCAGCCGATCCTTTATTGGCTTTTACTAGCTTATAAGCTTTCATTACCAATTGTTTTGGTATAATATATGATTTTGTCATTTCTAATATTTCCTTCCTTTCGGTTGTTTATTAAATTTGACCACCTGATTCAGTCCCTTTGCTCCTTTGATATTACAACAAATTCTTAGCTCATACAGACTGATCCGTCCCAGTTCTTTGCATTGGTACTCTCATCTTTGTAGTTTTCGCTACTTATATTTCTCCCTTTACATCAAAGCGACTGGTTCCCGCAGTTCCATAGAAAAACCTATATCAGAATCATGCCACCTTAACGCCGAGCACCATCTATGCAGTAACCAGACTTCTTATAGATTTATCCTGAGCTCTCAGGTACTGCTCAGTTTTGATGCTATCTTTCCAACTAACGACGCTTCAACAGTGGTTCAGTTTTATTCATCTTTCTGATATGCACTTGCTGAGTCTTCCTCAACTTTTCCTCAATGCTCACCACCATTGCTCTTTACAATAGCAGCTTGAGGTAGTTTGAAACCTATCTCTGGAGATCGATTTCGATGGGCCTTCCATCATTTTTCCTATAGCTTTACAACTTTAAAGGTTTCCTCCTTTTGTTGATTTCTACGGCACACACCTGAGTTGCCGGTTTTTTAACATGCAATAATTAACTCATTTTCAAATTTTATGGATGGTTTTTTATTTTGATGAGAATAAGCTACTAATCCTGCCAATATATTTACAGAAAAATTTATAACGCTTCTATGTCTTGAATGCTCAATTTGAGAAATATTTTTTAATTGATCATTGATAGTTTCTATTATAGAGCGTTTTCTGAGCAACATTTTATCCATTACTGAAATAAATTTATTTTTCATGTTAGATCTAAGTGTAGTAAAAAGTTTTAATCCTTTTTCATATAATTTATTAAATAAAGGATTAGAAATATAACCCTTGTCTCCATATAAATTTCCAAAAATACCTTTAGATAATAGCTCTACAGGAGCTATATCAGAAACATTTCCCGGAGTCAGTAAAAAAGATAAGATCTCACCTCTATCATTCACTATCAAATGTAATTTAAATCCATAAAACCATCCTGTCGTAGTTTTACCTCTTTTTGCTAATCCTTTAAAAACTTTATTTCTA
>JAAKFE010000051.1 GCA_011065175.1 Candidatus Anoxychlamydiales bacterium
GGTTTGTGACAGATCCATCTAAAAATATCAATGGGGTCTTTAGCTATAAAATTTACAAATGGTTAAACATAGAAGCTACATTTTTTCTAATCATAGAATTTGTAGTCGTTGCTATAGTTATTGTAGTTTCTCATCTTTTTTTTATAACTTTAATAAAAAAATTATCCAAGAAAGTTATTAGGAAAAAGTAAAAAATTACTATTTTGTTTAGCTGCTATTTTAAACCTGGATGCGTATAAAAAAGAACAAAAATATTCGACCATACAGACAATGAATTGTATTGTTAGTAACAACTACTTTGTCTTTATTTTTCGAGCCTTGAGATAGATGATAATAAAAAAAAGACTTATTCCAACGAAGAAATGTTTTAAGGTATGGCCGCTCAATTGATCATGAAAAAAATCAAATGTTTCTCTATCTGTAAGCTCGAATATCTTAGATACACCATATGTTGCAAGGCTTGCCCATAACCATTGCTGCCCAGAATAGGAGGCTGAAAAAAAAAGTAGAATCAGAGGGATGACAAGAAGAGGAAAGAATTGGATAAGGATGTAGGGACGAAGATCCCCTTGTGAGAGATTTTCAGTAAAGATCCAATATAAAACGCTTGAAACTCCTGCCAAAAGCAGCCAGGGGAAAAGCCGTAGACCTACTCGAAAATGAACGCGCTCTATGATCATCAGAGAGAAAAACGTCATGAAGACTATAGATAAAAGAAAACGGTCAACCGCTAATGAAAAATTTGAGGGATTCCAATGATAAAACATCGATCCCAGACTAGCAAGAATGGCTCCTCCAAAGAAGATTATCCACACGCCTCTTTCTTGAGGGTGGTGAAAAAACGGAGGTTCTGAGAAGGAGAGAAAAAATACTCCCCAAGCACCCAGTGCTATGAGCAAAAGATTGGAAGCTATATTTGCAAAGTGGGGAATCCCAAACAATGTGCGCGCGTCTGCGAACTGGTGATAACTCTCCTCTTGCGAGATAGGAGAAACTCTGTATAGAATAACAATCAGAACACAAAAAAGGACAAAGAGAAGTCCAATTTTAAAAGTGTATTTAACCTTTGACATTATGAACTCTGTTATTTTTCTATTTCTTTTTCATTCATGTTGTTACCGTCATCAAATATGGTGTAATATTAACTTTTAGTTTTTTTGCATATTTTTGAAGCTTATTGAAATTAATGCATTGATCGCTTTTTTGAGAAAAAGCCATTTTTAGAGCTTTGATAGCTATTTCATAACTAAGAAGTCGAAATGCATCAATAATAGTTCGTTCTCGATCAAAAATGGGGATAATAATGCCATCTAATTCAACTTCTGTTCTTCCTGTTTTTATATCTCGAAATCTTACAATTTTTATAAATTTATCTCTTTTTATGGATCTATTATGAGAAACTACAATCCAAATCTTTCGGGGAATCTCATCTGTTAAATTATAAATAGATAATGCTGAAATTAAACAAATAATTCCATTAGGAACTGTTTTTACAGCTTGAATAAGTTCTGCTAATTCAAAATTATTAGAAGGGTTACGATAATCAATGCTTTGATAAATCCCTCTTCCTAGTCGTATTAATTGTTTTGTTTTTACATAGTAACTAAGAAGTTCTGAGGAAATTCCTAATTCTTTTGCTTCTCTTGTTGTAAATGAAGTTTTTTTTAAAAGAGATTTTAATTTATTAAAAATTATTGGGCTTTTCATGTTATTCTATAAAATTGTAATTTAGCAATCACACCCATTAAATTTAATTGGGCGTGTTTACTAAGTTGTAAATTAGATTTAAATATTTTAGCAAATGAAAAATTATTGAATGTATTTTTTTTATCCGATTATATAGACTTTCTGGATTAATTAATCAAATATAAATTTAACTAAAATCAGCCAGTAAGTCTACAGAACGCAGACTTACTGGCTATATGTTTGTATGTAACGCTTTAATTATAAAATTTATTACCAACCTTGATAAATAAAAAAGGCTCCAATCAAAGTTATAATTGATCCAACAATATTCTTGCAATAAAGGGCTTTTTAATTTCTTTCAGAGGTTAAGTTTTAGTTTCGGATTTTAAAAGATATTCATTTAGTTTTAACCATGAAAAAGTTCGAAGAGTGCCTCATGCGTAAAGTTTTGTTTATAAGGCAGTTAAGTTGATTGCTTAACTGCCTTTTTTTGAGTTAAGATTCGTTGAGGAAGTTGTTTGCTCTCTCTCGGATGCAGGAAGCCAGCCCAGGAGCATCTCTTAATCGAATTAGTTGTTTTTGCATCAAAGATTTTTGTGTATCAGGAAGTTTTTTATAATCAATGAAAGCAGTTCGAACAAACTGATTGGCCAAAAGAGAATTAAAGTTAGCAATTCTAAGGATATTATCTGTTAAATATTTATATCCTTTCCCTTTTGAATCATGATAAATAGCTAAATTATTTGCAAATACTCTAAATATTGAACGCAAATGATTAGGATTTTTGGGATCAAATCCATCGTTATTCTGAATGTCTTCGAGCATTTCTATTGTGCAATTTTTTGAACTAACCATTGCTATCATCCAATGATTGATAACAACTTTATCATTTGCCCATCTTTCATAGAAATCATGGAGCACTTTTTCTCTACGAGGATCACATGTATTGGCTAAAATATTAACAATAGCTCCTTTATTATTAAAATTATCTGACTCTAAATATTGATCGGTGGCAAGAGATACATACTTCTTTTCATTAAAAGAAACTAGATAACTGAGTATTGTATTGCGTAGTTTTCGTACTTTCATTTCATGAACAAAATTTTTAGAATAAGGATTATATGTTTTAGGGTTAGGCGTTTTCTCAAGTAAATCAACTAAGTCATTTTCTAGTTGCTGAGCTAATTGCTTTTTAAAGTTATCTCTAGCTTTTGCGATCAATTGATAGTCATATATTTTTAGATCCTCAGCTAAAGCACGTAAAGAAGGGAGGTTAAAAATTTGAGCTTTAGCCATAGGAGAAAGCGTATCAGAATTAAGTACTTGCCGATAGAAATTAACAACATATGGAGAAAGAGGGGTTTCTTTTTCAGGATTTTTCATTATTGCTGAAACTAATTTAATCAGTTGCTTTTTAGCAAAGATATGACCTGCTTCAAAACGCCAGAAAGCATCATCAGTATGTAAGATAATATTTTTTAATTCTTGATTAGTAAAATTATACGTCCACTTAACTGGAGCAGAAAGACCATGTAAAAATAATGGTATAGGTTTTTCTTTTACATTATCAAATCGTAAAACCATTTCCCTATCTTTAAAATCTACTTTCATTTTGGGAATGATTGTCTTTCCATCTGAACTAATAAGTTCTAGAAATAGTGGAATGTGAAAAGGTTTTTGTTCTTCATTGGTTTTAGGATGAAGGCAGCTTTGTTTAACTAAGATTTCAACGGTGTTATTATTTGAATTATAATTCATAGAGAGAGTTAGAGTTGGTGTGCCTGGTTGATGGAACCATCTCTTAAAAACACTAAGATCTACTCCACTTACCTCGTTGAGAGTTGTTAATAATTCGTTAAATGAAACTGCTTGTCCATCATATTTAGAAAAATATTCATTTTGAGCTTCTCGAAATTTATCCCCTAGAATTGTGTGTAGCATTCGAAATACTTCTCGTCCTTTTACATATGTTGTCTGATCATAAAGATCATCTGAAGATACATATGATTCAACTTGAATCGGATGAGCTAAAGCGCTTGCATCTTCTGGAAATTGACTTTCTCTCAATTGCTGAATCTGTTCTACACGAGCAATTTCTGAAGAAAAAAAGTGTTCATCAAATAACATTGCACGAAAATCAGTAAAAGCCTCTTTTAAAGGTAATTCAAACCAATTCTTAACTGTAACCCTATTGCCACTCCAGTTATGAGCATATTCATGCATTACTATATGTGCAACAAGCCTAAAATAATCGTCTGGTCCAGATTCTTTGTCGATTAATAAAACTTGAGCATTGAATATAAGCAACCCTTTATTTTCCATTGCACCCATATTAAAGTCAGGAATACTGACCATTTTCAAGTATTCTAGGTCATATTTGCGATCGAAGAAAGCTTGATCAAACCGCATGCTTTGTTGCAAAGCCCATAGACTATATTTTCCTTGCTCTTCTTTCCCTTTTTCAACAAAAACTTGTAATTTTACTTTTTCTTCTTCTTTGGTCTGATAGATTCCTTCAATAATATCAAAATCACCTAAAACAGTAGCAAACAAATAACTAGGTTTTGGATAAGGATCATTCCATTTAATTATAGCACGACCATCTGGATGAATACCTTCGGAGACTAAATTTCCATTAGAAATTCTTGTTGGATATCGCTTATTATCTGCAATAATGGTTACTGTATACTTTGATAGATTATCGGGGCGATCGATAGTATAAAAAATACGGCGAGCTCCTTCAGACTCACATTGTGTACTAAGCCATTTTCCGCTCTTATATAAACCTTCCATTGAATCGTTATTATATGGGTCGATTTTACTTATTACCTTTAGAGTAAATTGAGAATCTTTAGGGAGGGATGAAATAATCAATTCGTGAGCTGTAACTTTATACTCAGATTCATTAAGTTTAGATCCATTTATCCAAACTTCATAAACTTCTTGTTTATATCCATCTAAGATTAAGCTAGAAGAAGCAGATTGACGTAATATACTAAGTTCTGATGTTACAATTACTTTATTTTCCAGCACATCCAATATGATATTAGTTTCTGGTATCTTGAAATCTAAATCAGGGTGATGTTTATTAAAAGATGGGATAGGTTTGGTGACATATTCATTGTATAGTGTGTTATGGTTTCTCGCAGCACGTTTGAAGAGTGTAATCAATTCAACATCATCACTAGCTAGAATTTGTGGTTGAAGATAATTTAGAATATCTCTTTGTTTTATTGCATAATCTTCTTGTGTTAAAGCCGAAAGAGAAGAATCCCAATTGACTATTTCTTTAGTTTTGCAACAGGAGAGATGATTCAATTTTTCTTTTAGATCAGATTTATGCCAATTAAAATCATTGTCTTGCAGTGGTGCAAAAAAATATATTATAGTTAATACTACTGATAAGAATGCCATATATTAGCCTAATGTTTAAAAATAAATAGAGTATATAAAAGCTGCTAAAAACTATCAATTTTATTCTATCATACTAGAGGTTAATTTAAGGTTATATAAAACAGTTTTTAGAGCTTAATTTTTAAGACTGTTAATCCATTGGACGTAAGTTCAAATCTTACTTTTGGAGTTTTTAATTGACAAAGTTTTTTCAAATATTTATCTTTTTTTTCAAAAAACAATAGGGATGGCTTAATGAAAATAATTTTTGCAATATTGGTAATGGTATATTCTTTCAATATTTTCTCTGCAGAAGATAGTTTAATGGAAAAAGAAGTTGGTGAACTAGCAGAGTAAAAGAGATCCAATGCTTTCAAAAGGGTGGGGCCAAATTGTCACTCTCCTTTTTTTTTCTAAACAATTGTTTTACACTGAAAATTTTTCCTTGTCATTTTTTTTCAAATTATTCATATAAAAGTTATGAGACAATTATTTGCTTTTTGTATTTTGATATTATCAGTTATGCAAGTAGAGGCCTCTTCATCAAAAGATATTGTAGAGGAGATGGTCTCTATTGCAGATATCAAGATCAATGGAGATCGTCCATGGGATATTCAGGTTAATGATGAAAGATTTTATAATCGTGTGCTAAAAGATCGATCTTTGGGTTTTGGAGAGTCCTATATGGAAAATGCTTGGGATGCAGAAGCATTAGATGTTTGCATATATCGAATCTTAATGGCTGATCTTGAACATAACTTTAAACCTACATGGCCTCATGTTTGGGCCTATCTCAAAGCCAAGCTCTTCAATCGACAGAATAGATCTGGTAGCATACAGGTGATTAACCAACACTATCAGTTGGGAAATGATCTTTATCAAAATATGTTAGATCCTCTTATGACTTATAGTTGTGGCTATTGGAAAAATGCAAAAAATTTGACCGAAGCTCAAGTAGCAAAATATGATCTGATAGCAAGAAAGCTTGGGTTTAAAAAGGGAATGCGCATTTTAGATATTGGTTGTGGATGGGGCGGTTTTGCAAAGTATGCTTCAGAACAATATGGAGTAGATGTAGTTGCTATTACTCTTTCTGAAAATCAAGCAGTTTATGCAAAAGAGGTATGTAAAGATCTTTCTGTGGAGATTCGTGTGCAGGATTATAGAGATTTGAATGAGAAATTTGATAGAATCATTGAGATTGGTATGTTTGAACATGTGGGAGCGAAAAATTATCGAATTTTTATGGAAATTGTTCATAGATGTTTAAATGATAATGGAATGGTTATGCTACATACAATTGGAGGAAATCAATCAAAAATAACCGGAGATCCTTGGGTAGATAAATATATCTTTAGAGGAGGGCAACTTCCTTCAATTGCACAGATTGGAACATCGATAGAAGGATTATTTATCATGGAAGATTGGCATAATTTTAGTGTTGATTATGACAAGACTTTAATGGCCTGGTTTCACAATTTTGATAATAATTGGGATAAAATTAAACAGAACTATCCTCTTCACTTCTATCGAATGTGGAAATATTATTTGCTATCTTGTGCAGGAGCTTTTCGAGCAAGGGATATTCAACTTTGGCAGGTTGTATTATCGAAAGGGGGAGTTTTAGGCGGTTATGAGACGGTTCGATAATCTTTAATATTCTAGATAAAATGCAGATTAAATTTTAAAGTTTTTGCCAAATATTAAAATATTTTTTTTGCATCATTCATCTAACCATTAAAATGGTGGTTTTAGATCTCATTTTCCTAAAAAATAAAATGGGCGATAAATTCATTCTTTGCTTATAATGATGACCTAACAATATAAAATATGTTACTATTAAAACCTCTTTTGAAAGACATAAATATTATTAAATAAACTTAAGAATTATTTTGAAAAATCATAAAACATTTGAAAATTCTACGATATTTGAAGCTTTAAAAAAAATATTTCCTGATTCTTCAAATACCACCCTAAGAAATCTTATAAAAAAAAGAAGAGTGTATGTTGATAATGTTTTAATTGAAAATGCAAAGGAAATAATTGAAAAAAATAAAACTATATCAATATGTGAAATAATTAAAAAAAGTCCTAGTGGAATTAAAATTATTTATGAAGATAACGATATTTTGGTAATCAATAAACCTGAAAGTTTATTGTGCGTTCCTTTGGATGAAGTGAAAACTGAAAATGCACTTTCGATTTTAAGGAAATTCTACTCTACAAAAAATATTTTTGTAGTACATAGAATAGATAAAAAAACATCCGGGGTTATGATGTTTGCCAAAAATCAAAGAGCAGTAGACAAACTTAATGTTATGTTTAAAAATCATGAACTTAAAAGGTCTTATCTTGCAATCGTTGAAGGAAATCTAAAAGAAAATGAGGGTGCTTGGAAAAGCTATCTTGTAGAAAATAAAGAGTATAATGTTAGATCTGTTGAAAATGAAGAGGAAGGCAAAATAGCAATTACTCATTTTTCAGTAATTAGAAGATCTAAAAATTTTACTTATTTAAAACTTAATCTTGAAACAGGAAGGAAACATCAGATAAGAGTTCATTGTAAAGATGCGGGCCATCCAATTCTTGGCGATAAAAGGTATTCTCCATTAGCAAGTCCTATATCAAGAATGTGTTTGCATTCCTCTCTTTTAGAGTTTTTACATCCAATTACCGAAAAAAAAATGAGCTTTTCTGCTCCTGTTCCTCAGAGTTTCAAAAAACTTGGGGTTATAAAATTTAGTAATGATTAGTTTTATTGCTTCTGCTATAATTTTATTATGAGCGTATTATTAAATATTAACAATCTATCAAAGTCATATAGCTTAAAAGACCTATTTAAAAATATATCTTTTTCTGTTTTTAAGAATGATAGAATTGGTCTTATTGGACCAAATGGTTCAGGTAAATCTACATTATTAAAAATTTTAGCTAATCTTGAAACTGCTGACGAAGGAGCCGTTACCCGTAAACGCTCTTTAAAAATTGCTTATATTCCGCAAAATGTATCTTATAAAAATAGTTCAATTAAAGATGTATTACTACATTCTTTAAAAAATGAGAATTTAACCGAATATGATGAAAATTTACTTGTTGATAAATGGCTTAATAAAGTTGGCTTTACAGACCCATCAATTGATGCTTCGAAATTATCTGGAGGATGGCAAAAAAGATTATCTCTAGCAGAAGCATTTATATTATCCCCTGATTTACTTCTTTTAGATGAACCTACTAATCATTTGGATCTAGAGTCTCTTTTATGGTTTGAAAAATTTTTACATAAAAAAGTTTTAAATTTTATCCTTGTCTCTCATGATAGATATTTTCTGCAAAATTCTTGTAACAAAATTATAGAAATCTCAGATGCATATCCGAATCATATTTTTGTGTCAGATGGATCTTATTTAGATTTTTTAAAGAAAAAAGAAGCTTTTTTACAAGGCCAGATCAAACAGGAAAAATCACTAAGTACAAAAGCTAGAAGAGAAGATGAGTGGTTAAAACAGGGGGTAAAAGCAAGAAGGACTAAATCAAAATCAAGAATAGATGAGGCTCATGAAATATTTGAGAAATTATCTGATTTAAAAAAAAGAAATGAGAATAAAAAAGCTAAAATAGATTTCATTTCAACTGATAGAGGAACAAAAAAATTAATTACTCTAAAAGCTATTTCTAAAAGTATGAATGGAAAAGAGCTTTTTAAAAATTTGAGTTTTATGCTTTCTCCAAAAACTAGAATAGGACTTATAGGACCGAATGGATCTGGGAAAACAACCCTTTTAAAATTAATAGCTGAAGAGATTATTCCAGATAGCGGCACGATTAAAAAAGCTGATAATTTAAAAATTGTTTATTTCGATCAACTCAGAAGGAAATTAGATGATAATTTAACTCTTAAAGAGGCTCTTTGTCCAAGTGGTGAATTCGTAACATTTCAAAATAAAAAGATTCATGTTAATTCATGGTGTCAAAGATTTTTATTTTCTAAAGATAGCTTAAATTTAAAAATAAAAAAATTATCAGGAGGGGAAAAAGCTAGAATAAATATTGCTCATCTTTTGCTTGAGCCTGCTGATGTATTACTTTTGGATGAGCCGACAAATGATTTAGATATTCAAACATTAGATGCTTTAGAAGAGAGTCTTTTAGAATTTAATGGAGCTATAGTGTTAATAACTCACGATAGATTTTTAATCGATAGAGTTTGTAATTCAATAATTTCTTTAGGAAATAAAGATAGCATTACTATTTTTTCTGATTATGCTCAATTTGAAGCATCTAGAAAAAAAGTTATAAGTTCTAAAAAAGAAAAATCAAAGCATAAAAAAAATGATTCTAATATTAAAAAAATTACATATTCAGAGAAAAAAGAGTATGAAGATATAGAAAATAATATCCCAAAATTAGAGCAGGAAATATCAAATTTAAATACTTTGTTAAATCAAAAGGATGTAATAGAAAATAAAGATCGTCTTGCTGAAGTTTGTAGAGAACTAGCTAGCCTTGAGAACGAAATAGAAAGGCTTTATATAAGGTGGAATGAATTAGATAGAAAAGCTTAACTTCAAAAAAATAAAAAAAAATTATATTGGAATTTTTACAAATGGTTTTTTTAGAGATAAAATCTCTTGAGTTATATCCAAAATGATAAGAGTTTTGCCTTTGCTTACTTTAAATAGGACTTCCTTAGATGTATTGTAATTTCTTAAAGAATAATAGTTGTGGTTCATATTTTTATTTTTTAAATCCCATTTCAGGCCCTTTGTAGAAATAACGGATTCTTCAAAAGATACGATTGTAATTATAGAGTTTTCATTTAGTTTTAGATTAAATTCTTTTTTGTTTAGAACTATTCCAAGCTTTGCTTTAATGCTATTTTTTTGATGATATGTATCTAAAAAGAATAAAGAATTATCATCTGAATATTTCATAATAATTTGAGTATTTCCTATTGTATGATCGATTTCACCACCACTAATACCTAAAACTAATGCAGGTAAAAGATTTAAGTTTTTTGCAAAAATTATGGATTTTTCAAAATCAGTTTTGTTTTGATCTAAAATTTTTATGAAAGAATTAGGTTTATTGTTCCCTATAGAGTCCCCATCTCCGATATTAAAAGTTGGTTCAATTAAATAGTTTTTGAGTTTATTAGATGCTCCATCAGCTGCAATAATAGGTACATTTAAATTGATGTAATCAAAGAGTTTTTTATTAGGTATTTCACCATTTAAAAAAATGATGCTTTTATAAGAGTTTAATATTTTTTGAACCATAGCTATTTTCTTCTATACTTGATTTTTAAAATTATTAAGAGAGCTGAAAAAATTAACATTATAATATTTGTTATCCAAACAGAGGTAGCTTTAAGAGTGATTCCATAAATGACCCAACAAATAGAACAAACAAAGAAATTGATAAGCATAAGAAGTGATAGATCTGCAACAGATTTAGATTTGTATGTTTGAAATATCTGAGGAATCAAACTAATTGTAGATGTTAAAGATGCAATAGATCCAATAATTAATAAAAACATTTCATATTCCTTGCGCTAGTATTATCTAGATCAGGTTCTTTGGGTTAGCAATTTTTGCTTCTCAGCTAGTTAAGCACCCCATATAAAACTTAAAAAATAATAGTTGATTTGGATTTATTTGGAAATCATTTTTTAGATCAAAGCTTTTAAAATAAAATAATAAATTATGAATATAAATATTTGATAAATGGTATTACTCAATATTTATATATTGCAATAATTATATTTGAGCCTGAGACCACTTATAAATTTGCGATTCCTATTTTTGTAAGTATAATAGCTTTTTTTGCGCTTCTATTCAAGGAGGCTTATCTGATTATTATTGCAGAAAAAAATCTCTTATTTTTGCTTTGATTATTACTTTAATCTCTTCTGTCTTTTTTCTTTTTTGGCTTTGGCAAAATAATATTTTATATTAATCATTTATATAGTGATGTTCGGAGTGGATGGTAATGTAAAGCCAATTGCTATTTCAGCATATAAAGATATTATAGTGGTTTAAATTTACATTGATAATATTGCTCCATCGAATGCATCAGTAAACTTTTTAACTTTTGGTAGCAATTCTTTAATTTTATTTTTCATATTAGCCCAAAACTTTTCTATAGGA
>JAAKFE010000052.1 GCA_011065175.1 Candidatus Anoxychlamydiales bacterium
TTTCTAAATATTTTAAAACTTTTTTTCTGAGATCTTGTGAATAAGGTCTAGCCATTTGTTGACTCCTTTATTTAAAAAAAATAAAGGATAACATCTATCAATTAAAAATTAAAATACTATATAATCTAATCTTGATTTAAAAACCAATAAAAAACAGTTTGATGATCTAAAAAGAGGGATCCCTTGAGCTACTAAGAATATAAGCCTTTAATTTAGAAAACCTCTTTTTTTCTTTAGATTACATTTTGGATCTTCTAGATTCCCTCGAATAGAGATCACAAAAGATTCAGTGAATTTAAATAAAACGTATTGTTTCATAGCAATATTAATATAAATATTTCCATCGAAATCAACATAGGGTTTTTGTCCTTTATCAAGTAAGAAAAATTTAGATCTTTCAGCTTCAGAAAAAGAGTCTCCAAGTTTAGATAAATTAAACTTTCCGTTTTTCACAAAAAAATCTACCGTGCCTTTAACTGGAGTTAAAAGCTCTTGATCTATACCGACTATTCTGCTTAAAACATCTGCTGGAAAATCAAAAACGCTTTGTCCTCTTTTAAAGGAATTTATAAAATGTAGATTGCCATTTCCGCTAAATGAATTTTTATTTCCTAACTCCCCTTTAAAATCTTTTAAAACGAGCTCTCTAATTAAAAAAGGAGTAATCTCATCTAAAGGCTGATTTATATTTTTCAAAAGCGACGGTCTTAAATCTTTAATTTTTAAAAGAGGCATTAAAAACTGCCATTTGTTTTTATTTTTTTCAAAACTCATCTCATTTACCATAACAATTCCACTGCCATCAGACACCTTAAAATCTGTGAATTTTACAGATTTTTCATCAATATGTAGTTTGGAAAACATAGTTTTAAACTGGTAAGAGGAAAGCTCAAAATCTTTACCTGAGAAAAGCCCATCAAAATTTATGAAATTAGCTTTAGAAAAATTAAATCCTAGCTTACCACTTATCTCATAGCCAGATCCAATTAAATAGTGATCAAAAGAATTCTCTATATTCTTTGGAAGGATTTTTTTTAATTTTGATCCGTTAAATTTTAAACTTCCAAAAAGGTTATTGGAATTAATTTTCTCTAAATCTTCTTGAAATAAGAAATCTATTCCACAAAAATTTCCTATAACTTCTTTTATTAAAAATTTCTTATCTGCATCGATAAGCCAGCTTATATTTAAAGGGTTTGAGCAAATAGCCAATTTTTCTAATAGAGTTGTTTTTGCATAAATTTTATCGGTTGTAAGAAAATCATTTTTAATCGTGTAGTATGAGTTTTTATAAAAATAATCAAAGTTTAAAATACATTTTTTATCTCTAATATTAAAAAAAATATCTTTTAGCTCATGTTTAGTCGTATTTAAAGTAAAAACAGCTTTTTTAGCATACATTTCAACATCTGATAAATCTGATGAAAATTTAATATCGCAATTTAAATCGATATCATCTTTTAGTTTAAAACTTTTTAAATAATTCTTAAAATTTTTTAATTTTTCAAACGAGCTTTTTAAGCTTTGAGGAATATAGATATTTGTATCTTGAAGTAGATATTTTTTTTGATTTAAATCAAAACTTGCTTTTCCAATTTTACAAGTCAAATATGATAGATCTATATCTTTTGAGAAGCAGCTAAAATCTAGACCTTGAATTATAAATCCTGTATTAGATGCAAAATGAACATTTAAAGAGCCATTATTATATAGCCTGACTTTCTCAATAGTTAAGTTACTTGGCTGAAAATCTAAATCCATAGAAAAATTAAATTTTTCATCTTTTTTTGGAATTTTCACACAAAGTTGACCACTTCCTTTTAAATGACCTTCGATAGAAGCTTTGGGAAGTGAAAAAAAGTTAGAAATTAAAGGTCTTATTTTTTTTATATCTAACTTAACATCTGAAATATCAAAAGATAAAGCTGCTAAATTCTGATCATAAGATCCTTGCATTTTCAGAAAAAGTTCATCTTTTTTCTTCAAAGAACAGTCTTTAATCATTAACTTTTCTGATGACATATCCACAAATATTGAGGATTCGATATCATCAAAGCTAAGCTTTTGAATTTCTAGATTAGATTTTGATTTTTTACCTTTTAGTGAGAATTTTTCAAATTTTTTATCAAGCATTTGAAAATTTTTAGATTCTATATCAAAGAGGAGATCTTTATTATCATCTAAATTGATAGATGCTAAAAGATCACCTGAATGTTTCGATTGAATAAGAGATAAAATATTTAAATTATCTTCTCCAAAAAGGCCAAAATCCAATAAAAATTGAAAGCTAGAGATAAAAGCAAAGGAGTTTATATTTGATATGAGTTTTAACTTATCTATATTAAAATTTTCATCTATAGAAAAATCTAAAACTTTAAATTTCTGACCAACTAACGCTGAAAGCTCCTTATCTAAGGCGAGATGATAAAAATCACCTTGTTTAATAAATTTTCCCTTTAATCTTAAAAAATCAAAAATATCTTTTTCTAATCTAAGATCAAAATCAATTTCATCTTTAATCTTTTTAAAAACTGGAAATGATACTTGATAAGTTTTATTTCCTAAGCTTAAATCCCCGAGCAGCTTTGAAAAAGTTAAATCATCATCTGAACTATATTTAGCTTTAGCTTTAATATTTTTTAAAATAGCTTTTTCATTAATTTTGTAAGAAGCATCTTGAAAATTAAAATCCAAAGAGTAATAAGTTTTGGTCTCTTCTTCAAAGATAGATGTTATTTTACTAAAACCATGAACATTTCCAAGTAAATTTAGATCATTTGAAAAATCAAAATGTTTTAGTAAATTTTGAAAAGATTTGATATCAGATAAATAATTAGTTTCAATATTTAAAATTGGATAATTTTTAGAAAAATCAAAGAATACTGTTCCATCTAGATCAACATCTTTTGAAACAGTTTTCAAATTAGCTTTTAAAACATTTTGATTGATTTGAACTATAGCATCCTTTAGATCAAAAAGAGCATCAAATTTTGGTAAATAACATTTACCTTGAAAAGATGGAATATAGCAATTTATAATTTTAGAGCTTAGAGTTCCACTTATAAAATTATCATTTTCAAAAATAAAATCATTTAAATCCCCTATTTTATTAATTTTAATATCAATATAAGGGCTTTCATAACTTAAATTTTCACCTTTTAGCTGAAAACTCAATTTCTCATTAGTATAAAAAGCTGCGATATTAGCGGTTCCATCAATTAAAAGATCTGATCCTAAAATTTTTGACCATTTATTTAGATTAATCCTTTCAGCTCTAAGCCAGCCTTTTTGTAAATTATTTTTTAGATCTAAAAAGCTAAAAACTAATAGTTTTTTTAAATCAAATCCAAAAACAGCACTTTCTGAGTCAGATACTTGTAGATTTCCACTAAAATGAAACTCTTTACCTTTTCTTTTACAGATAATTTCAGATAAAAAAGTCTCTTCAAAATCATTGAGAGTTCCTCTAGATGAGATTTTTGCAGAAAATTCTTTAATCGGACCTTTTATATCTACTTTTGTATCAATTTTTTCAAATAAACATGATGCGCTGCTAGATTCAAAAGCTCCATCTACAGCAAATATTTTAGCATTAAAATCTTTTATCTTTTTTTGATTTATATCGAAGTTAGAATTTGAAATTTTAATATCTGCAAAAAAATTATCAAAAAAATTATCATCAGTTATATCAAAAGAACTTTTTCCCTCTATTTTGGATACAAAACCATTTATATTAGCTTTTTGAAAGTCTAAATCTTTCATCGATAAATCGGTTACAAAAATTTTATTAAATCCTTTTTCATTGAACCTGCTATCGATACAAAATGAAACGTCACCATCTACATATTTAAAATCACTAATTTTAGGAAATGATTTATATAATAAATCCTGAAAAGCTTCAAAAATATGAGATTTAATGTTTTGAAAAGATAGATGCAAATTATAATAATCTTCTACTTCTTTAGCAGATAGTGATATTTTAGTTTTATTATCATCTATAAAACATTCTAAATCTAGCCAGTTAGAAAAAGAGCTTGCTGTATATGCTTTGGAATTTATCTGAAAATCAAAAGTTTTTTCATTCTCGATTTTACCTATGGCATTTAATTTTGAGCCTAAATTAGGATTATAAGAGAAAAATCCATCTATTTTAGAAAAAACAGATTTTCTAGATGTTAAAACTCTTAAATCTTCAAAATTTAATCTTATCTTAGTCTCTTTTAAAAAATCATATTTCAAACTATCTAAGAGTGTTATTTTATTAGAGCTAAAAAAGTCAGGATAATTTACTTCAGCTTTAAAAGTTTTACAATCAAAACTCAAATGAGTCTTAGGAGATAAAAAGCTTAAATTAATAAAATCTAAATTTGTAAAAAAGCTTGAAATCTTAGAATTTTCAATCGCCATAACTACGATTCCATTAACTAATCCTTTTAGATCCTCAAAAATTTTTATATTAAAAAAATTTAAAATATCACCAATATTTGAAATATCTACTTCATCTAAATGAGTAGAAATAATGTTCTTGCTTTCATCTCTATTGATATCGATATTAATTTTTTTTGAAGAGTTTTCTTCTAAAAACAAATTTAGTTTTGAAGTGGCTGCAATGTGATTTGAAAAATCAAAACATATTTTTTTTACTGTATCGCCAGTATTTACAAAATTAACCTTCCCCTTATTAACTCTTAAAAAATAAGATAAAAATCTAGATTTTTTCTTGGGGATCTTAACATCCCATTTTTCATTTTTAAATAGCGTAATATTAGGATTATTAATATTAATATCAGCGATTATGCCCGGTTTAAATATTTTAAATTGAAAATCAATATCTATTTTATCGATTTCAATTTCATATTTTTTATCAGCTTTTACATTTACCTTGTTTAGAGTTATCTTTTTACTTTTTATCTCCAAATCTTTAAAAGTTACTTTAGAACCCTTGATAAGACTTTTTGAAAAGCTATTTAAATAAGTAGACACCCCATATGATAAAATAGGTTTAAAAAAGAATAAAAAAGCAAAAGCAAATGCTATAAATATCGATGAAATTACTATTTTCTTAACTCTACTCACAAGCCAAATATTTTTTTGATTATCTAACTTGGATTATAACATAACTTAAGCTAAAAAAAGAAATATCTTATTAATCACTTGAAACTTTTTTTTCATATTCATCTAATGACATAAGAGCCTTTTCTTCATTTGGATCTGAAATTTTTACTTTGAAAAGCCACCCTTTTTCTTCTGGAGATGTATTTAAATCTTTCAAATTGGTGTTTAGATTTTCATTGATCTCAATAATCTTACCGCTCATTGGACTATGGATATCAACAGCAGCTTTATTAGATTCTAAAACACACACAGCTTCATTAGCTTTAACTTCTTTATCTTTTGTAGGAAGTTTTATATTTGCCACATCTCCAAGATGCATTCTCCCAAAATTAGTAACACCTACAGTTGCTATATCATTATTAATTTCTACCCATTCATGGGTGTTTGAGAATTTCATAAAAAACTCCTATTTATATTTTTGCATAATATAAAAAATTTAATAATAAAAAACCTTTTTCTTTTTTTTAGAGTGTTGAAAGTGTGGCATTTCAACTTCATTGTTTGCATATATGTAAAAAGCATTTGATTTGGAAGTTTTGCTTGTACGATATTCTCTAATATTTCAAGATAATCATCTCTTTTCTAAGAAAAACAGCGAAAAAAAAGTAGCCGATTGCTCATTATTTTATGAGCTTGGTGAAATTAAAATATTCGGCTAAAAGTCAAAAATCCAGTCTTAAGATTGGGGCCCACTTTACCCTTTGCAATTCATAATTATTTTAATAAATTCATCTTAGCCCAAAGATGGGGACTCTTTTCAATAACATGTTCATTTGAGCTTACTGAAAAGTTTTGAGGAGGCATTTGATATCTATTAATTCTATATGTAAAAGATAAATAGTTAATATCAATAGGATTGAAACCTGTTAAGCAAAAACTAGGGATATGGATATCCAACATATAAGATTTTGGTTTTACTATAGAGTCTACTTTTAAATCTTTGGACCCGCAAATGGCATGCATATCATCTGCTCTAAAACGAGTTATCTCTCTTGCTTTATAACCTTTAATATCTTCAGCAAAAAAAACAAAATGATGACAAAATTTTGTAATATAGCCTTTAGTTTTTAAAGACCTTGTATCGATAAAAACCTCTATTGAATCTGCTCTTTGATATTCCGGAAAAAAAGCTTTTGTAAAAGGAGTTTTAACATCAAAAATAAAATAAAGCCCTTTTTCATTGTATGCCATATATATTTTAGCAAACTCTTCTTCATTTAAAATAGAAGAAAAAGATTTGAGTACATACTTTTTAGAGAAAAGCTTTGCTTTAGATACATATTTTTCTAGATCAATATTAATATCGAAAAAGTTTAAAATTTTTATATTTGGAAAATTTTCAAATGCTTTCATTTTTTTCTCTAACAGGAAAAACTATACATTTTTTTTCTTCAAACATTTTTAATAATCTTTTAGTAAGTAAAAGGGCAGTTTCAGAAGACATAGCTTTTCTTGCGATATCAATTTTATCAATAGAGTCATCTTCATGCTTTATACTATCTAAATAGAAAAACTCAATATTTCCGGTATCTAAAAGATTGATTGATGAATATTTTTTTTCATCCATTGAAAAAACTCTACTTTCTACCCAATTAGGATTTTTAGATCGCGAAACTTTTAAATTCTCAGAAATTAAATTACACTGAGAATTTTTCAAATTATCTAAAAATTTTTCATCTTTTTGAATGTCTTTTTGAAAATCTTCAACATAGGAATATAAGCGATATTTTGCTAAACCATCTAAAGATTTATCTTTAGATAAATTTAGTGTTTTTAACTTATTTATTACGTCTGAAAAAACTATTTTAGCAACTTCTAATCTAACTTGATTGAACTTTTTGAAACTTCCTTCCTCTGTGGTAAATTTTTCAAAAAGTTCTTCTCTTAGAGTTAAATATTTTTCCTTTAGAAAATTATTCAAAATTTGATCGATAACTTTTGATTTTTTAGCTTTTTCAAAAGATTGAATCTCTTTAATTTCAGATCTCTTAATTACCTCAAAGCTGAAATAATTTTTATTGTCTTGAGTATAATTTTCTATTTTATCTTGTTTATCTAAAAGAGTTTTTAATTCATCAGCATTTTTTATATCGATTGGAAATTTCGGGTTTTTCAAGCTAATGTAAAAATCATAATTTTTAGCGTCTAACTCGCTTAGAGTCTCAGCAATGAGATTTGGGCTTTGTTTTACCATCTCATTTCTTGAAAAAGCATCTATTTGAGATTTTTGAAAAAATTGAATATTATCTAAAACTTTTAATTTTTCTTCTCTATTTTTAGCGGCTTCAATAAATGCAAACGCAGCTCTAATTTTATTCCAATTCTTATCTTCTAACTGCCAAAAATACATATCTTTGACTTTGATTTTCAAAGCTACTTTTTCTATAGGTGCATGTTTAACGTTTACTATATATTTTTGTTCAATAATCTCAGGATATTTTTTTTCTATCTCTAAAAGATCTTTATTTTTTTTTGGAACATCTAAAGGATTTGATTTATTTGACGTTGCTAAAAGATACATCTCAAATCTAATTAAATCCTCAAAATTTTTTATATGCAGCGATTTAGGTAGAGAATATAGTTTTACATCTGCTTTTGATTTCGTATATTTATCAAACTCTTGATAAGCCAAACTATCTATTAAAGTATTGTTAGAAACGTCACTAAAATACCTTTTATAAAGCAATACCTTGGCCCAAGTTTTTGCAGCTAATTTCTCATCCATTGAAAGATAGTGAAGTACATTTTTGTAATATGTATCTATTTGAGCTTTATCTTTATCATCTAAAGCGCTATTTAAGTTAGCCATTAAATCATTTATCGTTTCATCATGCGTAACAACATATCCTTTTTCTTTAGCAACATAAGAAGTATGTATAATAAATTCAGATACTAAATCTATAAAATCTATACCAAACCAATCTAGAGCATTTTCAAAACCCAAAAATGCTATAGAATCTTGATAAAGCCTTTGATCTGGCTCAGCATTTTTTTGTTTTTCTTGAAAATACAAAAGTCTTCTAACACTCTCAGATGGAATTTTTAGCTGTTCAACATATAAATCTGATAGAAGATTTAAAAATTTTAGATTTAATTCTTTTTGAGATTTTAGCTCATTTAAAATATTTAAAACCTCAGGAGCATACATCTCATAGATAGATCTAGCAGTAATAGAAGAGTCATGCAAATGCACAAAAGGAGAATATTTTTTTATTTTATCAAATTTTTTCTCAAAAGATGGTTGTAGCTGATCGAAATATTTTTCAAAAAACACTTTTGATAATCCTGATCTAAAAAAGTCTTTGAGGATTCCACTATTAAATAAATTAGGTCTTAAGTGACTTTTCGAACTATAGCTAAGATCCTGAGCATCTGTTGCTAAAAAGATGCTCATTGCTTGAATTTCAGATAATTTAATTTTAGAACCATCTAAAGCTATAGCGATATCTTTATCCTTTACTCTATTAGATTTTTCTAAAAGGCCCTGAGTTCCAAAAAATGAAAAGGTAACGATAATAACAAAAGCAATAATGACAAAAAATATTTTTTGATACTTTCTAAAAAATCTCAGCATAATAAAAAACTCCTTTAATAAGCTTTAGCAAAAATTGCTTTTGTTTTTGTTTTTTTTGAGCAAAACATACATGTGCCCTCTTCAAAATCTTTTTCTAAAATACATCTTACGCTAACAGATAGCTCTTCTTTTAATTTCTCTTCGATTTTTGTATCTTCACAAAAATATCCTTTTGCAAAACCAGCATTCTTATCTTTAAAAAATTTATAAAACTCATCTTTTGATAAAATATTTTGAGTATTGTCTTCTTGATGTTTTTTTGCTTTTTCAAACATCTCTTTTTGGATATCATCTAATGTTTTTTTGATATTTTTTATAAAATCTTTTACTTTCACACTCTTTTTTTCCAAAGAGTATCGCTTCAGCATAAAAACACTTTCATTTTCAATATCTCTAAGCCCAATTTCTAATATCAACGGAGCTCCTTTTTTTATCCATGACCATTTCTTTTCTCCCCCTCGAATATCTCTTGTATCTATTTCAACTACTAGATTTTTATTATGATATTGAATATTTTGAAGATCATCTTTTAATTTTTTACAAAAATCCATTACTTTTTGTTTAATTTCATCTGAGTGAATAACTGGCAGAATTACAACTTCTACAGGAGCTATTTTTGGAGGAATTATTAAACCATCATCGTCTGAGTGAACCATAACGAGAGCTCCAATTACTCTTGTTGTCATTCCCCAAGATGTTGTCCAAGCATATTCAAGCTTTCCATTTTCATCAGAAAATTTAATATCAGATCCTTTTGAAAAATTCTGTCCTAAAAAATGAGATGTGCAAGCTTGCAGAGCTTTTTTATCTTGCATCATAGCTTCTAATGCATAAGTATCATCTGCTCCTGGAAATTTCTCCATCTCAGTTTTTTTACCTTTAATTACTGGAATAGCTAAAAAGTTTTCTAAAACATCTTCGTATTCATTTAGCATTTTAAAAACTTCTTCTTCTGCTTCTTTTTTAGTTGCATGAGCAGTATGACCTTCTTGCCACAAAAACTCTGTAGTTCTTAAAAAAAGACGTGTTCTCATCTCCCAACGAACAATATTTGCCCATTGATTTATTAAAAGCGGAAGATCTCTATATGATTCTATCCATTTTGAAAACATCGCTCCAATTATCATCTCAGAAGTTGGCCGAACAACTAATGGCTCTTCTAATTTCGAATCTTCAGCAGGCACTAATTTTCCATCTTTTTTCTCTAATCTATGATGAGTGACTATTGCGCACTCTTTTGCAAACCCTTCAACATGCGTAGCTTCTTTTTCTAAAAAAGAAAGCGGTACAAAAAGAGGAAAATACGCATTTTTATGACCCGTATCTTTAATTTTTTTATCTAAAATATTTTTAATATTTTCCCAAAGACTATATCCCCAAGGTTTTATTACCATACATCCCCTAACCGGAAAATGCTCAGCTAAATCTGCTGCCTTAACAACTTCTTGATACCAAGTGGAGTAATCTTCATCTCTTGTTGGAGTTATCGCATTTTTTTTTGGCATAAAAAACCTTTAAATTTTTCAAGTAACGCTCAAGTATATACTATCTTTAATATATTGAAAAGCAGCTCTTTATATGGATTTAAATATGAATGAAATTATCGTTTAACTTTTTGATATAATTTTTAAAAACTATTTATAAATTTCAATCCAAAACTTTATATATTATTTTTTCAAATTTTACTTTTTTTAAAACAGTTATTTTTTAATAAATATTTAATTATTAATAACTTATAAAAGACAATAACCTTAAAACTTCCGCACCAAATAAGGTTTTTCTTGATTTGATGATAGTTTTTCTAAATTTTAGAAAACTTATCTTTAAAAGTTTCAATTAACTTTTCTTTAACAATTCCTCGTTTCTGATCAATATTTTTATTTTCACTTAAAAAAATTGGATAAGAGCTTTTAAAAATCGCATTTGCAATATCTTTTTCAATCAATACATCTTTTAGATATCCTAAATCTGGCTCTACAAGACATATGCTTGCTTGATGTAAATAGCCTGTTTTTTTTCTTCTTTGAGATGCTCCAGCTATTTTTTTTCCATTATATATAACATCGTATTTAGTTGGTTTTGCCATACAAAAACTATCAAACGTTTTATTTTCATTAAAATGCTCTTTATCCGTTAGACCATATGACTTTGTTTTTTCTTTATTATTATCTTCTTTATTAACTAAAAATTCTTCTAAAGCTTTAAGAACTAAGGTATTTACAAACTCATAATTTTTTAAAGGATCCAAATAAAAATATTTATGTCCTTTGGGCATTAAAAAAGAAAAAGCTATATCCCAAATATGAAATACTATCCCACCACCTGTTGGTCTTTTAGCTAAGTTTAAATCTCTTTTTTTTGTTTTTTT
>JAAKFE010000053.1 GCA_011065175.1 Candidatus Anoxychlamydiales bacterium
GATACTTTAATTTTAAATACAAGTCCTGAGATTTTACCTAATCTACAAGACTTATTTTAAGGAGCGAAAATTTGAGATACAAAGAAGTTTCTAAGATTATTGGAAAACTACTTTTCTATTTTTCTTTAATCCTAATTATTCCTCTTTTGATTGCTATTTATTTTGAGTTTATTTTTAAAACACCCCATCCAAACTCTACCTTAGCTTTTTTAAAAACGATTTTGGTCTGTTTAATTCTATCCGGAATATTTTTATATTTTGGTAAAAAAGCAACTGGTGTTTTTTTTAGAAGAGAAAGCGTTTTAATAGTAATACTTATGTGGGTTGTCACAACTATTATTAGTGGACTGCCATTTTATTTTTCTAATACTTTACAAAAACCAGTAGATTGTGTTTTTGAATCAATTTCGGGACTAACAACAACGGGTGCCACTGTAATGTGCCCTAAACTTTTTGAGACAAACTCTACTAAACAAAAACCATATTCTGTAAAAAATCCACATTATCCAGAAAAAAACTACACATTTTATGGAACAATCACCCCTGTCAGAGATGCTTCAGGCGCTATTCTTTTTCAAGGAATTGAAGCGGTAAGTAAAGCTGTTTTATTTTGGCGAAGCTTCATTCAATGGCTAGGAGGTCTTGGAATAGTTGTTTTATTTTTAACTATTTTGCCAGCTTTAGCAGTTGGCGGGAAATTTCTACTTCAAGCAGAGATGACAGGGCCTGTTAAAGAATCCATTGCTCCTAGAATTAAAGAGACAGCATCACTTCTTTGGAAACTATATTTAGGTCTCACAATAATAGAAGTATTTTTCTTAATTTTAACAAACGAAAAAATGCCTGTTTTAGATGCCTTTTGCATTACTTTTTCAAATCTTTCAACAGGCGGTTATGCAATTCGAAATGACTCAATTGGAAGCTATCACAACTTTTTAACAGAATGGGTAATAATTGTATTTATGTTTGTCGGAAGTATAAACTTTGCTCTATATTTTCACTGTCTTAGAGGAAAATTCTTTAGAATTTATGAACCTGATTTTTTCTTATTCGTTGCCGTTGTTATTATAGGATCAGCTTTAGTTGTTTTCAAATTAATCGGAGCTGAGAGTTACTCTTTAGAAGGAGCTAAAACTGGAGTATATACCGTCTCTAGAGCTATTAGAGAAGGAACGTTTCATGCAATCTCCGCTCAAACTTCTACTGGATTTGTAACAACAGATATTGCCAAATGGCCATTTGCAACGCAACTTTTTATGCTTCTTTTGATGTTTATCGGGGGTATGTCTGGAGCTACTTGCGGAGGAATAAAAACCTCTAGATTTTACATCTTATATAAGATTTTAAAAAACAAAATAGAAGAGATATTTAGACCCTCAACTATAAGACCTTTGAAGATTGGAAAAAAAGAAATTCCCATGAGCACTGGGGTTACAGTATTAGCATTTTTTAGTTTAGTTGCCTTTTTTACAGTCTTAGGTACAGTTTTCTATATTTTTGCTCAAATAGATTCAGAAACTTCCGTCTCATCTGTTGCATGCATGTTAAATAACATCGGGTTTGCTTTTGGAGCAGGAGGACCTGCCACATCTTTTGCTTTTATGAATGGTTTTAGCAAACTTTTATCTAGTTTTTTGATGCTGCTTGGAAGATTAGAATATTTTATAATTTTACTTGTCTTCGCTCCAATTTTTTGGAAGATTAAATAATATAAAAAATTAAGCTTCTAACGCTTTTAAAGCTACAGAGTAGATATCCGGAGCCATTGCTGTCCAATGTATACAGTTAGGATCTAAGATTCTAATAAACTGTTTTTCTTTCTTTTTAACTGCTTTAAAAAAACTAGCTTCATATGGAATCGTCTCATCATCTCTTAAAAAGAGAATAAATTTTTTATCTTTTACTTTTTGCCAATCTTTTTCAGGAGTAAGCTTCCAGCCAAAAATAACTGTAATTTTTGCACAAATAAATGCAGCAACTGAAGTTGCAGCTCTTATCATTTTAACTAAAAAAATTGGTCTTAGTAATTTGTAGTCTTTGGATATCTCATATCTTTTTAGGAAATTTTTCACTTTATTTGAAATATTTTGAGAAGCGAATTTTTCAATTAAATACAAAGGCATGAGAAAACAAACAGAGAAAACTTTATGAAACATATCTTTAGCCATATAATAAATAGCCTTATCTGAAGACCCAAATGATCTATCATTTAATAGCTTTATCTCTCTGTGCTTCGAAGCTAAATATGTTGCTTTTACACCTCCAAAAGAATGTCCATGTAAAACAATTTTTTCTTTGGGAACTTTTAGTCTTTTTTTAGCAAATTGTAAAATAGCTTCAGCATCTAAATAAAGTCCTTTTCTTGTAGCAATAGAAGAGCTTTTGAGTACCCCTCTTTCGTTAAAGACTAAAACATTGTGATTTCTAATATTCTTTAGTACTTCCTGAAAACGACCCTTACCTAAATCTTCATACATTCCTGTTTGTCCTAGAAAAAAGATAATTAAAGGACCATTTTGTCTTAAAGTTCTACCCAACGCATCTTCTCCAGGAACAAACACACCGTTTAATTTTGCGCCATCTGCTGTTTTTATATTTACAATTTGAGCATTAAAGACTTTTTTTAAATTTTGTCTTCCCTCTCTTATATATTTTTTTTGTTTTACTTCCTTTACATCTTCTTCAGGCTTGATAGACTCGTCAGAGTAATCTTTTTTTTTGTCTTTTTTAGAAAGAAATTGAGCTGGCACAAATAAATAATAACCTAAAAAAACATGTACTTTATAATGTATATATCGACATATCGCAATTGGAAAAATAAGCACTGAAAAAATATCGTAGACAAGTATTGCTATTTTAGAAATCAGAGGTTTTTTCATATGCTTTCGATAAGTAGCCTGAAAAATATCTTCCGTATCTAATCTTTCTAGCCCTTCTAATCTTTTTAATCTTGCATCAACTGTAAACATTTTTTTATGCTTTTTATTTTATTATTTTTTAAAACTATCTTAAATAAATTAACTTTTTAAAAATTTTACTTTCCTACATTCCCATTGGAGGCATCCCTCCCATTGCTCCCATCAATGATGGATCCATCATTGATGGGTCCATCATAGGCGTATTTTTTTTAGCTTTTGGCTTTTCTGTAATCATAGTAGCTGTTGTTAATAAAAGCGTTGCAATAGAAGCTGCATTTTTTAAAGCTGTTTTTGTAACTAAAACAGGATCGATAACCCCATCTTTTATCAAATCAGAGAATTTATCAGTATATGCATTATATCCCAAGCTTCCCTTTTTCTCTAAAATCTTTTCAGCTATTACATCTCCTTTTTTTCCAGCATTATTAGCAATAACAATTGCAGGCATGGCAATTGCTTTTTTTATTATTTCAATAGCAATTTTTTCATCAGGATTTTCTACTTCAATATCATCTAACATGCTTAAACATCTTAAAAGAGCAACTCCCCCACCGGGAACTATCCCGTCTTTCATCGCAGCTTTAGTAGCATTTAAAGCATCATCTATTCTTTGCTTTTTCTCTTTCATCTCTATCTCTGTCGCTGCGCCTACATTGATCAGAGCCACTTTGCCTACTAAATTAGCAAGTCTTTCAGTTAACTTTTCTATATCATAATCAGAAGTAGACATAGCTATTTCATTTTTGATTTGCATTTCTCTTTTTTTTATCTCCTCTAAAGATCCAAAGCCATCTATAATAGTTGTGTTTTCTTTTGAAATTTTTATTTTTTTAGCTTTACCTAAATAGCTTTCATCAAAACTGTTAAGGTCTAATCCAATATCTTCTGTAATAACTTTTGCATTTGTTAAAGTTGCAATATCATTTAAAAATTCTTTTTTTCTATCGCCAAAAAAAGGAGCTTTTACAGCCGCTATTGGAAGATTCGCTTTAACTTTATTTACAACTAAAGTTGTGAGAGCATCTGAATCTATATCTTCAGCAATGATAAGAAGAGATTTCACTTCTTTTTGCATAATTTTTTCTAAAATTGAAGCTACATCTTTAGCAGAGATAAGTTTTTTATCCGTTACAAAAATTACTGGATTTTCAAACTCTACCATCATTTTTTCAGGATTGGTGATAAAATAAGGAGAGAGAAAACCGCTATTAAATTCCATTCCTTCTACTATATCTAGAGTTGTATCGATACTTGCTTTATCTGAGATTGAAACAATTCCATCTTTCCCCACTTTATCAATAGCTTCTGCTATAATAGATCCTATCTCTACATCATTGTTTGCAGAGATTGTAGCTATTTGTTTGATTTCATCTTTAGATCTAATCTCTGATTTCATTTCATCTAGATATTTATAGACAAAAACAAGCGTCTTTTCAATTCCTCTTTTAAGAAATATTGGATTTGTTCCTGCCATAACATTTTTTAAACCTTCTGAAAAAATTGCTTCAGCCAAAACTATAGCTGTTGTCGTTCCATCTCCGGCTTCATTAGCTGTTTTTTTTGAAGCTTCTTTTACTATTTGTACGGCCATATTTTCAAATTTATCTTTTAAAAAGATTTCCTCAGCAACGCTAACTCCATCTTTTGTTGAGATTAAATCAAAATCTTTTTTTATAAGTACATTTTTACCTTTAGGTCCTAGAGTTACTTTCACTACTTTTGCAAGCGTTTTAATACCGTTTAAAATTGATCTGAGAGCTTTATCATTAAATTCAAATATCTTTGCCATGAATTATTCTCCTAATAGTTTTTATCCAGAGGTAAAAAATAAATTTAAACTCTATATTTGTTTAAATTTTTAATTTAAATCTTAGTTTAGTTTTTCTTAAAAATAACATACTATTATAACCCCAAAGATACTTTTTGTCAATAACCGGAGTGATAAGCTTTTTTTTAAAAAATTCAATTTATTTTTTAATGAAAATATTCAAATTAAAGCCTATTTTTACTAAAATCTTATCCAAATTAAAGAATGCATATGCAAGAAGAAAAATACTCGCATTATTTAGATCAAATAAATGAGCTTTTAACATCATCTAGATCAGATTCTATAGATTTAGATGACAAAGCTCAAAAATCTATTAGATTAGCCGAGCTACTTACTCTTTTAGCTAATGAAAAGCAAACCCCTACAGAAAAAAAGTCTTTAAACTCTCTTTCAAAAATTTTAAGTACTTTGCAAGGAAGAGCAATCGTTTCGAATTTAATTGATCAATCTTTTAGATCAAAATCTTTAAGTAAAACTTTAGGTCAAATTTTACATATCTTCACACTCTATGGACTGCCTGAGGCTTTTCCAAAATCCTTAAAATTTAGGCTTTTAGCATTAAAATCCTTAGGATCAATGTTTCCTAAATTTTCAAAAAACTTAATACAAAAATTTTTAATAAAAGAAAGTTTAAATATCCTTAGTTTTGCAGATTCTTATGAGCTAAAAAAATATTTAAATGAAAACAAAAAAATTGATTCAATAATTTCTTTGATACAAAACCCTAGCTTTGGAACCAACGCAATCAATAACAATCTTAAAAACATTTTAAGATTAATTGAAAAACCCTATGTAAAGTCTATTTGCATCAATGTCTCTGATTTAATTTCAAAAAATTGTCTTTGTATAGCCTATTCTCAACTAGAGGAAAATCTAATAAAACTCTATAAAAAAGCACTTGATAAGATTTTTGCAAAACAAGAAAAACTTATAATACTCAACGTTGAAAATCATAAAGATTTAGAAAGCGCTGTCGCTATTTTTGAAAAAGTTCTTTCAAGAGAAGAATTTTCAAAATTGAAAGTAGGATTTACTTTAGATGCTTATTTTCCAGAGAGCTTTGAAATGCAAAAAAGACTAACTGTTTTTGCAAAAAAACGTTATGAAAAAAACGGCTCTTCAATTTTAATTAGAATAATCAAAGGGTTTAGTTTGAATGCAGAACATATAACTTCTTCAAAAAACAATTGGCCCTCTGCAACTTTTTCTTCAAAAATAGAAACAAATGCAAATTTTAAAAAAATGATCCTATTTGGCTCTAAATTAGAAAATATAAAAGCTGCAAACCTCGGTATTGTTACTTCAAATATTTTTGATATCGCTTTTTCTTTAATTTTAACCAAAGAAAACTCATCAGAACCTTTTATATATTTTGAAATTGCAAGATCTAGATCAACTGTTGCTATTCAAAAAGCATTAGATAAAATAATTGGGAAAAATTTAAAGCTATTTTGCCCAATTGTTTTTAAAAAAGATTTTCATTTAGCTAGTAATTTTTTACTTGGAAAAATATATGATACTACAAATAGTGATAATTTCTCATCTAAATTAGATATCTTATTTCCTGGCTCTAAAAATTGGGAAGAAGAGTTAGATCACTTCATTCAAAGCCTAAAATTTATAGATCAAATATCTACTTTAAAAAAACAAAATCAAGATCGAAATATTTTATCAAATCGCTCAAAAGATCTTATTTTCGAAAACGAACCAATCACAGATTTTTCCATAAAATCAAATGTTAATTGGGCAAAAAAAATTCTTGAAAAAGCAAAAAATTATATTCCTGAAGATTTGCCTATAGTTATCAATAAAAATAAGATCTACACAAAATTATTTGAGATCAGAGAAAATCCATCTAATCCCAATAGAGCTTATTATAAATACTCTTTAGCAGATGCAAATCAAATAGATATTGCTATAAGAGCAGCTAAAATGACTGAAAAAAAATCTCAAACTATCAAAATAGAAAAAAAATGTGAAATCTTAAAAAATGTAAGTCAAAAAATTAGAGAGAATAGAGCTTTTTTAATTCAAAACTTAATCGTAGATATCGGAAAAAACTTTTTTGAAGCTGATTTAGAAATATCGGATGCTATAGATGCGATTGAATATCATATTAATCATATTTATAAGATATTATCAAAAAAAGATGTGCTCTTTTCGCCTAAGGGAACTATTTTAATAATTCCAGCAAATTGTTTTCCTCTCTCAACAATGGCAGAAGCAGTTGCATCTGCTTTAGTTACAGGAAACGTTGTTTTATTAAAACCGAGAGAAGAAAATGCTTTAATTTGTTATCAATTAGCTAATCTTTTTTGGGAAGCTAATATCCCTATGGAATTTCTACAGTTTTTAAATTGCTCAAATGATCTTTTTGCAAAAAAATTAATTGCTGATAAGAGAATAAACTCTGTTATGATTTCCACCTCTGCAAAGAATGTACAAAAACTACTTAAACTAAGAGAAAACAAAGATCTAATTGCAGGAACCGGTGGTATCAATACAATTATCGTTACAGCTACAGCAGATAGAGAACAAGCAATTTTATCCATTATAGACTCAGCTTTTAGCTTTTCTTCTCAAAAGTTTTCTTCAGCCTCAATTTTAATATTAGAAAAAGAGATCTATGATGACATAGAATTTAAAAACAATTTAAAAGATGCTTGCTTAAACTTAAAAGTTGGTAGCGCACTAGATTTAACTTCTACCGTCACTCCACTTAATAAAAAACCTGATAAAGAACTTTTAAAGGCCTTAAATGAATTAGACAGCTCAGAAACTTGGCTAATTAAACCTAAACAAGACCCTAACAATCCAAGCCTATTTTCTCCTGGCATTAAATATGGAACTACAAAAGATAGTTTTACCAAAAATCATGAGCTTTATGCACCTGTTTTATCTGTAATGAGAGCTAATAACTTAGATCATGCTATTGAAATAGCAAACGATTCTAAGTATGCTCTCGGAGCAGGTCTTCACAGCTTAGATCCAAGAGAACATCAAAAATGGTTATCTAATATCGAAGCTGGGAATTTTTATATAAATTCAAAAATCACAGATGCTAAAATAAAAAGACAACCCTTTGGAGGTTATAAAAAAAGCTGTTTTGGTCCTGGTTATAAATCAGGTGGAGAAAATTTTTTATTAAACTTTTTTAATATTTCTCAAAAATCTTTGCCTTTAGAAAAACTCCCTACATGCGATTGGATAAACTCTCTTTCCGAATTTTTAGAAAAAATGAAGATTTCTGAAAAAGAGTTAAAACTTTGGTATGCTTCTATTGGAAATTATGCTTACGCTTGGCAAAGACTCTCCCATGATACAGACTATAATAAAATTATAGGTCAGGATAATATTCATCGGTATGTCCCTAGAAAAAATATTACTCTAAGAGTTACACATAAAAGCTCTTTTTTAGATGCCATAAGAGTAGTTGCTGCTGCGATCACTTGCAGAGCTGGTCTAGAAATTAGCTATGAAAACTCTAATAAACTAGAAGAGTTTAATTGGATTGATCTTTTGCCAATACTGCCAAATATAGAAGAGAGTGAAAAAGACTTTATCAAAAGAGTAAAAGAAGGTAATATTGCTAGACTACGTTTAGTAGAAAAAGCCTCAAAAGAATTACAAAAAGCAGCTGCTCTTTCTGAAACCTATATAATTGATGCTCCTGTTTTAGCAAATGGTAAGTTTGAGCTTTTACATTACATAAAAGAAATTAGCATAACCTATGAATATCATAGGTACGGAAATTTCGGAATAAAAGAATCAGAAATGAGAAGACCTATCACATGAAAAATATTTTATTAAATCAAGAGCAAGAAAAAGCTGTAAATCATATAGAAGGCCCTCTTTTAGTTTTAGCAGGCGCGGGCTCTGGCAAAACTAGAGTCGTTACAATGAAAATCGCAAAATTAATAGAAATTGGAATAAATCCCGAAGAAATATTAGCTGTAACTTTTACAAATAAAGCTGCAAATGAGATGTCTACAAGAATAAAACAGCTCACATCAAAAAATGTTATAGCTTCAACTTTTCACTCACTCGGTGCAAAAATATTAAGGGAATCTATTAATCATTTAGGCTACTCAAATAATTTTACGATCTATGATGCAGAAGACTCTCTAAAAATTATAAAAGAGTGTATGAATCATTTAAAACTAAAAGAAGAAAAAGCTGTTTTAAAAAAAATCAGATATAAAATTTCATCTTTAAAAAATGATTTAATAGATATGGATGATATAAATTCCATGTCTCATCTTACAAAAAATGAAATCGAAGCATTCCGTCTATATCAAAATAAATTAAAAACATGCAATGCTCTAGATTTTGAAGATCTTTTATATTTAACAGCAAAACTTTTTAAAGAAAAAAACGAAATTTTAAATTTCTATCAAAACAGATGGCCCTTTATTTTAATAGATGAGTATCAAGACACAAATTTTGTTCAATATACAATTGCAAAACTCTTATCTTTAAAATCTCAAAATATCTGTGTTGTAGGAGATCCTGATCAATCTATCTATTCATGGAGAGGAGCTAGATATCAAAACATTTTGAACTTTGATTCAGACTTTAAAAATGCAACTATCATTAAACTAGAAAAAAACTACAGATCGACACCAACTATTTTAAAAGCAGCAAATGAGCTTATAAAAAACAACTCATCTAGATTTGAAAAAAATTTAACAAGCGATCTAGAAGATGGAGAAAAAATAAAGCTCTTTAAAGCTGAAACAGAGAAAATAGAAGCCTCTTTTGTTGTAGAAAAAATTCTAAAGTATAAATTAAAAGAAGAAGACTCTCTCAAAAATATCGCAATTTTTTATAGAACAAATTTCCAATCGAGAGTTTTTGAGGATATTTTACTTGAAAATCAAATTCCCTACATTATCTACGGTGGTCTATCTTTTTATCAAAGAAAAGAGATAAAAGATATTTTAGCTTTTTTAAGACTTGTTGTTTCAAATGAAGATTTTTTGGCTTTTTCAAGAACTATAAACATCTTGAAAAAAGGTTTTGGGAAAACAACTCTTTCTAAATTATTTTTCGTATCTGAAAAAAATAATATTCCAATAATAACTCTCTTAAAAGAACTGCTTTACGATCCTTCATCACATCCAGAAATAAGGATGAACGTTAAACAAAAAGAGAATTTAAATGAATATTTAAAAGCTCTTTTTGAAATAAGAGACCTTCATAAACAAAATATCGATCTAGATGAGCTGATATCTCATATCTTAACCAAGATGAAATATCTAGAATTTTTAAAAGAAGATCCAATTAGTTTTGAGGATAGAAAAGAAAATATTGATGAACTTATTACAAAAGCAAATCAGGTTTATGAAAATAATAAAAGTTTAGAAAAGTTTTTAGAAGATATAATGCTTGCTACAACTAAAACAGAAAATGCTAAAGAGAATTCGTTAAAACTGATGACTCTTCACAACTCTAAAGGCTTAGAATTCGAAACTGTCTTTATAGTAGGATTAGAAGAAGATCTTTTCCCTCATGTAAACTCAAAAAAATCGATAGAAGAAATAGAAGAAGAGAGACGACTTTTTTATGTGGGAATGACAAGAGCTAAAAAAAATCTATATATTACCCATGCTCTTTCTAGATATATGTTTGGTGGAGTAAAACTATCTATCCCCTCTCGTTTTTTAAAAGAGCTAGATGAAAAATATCTAGAAGATTTATCAAAACCATATCAACAAAGCTATAGCAATTTTTATAATTCAGAGTCATCATTTTCTAAACCTAAAGAAGATATAGATTC
>JAAKFE010000054.1 GCA_011065175.1 Candidatus Anoxychlamydiales bacterium
TAGAAAAACTAAAAGTTGTCCAAAGCACAATTTTTGTGCATGAAGCAAGTTCTGTTTTCGTTGTCCAAGAAACTTTTTTTAGTTCAGCTTGTACATCTCGAAAATAATTTAATTTGTTTTTCTTAACTTTTAAATGCGTAATTTTTGAACTTATTGCCATTTTAGTCCTTTTCATATTAAAAAACTCTTAAAAACGAGTGCGGAGGGAGTCGAACCCCCGACCTGCGGCTTTGGAGGCCGCCGCTCTACCAACTAAGCTACACACCCCCATAACTACTCAATTATCTTAGAAACCGTTCCAGCGCCTATAGTTCTTCCGCCTTCTCTGATAGCAAAACGCATGCCTTCTTCCATAGCTATTGGATACATTAACTCTCCAGTAATCTCAACATTATCTCCTGGCATAACCATTTCTGTACCCTCTGGCAAAGATACTGTGCCTGTAACATCTGTTGTTCTAAAGAAAAATTGAGGGCGATAACCAGTGAAAAAGGGTTTATGTCTACCTCCTTCGTCTTTGGTTAACACATATATAGCTCCCTTAAATTTTTTATGGGGAGTGCATGTTCCGGGAGCAGCTAGTACCATTCCTCTTTCAACATCTTTTTTCTCGATGCCTCTTAAAAGAACACCAACATTTTCTCCAGCTCTAGCTTCATCTAATAATTTCTGGAACATTTCAAGACCTGTTGCAACAGCATCTCTACTTTCTCTAATTCCTACAATTTGAATTTTATCATTTAATTTGACAATTCCTCTTTCAACCCTACCAGTTACAACAGTTCCTCTACCTGATATAGAAAAAACGTCTTCAATAGGAAGTAAAAATGGTTTATCTACTTCTCTAGCAGGCTCTGGTATTTTTTCATCAACAGCATTCATAAGTTCATGTATTTTTTCTTCGCTTTCTTTATCGCCTTCTAATGCTTTTAAAGCTGACCCTTTAATGATTGCAACATCTTTATATCCTTTTTCTTCAAGCAATTCCTGAAGTTCCATTTCAACTAGTTCAACTAGTTCTTCATCGCCTTTTGATATTTGATCCATTTTATTTAAGAAAACAACTATTGACGGGACTCCTACTTGCTTAGCTAAAAGAATATGTTCTTTTGTTTGAGGCATAGGCCCATCTGTTGCAGCTACTACTAAGATAGCTCCATCCATTTGAGCTGCTCCTGTGATCATGTTTTTAACATAATCAGCGTGACCTGGACAGTCAACGTGAGCGTAGTGACGCTTGTCAGTTTCATACTCAACATGAGATGAGTTAATTGTTATTCCACGGGTTTTTTCTTCAGGAGTATTATCAATAGATGCATAATCTCTATAGGTTGCTCCTCCTTTTTCCGCTAAATATTTTGTTATAGCGGCGGTAAGTGTTGTCTTACCATGATCAACGTGCCCGATTGTTCCGATATTTACGTGAGGTTTTGTCCTTTTAAACGCTTCTTTTGCCATTGTTATTTTCCTCCATAAGGCTGAAGTAATTTTTGATATATATTTTTTTTGTTCTTTTTGCCCAAAGTAGGGATTGAACCTACGACCGCTTGCTTACCATGCAAGTGCTCTACCACTGAGCTATCTGGGCCTTTTCGAAAAAAAATCATTTTAAACTGTGATAGCATATTAGCTTAATGTTTTTAACTTTTTAAAATCAATAATAATTTATTTATGACGGTAAGTAATTCGAGCTTTTGTCAGATCATAAGGAGACATTTCAACTGTAACTTTATCTCCAACATAAACTCTAATATTTCTCATTCTCATTTTTCCACAGAGGTGTGCAAAAACTGTCATTCCATTTTCTAGAGTCACTCTAAAACTCATATTCGGAAGAAGCTCTTGAACCTCTCCTTCTAATTTAATAGTCTCTTCTTTCGCCATTTTTATTAAAATTGAATCATAAACGTTATATAGTAAAACACCTTTTTGTCTTTAATGTCAACAACTTGCCAAAAAAAACTTTTTTTTAATTTATTTTCCTTAACACTTTTCGTCAAAAAAATTATAATTCATTAAAAATATCATCTCAGCTATATTTTGTACAAAAATATTTTTTTATACATGACAACTAAAGCAATTACTTTAAATCCGATTTTTACTCAAGATCCTAAAAGATCTTATATAGTTAACAATAGAAAAGCTAAAATATTTAAATTAGCTGCGATAATAAATTTTTTAGTTATTGCAATATTTGCAACGTATTTATTATCTCTACTCTCTGTTAGTTCAGCAACCATACCAATGATCCATATAGCGATTGGTATAGCAGCTCCTATACTTGGGATTTCATTTTCTAGATTAATTATCTTATCTAAGAGCTATGTTAAAACCGCTATATTTTATAAAAATGTTTTAAAAGCGTTAAATACATTAAAAGCTCAAAGCGAAGAAGAGATAAAAAAATATTTAAGAAAAATTAACTCTACTCCTCAAGACATAAAAAAATCTATACTTGCAATAGCTCATTTCAAAGCAAGAGAGATAGAAAAAAGATTTTTTTTAGATGAAATAGAAAAACTTAAAAAAAATGATACTACAGATCAAAATTTAAACTATGTTTTACAAAAACAGATTCATGAAATTTGGGAAAATGAAATTTTAAGAATAAATTTAAGGCAAGCTCTTATTCATCACTTAATTGAAAGCCCAACTTCTAAAAAAACCTTAGAAGAATACGGCAAAGTAATGCCTTTAAGCTTGGGCAAAAGACACGCATCTAAACTATCTAATGATGATATATATTTTATTTTTAAAGATAAAATTCAAAAACAAAAACAAAAAAAATGTTTAACCTCCACTCAAATACGTAATTTAGAGATTTCAGAATTGTCTAAAATAATTTTTAATGATTAATCTTTTAGGATTTAGCAAATCCCAGAAATTTTAAAACTAATTTTGCTATCTTTTATTTTCCATGCCCCTTCATCTAACATAAAAATTAAACTAGATTTAATATCTTGAAATTTAATTCCATGGGCATCTCTTTCATCATCAGGTCTAAAATCATATCGTTTTTCTATTTTACTTTCTTTGTCTTTTTTTAATTGAATATCAATTTTTAAATTTTTATTATCCATAATCGTTATCTTTATAGAAAAATCCTCTTTTTTAAAACTAAGTTTACCTGGAATAAACTGTAACTTAGATAAATACTCGAATAAAGGCACTACAACAAATTGTTGCATTGAATATTGAGAAAAAAGAAGATAGATTAAACTTTTGAATTTTTCTATATCGTCGTCTTTAACAAGGTTTCTTTGCAAATATGTTTTTAAATCTCCATCTAAACTCTCAAGAATTTCTTCTTTTTGAGTTTTGGTTTTTTTATCTTCTTCTATAACATAATCTAAAGCTTTTCCCTTAAATTCTTTTAAAGCTTTTCCATCGATTCCTTTTATAGTATTGTATCCTTCAATTTTATTAGAAGGGCGCAAAGCATCTAATTTAAATTGGCAAAATCCGTTAACTAACTGATCTTCTGGTATTGTTTGACTTTCTAAATCTTCACCTTCAAGCGTTATTTCTTGATAAATTCTTTGAAAAATTTCATCAAAAAATTCTTTTAATTTTGGAACGAGTTCCTCAGATTCCAGGGGCTTTTCAACAAGTCTAATATTTCCAAATAATGCAGAAAAAATCTCTGGATCGACACCTTGTAATTTAGCTATAAATGCATTTATTTTTTTTCTAATATTTTCTAAATTTTTATTTGACGACTGCTTGCTTTGCTGTGTTTGCATTTCTATATATAGATTAGCCAAATCACTTATTTTTTCTAATTCTAACTTAGGTTCGCTCATCAATCTAGACATTAACCCACTAAAAAAACTTCTCCCCAATTGACCATTAATGGATTTTTGAGCTGGAATTGCAATAAATGGCATATAATTATATCTCTTATTTTTTATTATTATTTATTATTACTTATCAATTACTTATAATTATATTATAACAACAAACTAATTAATTGTAAATAATTGTTATAGCAACGGAACAATCTCGAGAATTAAACTAGATAAAGGCTTATTAGCTATTTAACAACTTGATTATTAATGATTTATATAAAAATAAGCCTTTTTAAAATCTTATTTTTAAAGAAAATTTATTTTAAATATTTAAAGATCAGCTATTTAGACATCTAATCATTGAAGATGCCGAAACAACCCTCAAATTTTGATAGGGCTCTTCTAGGGTATTGATTAAAAATTTAATAGATTTTTTAGATCCGATATGACCTATAGCTTCTAAAATCTGGATTTTCATATTATAGTCAGCATCTAGATATGCACTTTCTAAAGTAGAGATAACGCTTGGATCTTTTCCAAAAAGCGCTAATACTAAAGCTGCCTGCACTTTTACATCTTGCTCATTTTCATTTAAAAGCTCTCTAATAATATCCAAGGCTTCTTCATCACCTTCTTTTAAAAGGGTTGCAGATGCAAAACCTGTTATCCCCCAACCTTTTTGTTTTAAAAAACTTTTGATAGCTCCAAAAGCTCTTGGATCTTCTACAACAGCTAACATCGATAAAAGCTGAAGTCTAGTCATTTTATCTATAGCCTCTGGATATCTAGGCATTTGATCTATATGTCTTATATAGCTAGGATATAGAATTTCAAAAAGAGGATTTTTTCTATTTTCCCACATTAATTTTTCATCATTTCCTAAAAATGAAAAAAGCGTATTTGAAGCCTCTTTTACTAATTTTCTCTCTCCTATTAAACCGATTGCAATATTTGCTTTCACAAAAATATCTGGATGTTTTTGCATAACCTCTTTTTTCAGTCTTAAGCATTTATTAGAAAGCCTTCCTAAAACAGCTGCTGCAAATCTTGCATTTTCAACATCATCTTGGTAAAAATATTTTCTTAAATGTTTTTCTCCAAAGCTATAATTTTTTAAAATAGCAATATAACTAGCTGTTATAGAAACACTTGGAATTGGGTCATCAATTGCTTTTAAAAGAAGATTTTTTAGATCATTTTTATTTATTTCATTTAAAAAGCTTAAAGATATTGCATTTAAAGCAGATATTCTAACATCAGATATAGGATCATTTAACAACTCAATTATTAAATTTTTTGCTTCTTTTACATCAAAATAACTAGTTAAATCACATGACAATCTTCTAAGACCGGCCTTTTTACTATTAGCTAAATTTTTAATCTCTTCTAAATCTATATTTTCCATTAAACTAACTAAAGAAGAGATAGCGACTTCTTTTTCTTCATAAGTTGCTTTTTCATCAGCAATAATCTCTTTTAGCTCATTTTTCTTCTCAAAAATTTTCATTTTACCGATAGCTTTTATGACTTCTAATCTAACGAGCCAGAGTTTTTCTTTTAAAAACAGATTATTTACCATCTCTTTAAGAGGTCTATCCATATAAGAGGAGGATAGCTGCAAAGACACACTTCTAATAATTGCATTAGAGTCTTTCATTGAATCACTTAAAATTTTTATAGCCCTAACATCTTGAGTTAGATGCACCCCTATTAAAGTAGTGAGTCTAGTTGTATATTGGGTAGATTTAGATGCTTTTTTTAAGATCGCCCAGGAGATATTTTCTATTGTATCTGAGCTCAAATACTTATAATCTTCTTCATTTAAATTTTTTAGCTCTTTAATAGCTTTTATTTCTTCACCGTTTAGAGCTAAACATTCTATATATTTAAATCTTAACTTGTTAGATGAGCCATATTTATCGATACCAGATTTTGCATCTTGAAGAGCAGAGGTATAATCTTCTATAAGTATATGAGAGTTAATTCTATCAAGCTCATTATTCTCCCCAGCAAAAGCGTAAGTTATTAATAATAAGGATATTATAAAATAATGTTTCATATATCTCATTTCTTTGAAATCAATATAACCAAAAAATCAAACATCTCAAAGGAAAAATTTAAATTAATTTTGAAATTTTTAATTATTTTTTTAAAATTTCGACACCCTAAACACCTGTAATAAAGAGGTTAATAACAAAATTTTATATAATTATAATAAAAATTAAATTAATTGCAAAATTTATTTTTTTATCTGTTAATATTAACTATTAACTGTTATAGTTATTATTATAGTAATAATAAAAGCAATAATAAGGAAATACATGTCATCTAAAATAACATACAGCCCAAAAACAAACACTTTGCAATTTGGAGAAAATCCTGATAATACAGTATTTTGTCTTTCAGACAAGAATATGAAAAAACACCAATTATATAAGATTTTAGCAAGTAAAACTCCATATTTTAAAGTAATAACGAGAAGCGTTTACATTGGCGAAAGCAGCATTCTATCAGAAATGGAATTCGTAGTTAAAAGATCAGATATTAGAGGTCTCGGTCTTTCAAATCTGCTTAATTTATCTAATGATAGAGAGCAATTCGTTGACATCCATGGAAGCCCTATTCAATTAGCTGCTTTTCTATAGCAAGATAAAATATCACAAAAAATAATCACTGTTTTATAACAATAAAAAATCCAAAAAATAATAAAAATTTTTAGAATTTTTGTAACATCCTTTATTTCAAGCATTTACACAGGCCCCTGATAATTACTGACTTATGTTCATCTAAAGTTTTTTTTAATACAATTAAAAACTTAGTTTTAGCCTAACCTCATTTAATTAATTATTAGCAACTTAGATAGTTAATTCTGAATGTTTTATTATCCTAACCATCTATTAATTAGATTAATAATTTTTAGTTAAATTAATCAAAATAATTTGACAATTTCTTAATAATATGCTATTATAATAATGAGACTTATTTTAAATAAACAAAAAACTGTCTCAAGGGGTAAAAATGAGTACAACAGGCACTTTTGCTAGAGTGGCAAATACAAACAAAACTTTTCCTTATGATGGAAATAATTTTGCGTTTATTTCAACCAGCAAACCTAACAAAGATGGTGATTTTGGCCATTTAGACGAAACTTTTCTAGATAATTTAGCTCATTTAGTAAATAGCATCTGGCATTGTATCGCAACTCTTCTTGCTCCATTATTTGATTGGAAAGTAATTGAAATACACGATAATAAAGGATTTTTCCATGAGTATGTTGTAAATAATGAGACTTTTAGTGATCTTGAAAACAATAGTTTGATTGACGAAAAGGGCAGACATGCTATCGGAAATGGTTTCGAAATTACTCCGCATCAATCAATGACTTCAAAAAAATTAGAAATAATTGGTGAAATTAATACTTTAATAAAAAAAATTCAGCCAAAATTTCCTAATCAAAAATATGAGCTTATTACATTGAAAAAAGAGAAAACTATTACTGAATATGAAAACTTGCTAAGTACCTTAGAACCCAAAGTTCAATCAGCTGAAGAAAGACTTGAAGAATTAGAAAAAGGGAAATTAGCTTTTGAGCGCTTTAAAAATAATTTCGAAGAGAAATTAAAAACGCTCCAAAAAAACGTTAATAGTACTTTAGAAAGTATACCTCAAGTAGCTCTATTTATATACGAACAAGAATTTGCAGAAAATGAAAGACAACAAACTCAATTAAAATCTGAAATTCAAACATCAGAAACTTTTTTAGAATATTTTAGAAAACTTGAGCCTGGTAAAGCAGTTCTACAAAAAGAATTAGAAGCACTTCAATTCGTCATAGATAAAGAGGAATACGAAGATAAAAGTAATATTCCGAAGAAGCATCTAACTAGAATCGATGAGTTAGTGACGATTTTGAACGCTATTAATCAAATCTCTCGAAAAGAGGTCGCTTTAATTTCAAAACAAACGGAACTCTGTAGGCTCATTGATGAATCCATACAATTAGGACCAAAATTACAAGAATTTAGAGAAATTGCTGGTGAACATCCAGTATCCTTAGATTCTTTTGATTTTTTTGATACTGATAGTATAACAGATATATTAAGTGAACTTAATACAGAATTCGAAAAATGTAATGCTCAAATAGAAAAAATAGATTCTCATCTTCAAGAAATTTCTACTAAAAAAGAGCAAATTGGACAATATTTCCAAACACTAGTATCAGCAGCAAAAAATTTCGAGAATTTACAGCCAATTAAGCTTTCAGAAAAACCTAAACGATTATCAGAACAAGAAGCTCTAGATTCAATGTTAGACAATCTAATGCAAAAATACGAAGAAGATTCTAGAAGAAGCAGAAGCGAGCCTAATAATACCATTACAGAAACACTGGGAGACTACCGACTACAAGCATCGAAAGCAAATGCCGTTTTATCAAATGCAGCTCTCCGCTCAGGATAAAACATTGAATTTAAAAATTTAACTGATAAAAAATCCTAAATTACGAATTGATTGAACCTATATACTTGTTATCATCACATGCTACCTAAAGATTTGCCTCCAAGCAAATGAAAATGCAAATGAAAAATACTTTGCCCGGCTGACTCACCTATATTAGTAACAATTCTATAGCCATTTTCTACTTTAAACTCTTTAGCTAACTTTTGAGATATTTTAATCATTTTACCTATAATTGGAAGATCTTGTTTTTCTATTTTTTGAAACGATGGAATCACCTTCTTAGAGATGATAAGCAAATGAACAGGAGCTTTAGGATACTTATCTTTAATAGCAATTACCTCATCATCTTCATATAAAATAGTTGTTTCAATCTCTTTATTTATAATCTTTTCAAAGATCGTTGCCATAATCAACTCCTGCTTTTTTAAATACATATTTTAAAGCTTTAATAGCATCTTCTTTGGTCTTCCAAATGGAGATGAATCTACCTTTATGACAAAATATTGCTCCATCTATTTTTGATACTTTTTGAAGATCAACGCCATGAAGACCTGCCCATTCTAAGGGAAGAGGAAATCTAACTTTCATACGGGAATTTGTATCTGGAGGAATAGCTCTTAACTTATAATGTTCTTGAGTTGGCATAATAACAAAAAGGGATCGGTGAGACTCTCCTCCAAACTCAAAAAAAGCATCCATCCAAGGAAAGGACTCTTCAAATAGCAGGTATTTCTTGTTTTGGTCCATAACTTTTTTAACTTTGCTAAAGCATTTTCTAGAATAAAAAAAACGCTCCTGCATTCTTTTTAAGTGATTATAGGTAAACTCTACAGCTTTTAAAAAGGCTATATTTCTCTCTTTTGAAGAAGCGTTATAATCTATTGGGATAAAATTAGTGATAATTTGAGAGAATGAATAACCTTTATTTTCAGTTTTACCAATATCGTGAGCATCTACATTTTTAATTAAAGAATAGTTCAAATAATCATAGAGGGTTTGATCCATAAAGGCTTGATTTTTTAAATAAAGAAGAACCATTCCTGCACTGGCAAGATCTCCAGTGTATTCTTTTTGATGGTGATCAAATCTTTTTAATTTTGGATCATATATTCCGCCTACATCGCAGACATAGTCACATTGATCTATAGTAACCGGATCTCTGGTTCTATGAATTTTATCTTTATCGATAAGATCATATAAAAGTAGCAGTGCGCATGCACAAACTTCATCTGCGTGAAACGATCCATCATGAGTTCCAAAGCTTTTTTTTATAATTTCTTTTTCCATAATTAGATAAGTTTATACGCTCGAAAATTTTACCACAAGAAATTGATATAGATCATTAAATTTAAATTTTTAATAATATGTAAAATATAAGGGTGAAATATGAAAAATTATCTAATATCTACGCATTTTGATTTGATAACTGACGATGGATTTATTGTAGATATAAAAAAGATAGATGAAAAAAAAGTAGTAGCTACAATAAAAATTCAAAATATCTCTGACGCTTTTTTAGGCTTTGTTGCTAAAGAGGAATACATTTTATTTAATTTAAAAAGTACTTTAGCGCAGCTTGGCATAGATGCTATAAAAAAAGGAATTGTTCTCAATAAAAGCAAAAAAACAGCTGAGGTATTAGTTGAGATAATAGCATATACTCCACTTGCTCAAAAAATGCTTTGTTTGTTATCCAAAGATAATTATATAGGAAAATTATTTTGTGAAGAGATTTCAAGAAAGGTAAGAGACCCATCTTATTTAACTCGGATGTTTTCAAGAAAAGATAGATTTAATAGACCTCTTTTATCATTTAATAAAAAAGATCAAAAAGATTTAATTTTAGAGAAAAAAGAGGGCTATACAATAGCTTTTTTACCAATACAAAATGGGAAATTATCGTACACAAAAGAAATTGAGAATTTTCTGCCAGCTTTATCAAAAATATTATCTTATCAAAACTATCCTACAAGAGAACTTTTAAAACTTTATCAAAGGTTTGATAAAAATAAGCCTGCAAATATTCAAAAAGATGACTGTCTACTTGTAAAAACAGATCCTCTATATATTAGAACTGTTTTTGCAAAAGTATCAGAAAAA
>JAAKFE010000055.1 GCA_011065175.1 Candidatus Anoxychlamydiales bacterium
ACCTTTTTTTTAGAAAAATATAAAAAAGCTAAAATAGTTGTGATTTCAAAAAAACTTAAATATACATTTATTTTTTTTTGAAGTTTGAAAATTTTTTTTAATAAAATTTTAACATCTTTTTTTGAAATAAGCTCTCCATCAATAGAAACCCTCTCTTCATATGCTGATATGTGAGGAGATATATATAAAGCTGTTTTATACCCAGATAAGCTCAAAGCTTTGGCTATTTTTGTTGCAACAGAGCCTTTACCATTTGTTCCAGCGAGATGGATGCTCTTAAAATCTCTGTGAGGATTATTTAAAAGATCGCATGTAGCTGATATATTGTCTAATCTACATTTAATTTTATTAGAAAAAAGAGAAAATAGTTTTTCTTTTAATCTTTTATATTCATTCATTAATTGATAATTTTATTAAAGGTGTTTTCGTCACACCAAGAACAACCAAGTGTAATATATGGTTTTATAAATCCGTGAAAATCAGAACCACCTGTTGCTATAAGATTTTTTTTCTCAGCTATTTTTAACCATCTTCTTTCATAAATTGGGAATAGTTTTGCATAGTAGACTTCAATGCCATCAAAATCGAGCTCTAAAAGAGCATCTATAACTTTACTCCTTTTAATTTGATTTGGATGAGCTAAAACAGCCTTTCCATTTACCAAATGTATTTGATCGATTACTTCTTTAGGAGAAAATCTATCTCCCATAACAAAACAAGGTCCATCATCTTTTATATAACTCTCAAAAGCTTCGTTTATAGTTTTTACATAGCCTTTTTCAATCATAAGTTTTGCAATATGAACCCTTCCTAAAACTGTTTTTGAAGTATTTGTTTTTTTGCTAGATTCTATAAGGTCACTTTCTGAAATATCTATATTTTTTTTATTTAGTTTTTCTAAAATTTTAATATTTCTATCTTTTCTTTTTTCTAAAAGCTGATTTAAAAAAATACTAAAACTTTTGGATTTCAGATCAAAATTATAAGCCAATATGTGAACAGTTGAATCTAAAAGCTTTGATGATATCTCTGAGCCTACAATTAATTTTATATCCAATTTCTTAGCTAATTCAAATAGTTTATCATCATATGCATCGATAGTGTCATGATCTGTAATAGCTATAGCTGATAGATTTTTTTCTTTCGCTAAATATAAAAGCTCCTGAGGTGAATCTGTGCCATCAGAAAAATAGCTGTGCACATGTAAATCTGCTCTAAAATCCATATATATTTATTAAGGTGAAATTACTTTAACTTCTTCTACAAGATTAATATTTTTTTTCTTTTTAACAACTGTTTTTATATGCGCTATTAAATCCAAAACATCTTTTGATGTTGCCTCTTTTTCATTTATAATAAAATTTGGATGAACATCAGAGATATAAGCTCCACCTATTTTATAATTTTTTAAAAAACATTCATCTATAAGTTTTTTAGCAGATGTATTTTTAGGATTTTTAAAAATACATCCAGCATTTTTTTCATTCATCGGTTGATTTCTTGTCTTTTTTTGAAGGATTTCAATTTGTCTATTTTTAGCATTTTCATCTTTTTTTAATAAAAAAACGCAAGAAAGAATCGCTCCTTTCATCTTTTGAAAACTGGAATTTCTATATTCAAATGAGCATTCATCTTTTCTCAGTATTTTTATTTCACCATCTAACGATAAATAAACAACACTTTTAATTGTATCAGAAACTGTTTGAAAGTAAGATGAAGCATTCATAAAAACAGCGCCACCTACGCTTCCTGGCACTCCTTGAGCAAATTCAAGCCCACTTAAATTTCTGCGAGCTGTTTGAACTCCTAGGCTTGGAAAACTATACCCTGCTCCTACATAAACTTTAGTTTTAGAAATCCTTAAAAAATTAATATTATTGTAAATCACAAGTCCAAAAAAGCCACTATCATCAAATAAAACATTAGAGCCTTTACCTAAAACAAAAATTTTTAAATTATTTTCTTTAGCGAATAAAAAAGCTTGTTTGAATTCATCGAATGTCTTAGCTTCTATAAAATATTTAGCTTTTCCTCCGATTTTAAAAGTAGAATATTCTTTTAATAGTTTATTTTTTTGTACTTTCATTTTTTTGAAAAATTGCATCTAAAATAGCATTTATAAAACTTGCGCTTTTTACACTTGCAAATTTCTTAGTTAATCTTATAGCCTCAGAAATAGCGACTTTGCAAGGTATATTTTCATCAAATAGCATTTCATATAAAGCTAATCTAAGTATAGTTATCTCAACTTTGCATATCCTTTCAATTTCATAAGCGGTAGATACTTTTTTTATCATTATATCTATTTCTTTTACATTTGAAACTATTTTATTTACATAATCTAAAGCAAAAAGAGTATTTTTCTTAGTGGTTTTTATCTTCTTCATTATAAAGGGCACTATTAATTTTTCATCTGATTCAACAAAAATATTTGAAAAAAGCATTTGAAATACTATTTCTCGAAATTTTTGTTTAACTAGCGCCATTTTTTTACCTTTTTACAACTACTATAACAAAAACAAGCAAATAAATACTTTTTTAAAATTTATTTTTTACAGAAAAAATGAAAGTTACTAAAAAATTAAAATATTTCCTTGAATGTTATTTTTTTCAAGCTCAAAATGAACTTTTTGAAGGAGAGTTATGCAAGCAATATTTTTAGATACAGAAACAAACGGTTTAGATCCGTATAAACATAAAATATTAGAGATTGCATACAAAATTATTGATCTATATTCAGGAGAAGAAAAAGATAGTTACCAAACAATAATCAATCAACCTGAATCCATTTGGGAAAAAAGCAATTTAAAAAGTTTAGAAATTAACGGTTTTACTTTCGAAGAGTTAAAAAAAGGTAAACAAGAAAAAGATGCCTCTTTTGAAATCATAGAATCTTTTGAAAAAAACACTATTCAAAATGACAATTCTGTATATATCTGTCAAAACCCTTCTTTTGATCGAGCATTTTTCTTTCAACTAATAGATTCAGATAAGCAAAATGTTTTAGGATGGCCATATCATTGGCTTGATTTAGCTTCTATGTATTGGGCGCTAACTTTAAAAAAAACTTCTCAGAATCAATCACCATTTCCATGGGAGACAGGATTTTCCAAAGATTTAATAGCCTCAGAGTATACGCTTCCAGAAGAAGAAAAACCTCACAGAGCAATGAATGGCGTAAATCATTTAATTTTATGTTACAAAAATATTGTTGGTTTTCCATTCTTAGCAACTTAAGCTCTTAAAAAATTTATCAAAATCCATAAAAATAATTTTTACCTTTATAGTTGTTTTTTTTTGTTGTATTTGGCATTATAACTTATCAAAAAACATGAAATTTTGTGATATATCAATTAGAAAAAAACAATGATAACTTATCTCTATATAATCACTCCTATAATTGAAATAATTATTATTGCAATCGCAATAAATTATTTACTTTCATTTTTTTGGAATTCCAAATCAATGGATTTGATTTGGGGAGTCTTTGCTTTTATCTTTTTATTTGCAATTGTCACCTATTTTAATCTACCAGTACTTCATAAAATACTGCTTCAGCTCGGGTCAGCTGCAATAATTATCTTTGTTATTCTCTTTCAACCAGAGCTTAGAATGGCTCTATCTAAGTTCTCCTTGAAAGGCAAACGTTATAAAGAGATTACTGAATTTGATAAATTTTTAGACCAACTATCTAACTCTACTTATCGCTTATCTGAAAAAAGAATAGGTGCTTTAATTTCTTTAGAAAACGAAGATTCCTTAGAAGAATATGCTAAAAAAGGAGTTTTATTAAATGGCCATTTCTCATCTGAGCTTTTAGAAACTATATTTGCAACAACAACTCCCCTACATGATGGAGCAGTAATTGTTAGAGATCAAATAATACTCTCTGCTGCTTGCATACTCCCTTTAGCTGAAGATAGTTCACAGCTAACAAAATCTATGGGCACAAGACATAGAGCTGCATTAGGTTTGTCAAATTTAACAGATTCATTAATTATAGTTATCTCAGAAGAAACAGGAAAAGTCTCGATTTCAAGGGACGGCATAATGACCAGAGGCATTAAAATTGATAGGTTTAAAGGAATAATTAGAAGTATTTTTAATCCTCCTAATAAAATTTCTTTTCAAAATAAATTTAACCTAAAAGAGTGGTTAAAAAGATGAAAAGCATTTTAAAAAAAATATTTATTGATAATTGGCAAAGAAAAATTCTTGCGTTAATAATAGCGGTAATTACTTGGATCTTTATAAATAATTCCTTAACTGCCACCAAAACTATTCCAAATATCCCCATTAAAGTTATTAATTTATCTAATGATAAAACGATACCTGGCATGCTTCCAGAAGGCATTTTAGCTGAATCTACTTCTATAACCATCACAGGAAATCAAAATTTTATTAATCAAATCAATTCCTCTGATTTGGAAGTAGTAATTGATCTTGAACATAAAACTCATAATTTTTCAACGCTTATAACTAAAAGCAATTTAGCTTCTAATAATCCAAATATAAATCTTGAAAGAGCAATAAAAAAAGTAAAACCGACTGAATTGAAGATAAAACTCTCTAGACTTGTGAAAGAGAAAATACCGGTGCTAATAACAAAACCTAAAGGAGAAGCTCCAAAGGGTTATCAATTTTTAGATGTTTGGCCCTATCAACTCTATATTACTTTAAAGGGACCTGAAGAAGTAATTAAAAACCTAAAAGCTACAGGATGTCAATTACCTTTTAATTTAAATGATATTTCTGAAAATGCGTTAAGCATAATAACTGCTGCTAATAAACGAGGAAAAAAAGATATAGTAAGCTTTTTTATACCCACATCTTGGAAAAAATTAAATATTCCTTCTCTATCTCCCTACCCAATAGAAATTGATGATCCTAATTCCAAAGCTCTTCGTTTAGACTTTATAAAAAATGATTTGATACCTCTAGAGGCAGCTATACCTATAGGACTATTCTTTCCCCCAAATACACTAGATAAGTTAAACCCAAATACAATCACTTTAGAAAATAATGAATTCGTAAAAAAGATAAATCACTATGATATGATTACTACCCCTCTTTTTGCTCAAGGAGCAAGCGAATCTTTTATTGATATAATAAAAGAAAGAATGCATATAGTAATATTAGTAGAGCCTAAAGCAGCGATAGTTAAATTAGCTTGGAACACTCAAGTTATAATACCTATAGATCTAGAAGACAAATTTGTAAACAAAATATTGTCTGAAGAAACCGATGAAGAATCTAAAGAAATGGAACCGCATATGCGAGAAGAATATTTAAGACATATATTTAGATCTTATATGCATATCTGTAGACTATATATATCACCTGAAAAAAAGTTAAATCTAAACATTACTCTTGAAGGTTCAGAAGTACGTGTTATTCCAGATAAGTTATAATGTTAAACATTATTTTTATTAAGTATCATTTGAATTCTGCAGGAGGTCTAGAGAAATATTTTTCACGAATAATAGATGCTTTTTTAAACAAGGGATATAAGATAACGATTCTCACTGCAAATAATTCTAAAAAAAAGTCTTCAAATAATTTAAAAATAGTAACTTTTAAAGACTTTAAAATTTTTAAATTTTTAAAGTTAAAAATATTTGATTTTAGATGTTATTTATGGCTCAAGAAAAATAAAGCTAAAACGGTATTTTCTTTTGATCGAACTTCATTTTTTACACATACACGTCTAGGCAATGGTCTTCATAAAACTTATTTAAAAAGAAGAAAGATTTTCGAAAGCGCATTTAAATCATTTTTCAACAAAATCAATCCTCTTCATAGAATTATATTAAAAATTGAAAAGAAAGGTTTTGAGCAAAAAAATCTAAAAAAAGTAATAGTAAACTCAAAAATGGTCCAAAATGAACTCTTAAAAGAGTACAATTTTGATCCTAAAAAAATAAAAGTCATATTAAATGGCGTAGAGTTTAATGAATTAGAAAATTCCTTTTTAAACTGGCAAAAAGAAAAGGCTATATTTGCAAAAAAAATAAATTTAAATCCTCATAGCTTTCACATCGTATTTATTGGAAACGACTACAAAAGAAAAGGCCTTAAATTTTTATTAAAAGCTCTTTCAAACTTAAAAAACTTGGATTTTCATTTATCCGTAATTGGAAAAGATAAAAATATGAAAAAGTATGTGTCTTTTGCAAAAAAAAATAAAATAGATAAAAAAGTTAGCTTTTTTGGGCCGAGAAACGATATTATAAATTTTTTACAACTAGCAGATAGTTTTATTTTACCAACTTTATATGATCCTTTTGCGAATGCAGTAATTGAAGCGATAGCTATGGGTATTTTTGTAATCACTTCAAAATACAATGGAGCAAAAGAGATAATTACAAATGAAAATGGAATAGTATTAGATCCGTTAGATATAGATACATTTACTAAATCACTTCTTTTTGCTATACAAACTAAAAAAAACTTTGAAAATTCAAAAAAAATAAGACAAACTGTAAGAAAATTAGATTTTTCAAATCAACTAAAAACATTAATAAATGAAGTTATCACATCTTAAAATCGACAGAAACAAACTAGCTTACTATCTGATTAGGTTAGTTACTTTTCCTTTAATGTATGTCCCTTTTAGATTAATTCATAAAATTGGAAAAGTTTTAGGTTTTTTTTCATATTTTGTTTTAAGAGAGTATAGAAAAAGAACGCTTAGCAATTTAGCTCTTGCTAATGATTTAAAGCTTTCAAATATTGAGATAAAAAAAATTGCGATTCAATCTTTTCAAAATTTAGCTATCACCGTTTTAGAATACCCAAAACTTCATTCAAAAAAAGATCTCTCTAAAATAATAAAATGCGAAAATCCCCATATTGCAAATAAGTTATATTCAGAAAAAAAAGGAATCATCTTTTTTTGTGCCCATCAATCAAACTGGGAAGTATTATTTTTAGATGGAACTTCTAGAATGAAAGGGATTGCAATTGGAAGACCTATTAAAAACAAAAAGCTCTATAAATGGATACTAAAAATAAGACAAAAAATGGGCGGCAAGATAATCACCCCTAAAAATGCTCTAAGAGAGGGTTTAAAAAACCTAAAAAAAGGCGTTTTTATGGGAATAGTCGGCGATCAATCCATGCCAGATAGCAACTACTATTTTCCTTTTTTGGGAAGAAGAGCTTGGACATCAACCGCACCTGCTTTATTATCTTACAAAACTAATTGTCCAATAATAGTTGCAACAACTAAAAGAATAAATGGAGGATATAGAATTCATTATTCTGATCCTATTTGGCCAAATCAAAAAGAGCCATTAGAAAAAGAAGTAAAAAGACTAATGAACAACTCACTTAGTATTCTTCAACAAACGATAAAACAAAGACCTTTTGAATGGCTTTGGCAACACAATCGCTGGAAACAACAAACTCCAAAGATTATTTATAAAAGATTTAGACATGATTGCATTTGTATAATTTTACCTAAAAAAAGAGAGGATTTTGAAAAAATCATAAAACATCTTCCAATCTTAAAATCTATCTATCATCGAGATTTTATCTCTATACTATGTCCAAAAAAACACAAAAACGACCCTTTAATAAACTCAGATGATGTGATTTATTATAAAGATTATAAAGAGACCCTTCTAGATGACTATAGATTCAAGCTTGTTTATAATTTCACTCCTTTTAGAAAAATAAATAGCCACTATACAAAATTAAGTGCATTCGAAGTTATTACAATAAAAAAATTACAAAAATTAGCTTTAAAAAAGTTAGATAAAAATCAAATCTCTGATCTATCCAAGGTATTTGAAGCAGCAATTTGTAGAAAGCCACTTTCTCAAATTAATTAAAAAAGCTTCAAAAAGAAATACGAGTAAAAAAAAATTCAGCTCTTTTTCTTAAATGTTCTAAAAATTCATCTTTTACAACTGCAGGCCACTGAATAAAAATACTTGAAAAATCCTGAATATCGAGCTTAAAATACTCACACAATTTAATAAATTTTTCTTTTTGCTTAGAGAATTCATTTTCATTTACTTTTTCTTTACTTTCGTTCTTTTCATATCCTCTAAAAACCTTTGCCATATAAACTAAATCTTTCAATAAAAAAAACTTCATCGCCTCTATATTTTCTTTCCTTTTTTGAATGTTTTTTTCTTTTCTTACTTTTTCCTTTTCAATTGCTGCCATTATTTTTTTTGCACAATTTTCCCTTTGTCTTTTTTCTAATTTCTTTCTTTTAGTTGCTTCTCTTTTTTCTTTTTCTGATTCTTTTTTTTGGGTTTCTAAAGCCTTGCTTTCTTTAATTTTTTTTTTGGCTTCTTCAACTTTAGTATTCTTTAAAATTTGATACCTTCTTATGCTATAAACAACTGCAGTAGTTAAGATTAATGAAAAAATAGAAGAAACATTTAAAAGTCTTTGAGAGGCAACAAAAACAATAGTCGATAGGGCTGAAGAGCAAAAATTATCTTCGTTTTGAAAAGGCCATTTTACAATATTTTCGACAACATTATATACTCTAAATCTATCTATATAAATAGTCATAATCAAATCTTTTAAACAACTTTTTTAAAAAATTTAATATATTTTTCATTTAAAACTATATGAAAAAATATGTTAAAAAATTCATAGAAACTCCTTATTGCTATCTCTAGCTAAGATCCAACTTAAGTTCTTTGGTTAAATACGCTTTCATTTCTGTTGGAATTAAATTACATAACAGTGCATCTCTCAATCCTACGTCACCCTTATTAGGATACGTTACCCATATATTTTGAACAGCTTCAGATGATAACCTAAGAGTTTTACAAGCTTTTATAAACCTCTCTTGCTTCTCAGAGTATTCTCCTTCTTTTAATTTTTCTCCTTTTCCCCCTACTTCATATCCCATAAAAACTTTTTGCATTTCCTCTAAATTTAAGTATAAATAAGAGATCAGTAGTTGAATTTTTAGACTTACTATTTCTTTTTTCGCCTCTGCTGCTCTAGTTTCACTTTCTTTTTTTTCATTTACTTGTTTAACTTCATCTTCCTTTTGATTGTTATAATAAACTTTTACCCCTATAAAAGAAACTCCTGCCCAGAGTGCTGAAAAAACAAGAGAACTATCACGTAGCGTTTGAGTTGCTATCAAAGTGATTATAGGAAGATTTGTTTCTAGAAGATTTTGATTGTTTTCAAATACCCATTTTTTTCCATCAGACACTATTTGAGAAAAATTTATTTGTGAAATTGAATAAAGACTAAAACTACTCATACTTATCTCCTTTTAAAGAAAAATTTTATAAAAAAAAATAATACAAGAGCCTTAATTACTCAAGAAAAAAAACTCACTGAAAAGAATCGCCTTCTAAAAGATTAACTATTATTATTACTAAATCCAATTTTATACAAAAAAGGATTCCAAAAATTCCTTTTTAGCCTAAAATAAGCCTTTCTTAAAAAAAATTGATTTTTAAATTTTTCTGCTTCTATTTCTAGTTTTGTTAACCTTTCAGATAGATTATTTAAATCTCTCCACGTGCTTTTTAAATCTCTCCACGTGCTTTCATGTCTTCTTCTCCTATCTCCTTCTACTTGTCTGTCGTAAGCTTCCTCTAATTGCCTTCTCTTATCTTCCTCTACTTGTCTCTTGGGTTCTTCTTCTTTTCTGATTTTGATTTGAATGTCTAGAAATCTTTTTATAACTTTTTCATAAGGATCTAATTCTAATTTATCAAAAAACATACTACCAGAATTCACACGCATAGATTTTAAATAACCAAATAAAGAAGAATTTATATTATCGCTATTTTTTTCAGACGCTTTCTTTAATTCACCATCTATTTTAGAGTGGAACATCATTTCAGTTTTACTCATCACTCTAACAAATGCGCGACATCCTAAGCTCAAGCTAATAATAGGAAATCCAATAGAAAGACCTAATAAAACTACCGTTTTCACATTCCATATAACTACAGGCAAAGCAGGTAGAGCAATTTTTGCTAAAACAATGGTAACAAAAATTATAGAAATACCAGCTAATATAGTCAAAGCTACTTTGGCAACTGTTTTTATATTATGGTTTCTAATTTGTTTATTTAAATCTTTCACTTTAGTCGCTGTCTCATCATACGCATTTTTTATAGGAGCTGTATCTGGAGCTCTATTTATTGGTAGCACTGACATAACTTAGCCCTTAATTAAAATTTAAAGTTGCTATAACTATCTATTAAAAGATGAAAAAAAACAATGAGCCTATCCTAATAAAACCTCCATCCACATATAAATTAACCCTAATTTAGCAAAAGCATCCCAAACTTCACTTTTTCTTTCCCATCGCATCATAAGCCTTCTACATTTTCTTTTTAACCA
>JAAKFE010000056.1 GCA_011065175.1 Candidatus Anoxychlamydiales bacterium
GTTTACAAAACCTTAAAGATTAATTAGTCGAACTTGAAGAACTCTTAATTGTAAGCAAAAATTTTATGTTGAAATAAGGTTTCAAAGGCTTTTTTTGACTCAAAAATAATTTTAATAAAAAAATTCCTCAATTTTTTCCTGACTTCCGCGCTTTTTTTAGCTAACTAATTTATAATTAAAAACTTAATAATAAGATAAAATTGTCTTTTTCTTTTAACTGCGGCAGCTACAATCCGGTTTTTGATCATCATCAATAGAGCTTTTTGGTTTATTTTTAAAAGCCAAGAGCAGTGTATGCCAAGCAAGGGTTGCACATTTCACTCTCAAAGGATATTTTTTTACCCCAGATAAAGCTTTTAATTTTTGCTCCGTTAGATTTAAGCATTCAAAATTACAATCTGAAGTTACCATAGAATGAAAATGATCAAAGATCTTTTTAGCTTCTTTTAGGGTTTTATCTAGAACTGCTTCTGTCATTAAAGAGGCTGATGCTATACAAATAGCGCAACCAACACCTTTAAATGAAATATCTTTAATTATTTCATCTTTATCTAGCTTTAAAAATACAGTAAGCTTATCACCACATATAGCATTGTGACCATTTGCGCAAGAAGTTGGCCTTTCCATCTTTTTAAAATTTCTAGGACATCTACTATGCTCTAAAATCATCTCTTGATATAGCTCTTTTATATTATCTGTCATCTTCTAAAAAATTTTTGTATATTTTTTAATCTTTCAATAAACTTATCGATATCTTCAAAATCATTATACACTCCAAAAGATATTCTACAAGTTGCCGGTATTTTTAGTCTTCTCATTAATGGTTCAGCGCAGTGATGACCTGTTCTAATAGCAATATTTTCTTCATCTAAAAGTGTTGCAATATCATGTGGATGAATCATATCTATTTTAGATTTTTTATCTTTTAAAATAAAAGAGATAATTCCGACTTTATTTTTAACATCACCAAAAATTTTTATATCATCAAAAAATTCTTCTTTTAATCTTTTTTTTGCGTAGTTTAAAAGATCTTGATTATGTTTATATACATTTTCCATACCAATATCATTTAGATAGTCTATCGCTTTTTTAAGACCATACGCCTGCACAAAAGGAGGCGTTCCTGCTTCAAATTTATATGGCAGAGTATTATATTCAGTTTTTGAAAAACTAACGCTTGATATCATATCACCTCCTCCTTGATAAGGAGGAATTTTATCTAAAATCTCTTTTTTTCCATATAAAACACCAATACCTGTTGGTCCATAGAGTTTATGCGAAGAAAAGACATAAAAATCAGTACCTAAATCTTGAACATCTACTTTAAAACTATTAACTCCCTGGCAACCATCTACTAGAGTTAACACATTTTTTTTCTTTGCATAAGATATAATTTCTTTTACAGGTAAAATATTCCCTAAAACATTTGATACATGACTTATAGAGACTAGTTTAGTTTTATCAGTAAATAAAGCCTTGTAAGCATCCATATCGATATTACCATCATCATCTATGGAAATTGTTTTAATCTTTATTTTTTTAAATTTTTGAATAAGTTGCCAAGGAACAATGTTTGCATGATGCTCTAGAGTTGAGATAATAATTTCATCTGCATCTTGAAAGTAATCTTTTGCTAAAGAAGTTGCGACTAAATTAATGCTCTCTGTTGCATTTTTTGTAAAAATTATCTCTTCAAAATTTTTTGCATTTATAAATTTTTGAACTGTTTTTCTAGCTTCATCATATAAAGATGTTGATTTAGCACTTAAATCATATATTCCTCTATGGATATTAGCATAGTATTTACTTTGAAATTCTATTTCAGAATCTATTACAACTTGAGGTTTTTGCGCACTTGCAGCTGAGTCCAAAAATACTAAAGAAGGATTGTACTTAAATATTGGAAAATCTTTTTTTAAATTTTTCACGAGCTACTCTTCTAAATAACTTTTTAGTAGTTTTTTAATTTTTTTATCACTTATCTTCTCAAAAATCTCATCTATAAATGCTTTTACTAAAATCTTTTTGGCCTCTTCTAAGCTAAAGCCTCTAGATTGCAGATAAAACATCGCTTCCTTGTCTAGCTGACCTGTTGTAGCGCCATGAGAACATTTTACATCTTCTGCTTTTATCCAAAGCTCAGGGCTTGAATAACAAACAGTTTCTTTGTCTAATAAAATATTTTTATTTAGCTGATTTGCTACAATTTTTTTAACACCTTTTTTTGCAATAGAAGATGCATAAAAGCTACCCTTTGATTTATCTTTTAAAATACCTTTCAAATAATGAGAGCTATACGTTTTTTCAAAGTTGTGATTTGTTTTTATATAATGATCTAAAATCTGAGTATTTTCTCCTAAATAAATCCCTCTTATTTGAGCGTCTGAATCAATTTTATTTAGATTAATTTCAAAATCAAATCTTGAAATTTTACTCTTTTGATTTAATAAAAAACTTTTATAAGTAGCGTTATCTTCTAAATCTATCTTGTAATGATTAAACTGCAGGTTATCTTTAGACTCTTGCACTATATAGTGATCCAGATGAGAGTTTGAATCTAATCTATAATCAAAGATGTTGTTATTGAAAAAATCATTTTTTTCATAATTTACAAATTTTTCTATCATTGTAATTTGAACGTTTTTTTCTATTGCAATCTTATAATTTGTATAGATAGATTTTTGACTCTTTTTTACATCTAAACATGCATCATTATTTGTATTGATATGCACGAAAGCTATAGGCTTATCTAAACTCTTAGTAAAATTAAACTCTAAAATCTCTTTATTAAATGCTAGGTTTAAATTTTTTAAAGCTAATTTTTCAAAAGATCGATTTTGAATTTTACTAATCAATAAAGACGCAGGAAGATTAGAAAATTTTTCAAAAAATTTTCCATTGATAAAAACGATGTTATTAAACTCATTTTCGTCAAAAAATAGTTTTTTTAATCTATCAATTTCAACTTTATTTATTTTTGATAAATAAGCACTTAAATCTTCTTCAATAGGTTTTAGATCAATATCAGCTAAAAATCTAAGATCTAAATATTTATATTCTTCTATCTTTTTTGATGGAAAATCTTGATTTAAGAAATCTTGATTTATAAAATCTTGATTTATAAAATCTTGCCAAGCTTTTTTATTTTTAATAAAAGATTCTAAATTTTTTAATTTTTCTATCATACAATTATTTCCTAAAAGCGCTGTAGCCCTCTTTTTCTAATAAAGTTGCAAAACTAATATCTCCAGAATCTATAATCTTTCCTTTTTGCATGATATGTATGAAATCAGGTTTTATATAATCGAGTAGTCTTTGATAATGGGTGATTATTAAAAAAGCTTTGTTTTTATCTTTAAATTTATTTACAACTTCAGCAACAATTTTTAAAGCATCAATATCTAAACCAGAATCTATCTCATCTAATATTATAAGTTTTGGATCCATCATCAACATATGCATTATATCAAATCTTTTCTTTTCTCCTCCTGAAAACCCCACATTTACATCTCTTTTTAAAAGGCTATCCTTTATCTGAAGACTTTTTTGTTTTTCTTTTATAAGATCTAAAAAATCTAATGAGTCTAAAATCTTTTCATTTCTTTTTTTTCTAATAATATTTATAGATTGTTTAATAAAATTTGAGCTATTTACCCCAGGGATTTCAATGGGATGTTGAAACGCTAAAAATATACCTTGAGCTGCTCTTTCATCTATCGATAAATCTAAAAGATTTTGATCCTCATAATTTAAACTTCCTTTTTCAATTACATAACCGCTTTTACCACAAATAACATTAGATAGTGTGCTTTTACCAGAGCCATTCGGCCCCATTATAACATGCACCTCACCTGGTTTAATCTCTAAATTAAATCCATCTAAAATGGTTTTATCTTGAACAGATACTTTTAAATCTTTTATTTCTAGTAAATTCATTTTTTACCTTTTATTAATCAAACCCTTTTGAGTAATTTTTTAGTTTAATATGTTATCCAACACTTCCTTCTAAACTTATCGATAATAATTTTTGAGCTTCTACAGCAAACTCTAGGGGAAGTTCATTTATAACTTTTTTACAAAACCCATTAACAATCATTGAAATTGCATCCTCGGAACTCATTGCTCTTTGCATACAGTAAAAAAGTTTTTCATCACTAATTTTTGAAGTTGTCGCTTCATGCTCAACTATAGCTGATAAGTTTCTAGTTTCTATATTTGGAATAGTATTTGCCTCTGAATTATCCCCAATTAAAAGAGAATCACATTGAGTAAAATTTCTTGAATTATCTGCGTTTGGTAAAATTTTTACTAACCCTCGATAAGTATTTTTACCATGACCTAGTGAAATTCCTTTTGATATAATCGTAGATGATGTGTTTTTTCCTATATGTATCATCTTAGATCCAGTATCTGCTTGCTGAAAATTATTAGTTATCGCAACAGAGTAAAACTCCCCTGTTGAATTATCCCCTCTTAAAATACAACTCGGATATTTCCAAGTAATAGAAGATCCTGTTTCCACTTGAGTCCAAGATATTTTAGAATTTTTACCTAAACAAGCTCCCCTTTTAGTTACAAAATTATAAATCCCACCAATTCCATTTTCATCACCAGGATACCAATTTTGTACTGTTGAATATTTAATAGTTGCGTTTTCCAAAGCTACAAGCTCAACTACCGCTGCATGAAGCTGATTTTCATCTCTTTTCGGAGCAGTGCAGCCTTCTAAATAACTAACATAAGATCCTTCATCTGCAATTATCAGAGTTCTTTCAAATTGTCCTGTATTTGCTTCATTTATTCTAAAATAAGTAGAAAGCTCCATTGGACATTTCATATTTTTTGGAACATATACAAATGATCCATCTGTAAAAACAGCAGAATTTAAGCAAGCAAAATAGTTATCTGTAAATGGAACAACAGAACCCAAATATTTTTTAATTAAATCAGGATGCTTGTCTATTGCTTCTGAGATAGGACAAAAAATTATCCCCATTTTTTTTAATTTATCCTTAAAAGTCGTTGCTACAGACACACTATCAAAAATGGCGTCTACTGCAACATTTGAGAACCTTTTTTGTTCTGTAAGCGGTATTCCTAATTTCTCATAAGTCTCTAAAAGTTTTGGATCCACCTCTTTTAAATTATTTAAACTCTTTTTTTGTTTGGGCTCAGAATAATAATGAATATCTTGATAATCAATTTTAGGATATTTTACATAACCCCAACTAGGCTCTTTTAAAGTTTTCCAATGCTCGAATGCTTTTAATCTCATCTCAAGCATCCAATTTGGTTCGTTTTTTTTAGATGAGATTAACTCAATTATATCTTCATTTAACCCTTTTGGAGCTTTTACAGAATCGATATTCGTTACAAATCCATATTTATACTCTTGCATCGCCGACTTAAAATTGTTATCTTTTTTTCCTTTCATTTAATAAAAACTCTCCTTCTAAGACAAAAGCTAAGAGCTTTTGCTAATGCAGATAATTTTATAATATTGATCTTAAAATAAAAACAATTTTATAATTTTTTATTCTTGAGAGTTTAACAGATTTTATTTTTTTTAATAAGGCTTTTTATTATAAAATCTAATTTTTATTATATAATTTAAAACCCATTATATCAATATCTACACTCAAAATTTAATAATCGATTCTGCGAAGAGCGATCAATAGATTTTGTAACTTAATTGAATTTATATTTCAAAAAAAAACTTGCAAAATTTTTTTTTGAAATATAATATCTTATATCAAGTTTTTGGAGGTAAATATGGGATTGCTTATTAGCAACCTAACAGAATTTATAAACGAGTCACACTATACAAAAAAAGTAATACCCAATAAGGAATTGGATTCAGCTTTAAAGAAAGTTTTAAAATGGGCCTTAATTATTTTAACTTTAGGACTTGCTTTTCTTGTGCCTTTAACTATGGATTTTTCAAAAAAAACATTTGAGAAGTTGTTTTCAAGAAAACAACCTCCAATCGCAGGGAAGCCTCCTATTGCAGCTATTCCTTCCGCAAGAAATGCTTCAACGACAACTACACCTTCTACATCGAGTCCACCTCCATCAGGCCAAAGCGATTCTCGAAGAGATGCTTCAGTAGAAACATCTTCAGGCAGTTCTTCCTCATCAGTTCAAAGCGATTCTATCACTATTTCTTTAGACTTTTTAAAACCTGTTTTTAATAAAGAAAACGCTTTAAAAACTCTTCAAGGAGCATGTGAAGGCCTGAAGGCTCTTCCCGAAAAATCTAATGCTTATCTATCAAATCCAAAAAACGATAGATATCAAAATATTAGTTATATAATTGCCGCTACAGCTCCTTTATGGTTTCTTGGAGGATTTAAATGGGGATCTTTTATAAGTTTGCTAGTTAATGGCGGGGGTTTAGCATGGGAGAAAATTACTGTTCAATTTTCAAAAGAACATAAAAAAATAATGACTCCCCCTGAAGATAGAGAAGTTTAATAATGATTAAAAAATCATTTTTTTGATTCAAAAATTTTTGAATCCTAATCACTTTTTATAGATATAATTTAAATATTACACCTTTGAAAGCCATTGAATATAAATGCTTAATATTATATAGTTATTAGACTTTTATATAGGGTTTTTATGGAAAATAATCTGCATATATTTATTGATAGATTAAAAGACGAAAAAGAAGAAAAGATTATAGATTCTCTTGAAATTGAAAAACTCGATATTAAAGACGAAAAGGAGCTAATTTTCACAAAGCCAATTGACCTAGAAGCTAAAGCATATAGAGCGAATGAAGAGTTGGTAATAAATTTAAATTTAAAATTTACTATTAAAATGCCTTGTAAAATTTGTAATGAATTAGTTGAAAAAGAGATTATAGTTAAAAATTTATATATTATAGAGAAGATTGAAAACATCAAAACATTTTATGATTTAAAAAAAGAGATAAAAAATGTATGTTTTTTACAAAGCCCAAGTTTTGTAGAATGTTTAGATAATTGTCCAAAGAGGCAAAACATAAAAAATTATTTTAAAAAAACAAAAGCGGAAAATTATCCATTTTCTGATTTAAAGGAGTAATAAAATGGCGGTACCAAGAAATAGAATCTCAAAATCTAAAAAAAGGTCGAGATCAGCACATTCAGCCCTAAAAGCTAAAGGAGTCTCATTGTGTTCAAATTGTCAAAAAACTAAAAGGCCACATACTATTTGTCCATATTGTGGATTTTATGCAAAAAAAGTAATAATCTCTCAAGAAAAAGATGAAAAATAACAAAATGTCTATAAAAATTGGTATAGATTTAATGGAGAGTGAAAATTCTCCAAAAATTCTATTGGAAAAGATTTTAGATTTTTCAAAAAGTTTAAAAAAGAATGTAAGCTTTGTATTTTTTGCAAAAGATGATTTAAAAGATGAATTTGAAAAGATTAAAAAAGAAATAGATTCTTCATTTGAGATGCAATATTCAGAGCATACGATTGCGATGGATGAAAATCCTCTTTTAGCTATGAGAAGAAAAAAAGACTCTACTATTTTTGAGGGACTAAATTATTTAAAAGAAGATAAAATCGATGCTTTTATATCTTGTGGAAATACGGGAGCTTTAGCGGCTGGAGCTACTCACTTTATAAAAACATTTAAAACTATTTCTAGGCCTGCTCTTTTAGCTTTGCTTCCTACAAAAAAAGACCCTCTTGCTATTTTAGATGTTGGAGCTTCGATTGCGATGTCTTCTGATAATTTGATACAGTTCGCTCTTTTAGGAGCTGCATTTCAAAAAACTCGAAATGTAATAAAACCAACTGTTGGTCTTTTAAACATTGGAACAGAAAAACAAAAAGGAACATTTCATCATCAAAAAGCTTATTTAGAGCTAAAAAAAATGAACAGTTATTTTGAATTTGCAGGAAATATTGAAGGGAAAGAAGTTTTTGAAGGAAAGGTGGACGTTTTAGTTACAGACGGATTTACTGGAAACATTTTTTTAAAAACATCCGAAGGTCTAGCTAGTTTTGTTTTGGATAAAGTTGAAAAAAACATTGCTCAAAAAAAAAGTGAAATCTTCAAAACTTTAAAAGATCTCAAAAAAAGATTATCATATGGAGAATATCCTGGGGCTATTTTGATAGGAATCAAAAAACTTGTTATAAAATGCCATGGCTACTCTTCAATAAAAGGAATTATTTCGGCTATTTACGGCACAATCGAGTTAGTAGAGAATAATCTCATCGGTTCAATAAAATCTTATCTTGAGTCAACCACTCCTCCCTAAAGGAAGGAGCTTGAACCGTGAGGATCAAGGGCAACCGGTTGATTAGGGGGCAAAAAGGAAACTCTTAGTGTGTCAGATTTAAAAAACTCCTTAAATTCCCTAGTGGAGCAAAATGAGCTTGAAAAGTTAATTTCAAATAAAAAAGCACCTTTAATGATAGATAAAATTAAAAAGACATAATTTAAAAATTTTTAAAATTAATATTAGGTGAGAATATTTAAATTAAAAGCTTTCGGGGATTGCTGATAAATATTTTTTTTTTAACTGGAAAAAGTTTCTTATTTTCTCTATTATCTTTATAAGGGATGTAATAATATAAGTTAAAAAAAAATTGGTGAATTATGAAAGAAATTCTAATAAACGTTGAATCCAAAGAGATTCGTTATGCTTATCTGAATTTTGGACAGCTAAACGATTTAATAATAGATAGAAAAAAATCTAGACAGATCACGGGAAATATCTATAGAGGTCATGTAAAAAATATTTTAAATAATATTCAATCTGCATTTATCGATATTCATGAGAGTGAAAATGGTTTTATCCATATCAACGACATCATCATCAACAGAAAAAAATTCGAAGAGATGTTTGATATGGATTTTGATGTCTCCTTAAAAGGGGAAAAAGAAAAACCTTTGAAAGAAGATATAACAAAAATATTAAAAATAGATCAACCTGTTCTTGTTCAAGTAGTAAAAGAGTCTATTGGAACAAAGGGAGCTAGATTAACATCTAATATTTCGATTGCTGGAAGATATTTAGTTTTGCTGCCAAATACTCCTCATAGAGGTGTTTCTAGGAAAATAGAAAACTTAGCTATGAGAAACAAATTAAAAAAACTGATTAAAGCTTTTGAAATGCCAAAAGATATGGGTCTTATTTGCAGAACTGCTAGTGCAAATGCGACAACAGAAATGTTAATTGATGAAGCAAATGAGCTTTTAAATGAGTGGCAAGAGATTGTAAATAAGTTTCATCAAGCAAAAGGGCCTAAGATTTTATATGAAGAGTGGACTCTTTTGAAAAAGGCTATCATCACAGCTGTTGATAAAAAATATGATAAAATCATAGTTGATAACTATCAGCTTTTGCAAAAGTGCTTAAATATCTATAAAAACTATAAAAAAGAACACAAATTAGAAATTGTTTTTTACAAACAAAAAACCCCACTATTTGAAAAAAATAATATTGAAAGGGAAATAGACAAAGCTCTTAGACGAAAAGTTTGGCTGCCATCTGGTGGCTATTTATATTTTGATAAGACAGAGGCAATGTATACCATCGATGTTAACTCTGGCAGATCGTCTAAAGAAACCATAAAAAACGTTGAAGAAACTTTAGTTAGAATAAACCTTGAAGCAGCAAAAGAGATTGCTCGTCAGCTTAGACTTAGAAATGTTGGGGGTCTTATTATTTGTGATTTTATCGATATGAGACTTAGAAAAAACCAAAGAAGAGTTTTAGAAAAAATAAAAGAATGTATGAAAGAAGACTCATCTAAATGCACAATTTTAGGGATGAGTGAATTTGGCTTAGTTGAAATGACCAGGCAAAGAGCGAGAGAATCTTTAATCCAAACCATTTTTACACCATGTCCTTATTGTTCAGGAAATGGTCTTATAAAAAATCATGAGACGATATCCTTAGAGATTGAAAGATCATTAAAAAAACTCATTTACACCTCTGCAAAAACAAATATTAAACTAGTTACACATCCTGATTTAGATAATTATTTAAAAATTTCTGATAAAGAGTATTTTATAAAACTTGCATCTAATGCTAAAAACTTTTTAGAGTTTAAGACGAAAGACTCTTATCATTTGAATGAATTTCATTTTTTCGCAAATGGTAAAAAAGAAAATGTCTGAAGATAATTTTATTGTAAATTTAAAAAAGCTCTATGCTGAAAAAAAGATTTCTAAAAAATATTTAGAAATCTTAT
>JAAKFE010000057.1 GCA_011065175.1 Candidatus Anoxychlamydiales bacterium
AAAAGTTTTGGGCTAATATGAAAAATAAAATTAAAGAATTGCTACCAAAAGTTAAAAAGTTTACTGATGCATTCGATGGAGCAATATTATCAATGTAAATTTAAACCACTATATGATAAAAAAGGCAATCGTACAAAACTTATTTTACCTGATCAAACTTTTATAGAATATGAATATGATCCATATTATCTCAAAAAAGTTATTAGAAAAGATTCAAGTGGATTTGAACTCTATCGTCATGAATATTTAAACTATGATTTAGATGGAAACCCACTTCTACAAAGTCTTATAAATGATGCGCATCTACTACAAGATTTTGATGTCATTGGCAGGAAAACAAAAGTTGAAAATTCTCATTTTACTCAAACAATCGATTTTTTTAATCCCGATGGAACAATTAATCAAATGACATATGAAACGCAGCATAGAAAAGATAAGTCTAAATATGAATATGACTATTTAAAACAATTAACAAAAGAAGAGGGCTTATTTACAAAAACATACTGCTATGATTCTCATAATAATAGACTAGAAAAAAATAACAACTTTTATGAGATCAATGATGTAAATCAAATTATCCAAACTGCTAGTGATGAATTAACTTATGATGCGAATGGTAACCCTAAATATAAACATGGATCTGATGGAGATATTTTTTATAAATATGATGCTTTAGACAGACTTATCTCAATAGAGAAATCAGATAAATACAAGCTTGAATTTGTATATGATGCTCTTCACAGAAGAATCTTTAAAAAATATATAAAGTGTATCAGACATATGTATTCATATGAGTGGAAAGAAAAATACGATGATAAATATTTATATGATAATCAAAATGAGATAGCTGCTTTAGATAGGCAAAATAATTTTAAAGAGCTTCGTGTTCTTACAGATAGTGATTTAGCTGAAATTGGAGCTGCCATATCTTTAGAAATTAAAAATAATGTTTATACTCCTATTCATGATATACAAGGTAATCTTTCTTGTGCTATTTCAGGTGATGATGTCGAGATCTATAGATATTCTGCTTTTGGAGAAGAGAAGATATTTAGAAATAGAATGGAATCTGATTATTCTAAAATAAAAAATAACTGGAGGTTTTCTTCTAAAAGAAAAGATGAATCTAATTTAATATATTTTGGGAGAAGGTATTATGATTCAGATTATGGTAGGTGGCTTACTCCCGATCCAGAAGGTTTTCAAGATGGATTAAATCTATATGCATTTGTATTAAATGATCCTCTTATCAAGGTAGATCTATATGGGCTGATGTCTTATAAAGATGAGTATGAACCTCGAATCTTAGATAAAATTGGCAATGCGGGAAACAATTCAAATATTTATTTGATAAATGGTCAATTTAATACTAGAGAAGAAGCGCAAAAAAATGGTCAAGTATTGTATAATACAATAAAAAATATTAATAAAGATATGGCGGTTATTCCTATGCACAGTGGTACTAGGGGAGTTGTTATAGATACTTTATCTACGATGGGTCAAAGATTAGGGTTTTTTGAGCCAAAAAGAATAAGGATGATTAGAGATATTATGTTAAAAGAAGCAGTGAGATCTAAAGAAAATAATTTGAAAGCATTTTTTGTAGATTTTAGTAGAGCTGGTATCGATATATATCAAGCGACAAAGGGATTATCCAAAGAAGAAAGAGATCAATTAATAATCTTGAATTGTGGATTTGCAAAAGAAATATCCGCAGATTTAGGATATATTGTGAAAAATATTCAATCCAAAAATGATCCAATTCCAATATTGACTCATGCTAGTACTTACATAGGATATGGAGGAAATTTTGTGAAAAATCTGATTAGTAGAAAAGAATATAATACATTTTCTTTATCTGATAATGATAAAGTACCGCTTTCTGGGCATTCATTTGCAAATCCAACTTATCAAGATCATTTGAGGACTAGTTTAAATAAATTATATCCAAAATTTGGTGTTTATAATGAAAATTAAATCAATTTTATCAATTTTTCTTATATTATCTGTTGTTTCATTTTTTATGAATTCAGGATTTTATGATTACAAAAAACGAGGAAATGATTTTTTAAAAAATTCAAAAAAATTTGAAAAAGAGAATAATTTAGTATTAGTGGGGAACGGAGTAAACACCGATAAAACTATTGACACTCCTAAGCGAAACTCAATACATCAATTTGAAGTTATGTTTTCTTCCTCCGAAGAATTGAATTTAAAACAAGCAAGAAAAAAGTTAACTATCTCCGTTAATAGATATTTAAAAGAAATCAATGAAAATAAGAAGTTAAGAAAATACTTATGTGACTATCCGTTTACGAACAATAATCTTTTTTATAGTATCTTTTTTTATGATAAAACAGGAAATTTAAGATTTGAAAATAATATTCATTCTTGTGTTTTAGATGGTGATAAAATTTATTATGAAATAGCTCATTCTGATGGAACTTATTCTTTTGCTCATGAAGAAACCTATGAAGAAGCTTTAGAAATAGTTAAAAGTGAAAAATCTGATTAACTATAAAAAAAAATCGATAAAAATTGAAAAAAATTACCTTTTAACAATAAGATTTTTTTAGAGAGACTTCATATTTGTCATGTCAAATATGGAGTAATAAGTACCTCCATTAGGCGCAACAGTAAACTCAATTATGAAAGGAATGGGTTGTCCACATGCTTGTACTAACCATTTTTCATAAAAGGCATCTTTTTTTAAAAGAGAAGGAGGAGGAGGGATTGCTTTAGAGTCGATAACTATGCAAGTATTCACAAAATCATCTTTTGCTCTCTCTTTTACATTTTTGTGAGAAAATGGCGCAATTTTAGAGAGAATGTCTTTTTCCAAAATTAATGATGCTCTTGTTGTTCCCATAATTCTTGGAATTATTTCAGGAGATTGATTTGTTTTTGCTTTAAAAGAAACGTTCAGAATCCATGTAATTTCTCCATGATATAGATTTATCCGATAATACCATTCTCCCTCATATGGATGTTTTTGATTTTTTTTAAATTTAATTGGAGTTGAAATGTTAATTTTATCTATTGAGAATGTATATTTCTTTTCTTCGAGACCCAGCCTTGATATTATCGCAATAACATAATCAGAAACATACTTGTTAATTTTGGATTTATGATACTTTTTATAAAGTAAACTTGTTTCTGTGTCTTCTACTGTAGCAATTGTTTCGCAATGTAGCTTGAAAGATAAAAAAACAAAAAATAACAATAAAATTTTATATTTAGACAATCTAAACTGTTTCCATTTTAAAAAATTTAATGAGATTATATATCATTAAATGATTTTTTAAAATTAAAAATGTTGATAAAAGTTGATTTATTTTTATCTTTGAATGTAAAAATGTTGAACTATCATCGATGAAAACACATATGAAAAACATTCTCAAAGAAAGCTTATCTAATGTCTTAAATCTATTTTATCCCAACCTTTGTTTTCACTGTGATACTAAATTAGAAAAAAACTACTTTTATTTTTGTAAAAATTGTCTAAAGGATTTTTCTTATCTTCATCCTCAAGAGAATATTTCAACTTATGCAGTTTTTGAAAATATAGGAGCTATTCAAACTCTTTTAAGAGAGCTCCATAAGCAAAGAATTTTATCGATAACAAAAATAGTGGCATCTTTTATGGTTATTCAGATGTTTCGGTTAAAATGGCCCTCTTTTGATGTAATTTACCCTATTTCTAATCCATTAATAAAAGATCAGGTGTATTACTTATCAAAAGAAGTATCTATGTTTTTGAAAAAACCAATTAAAAAAAGACAAAATCTATCTAAAACAGCGTTGATTGTTTTTGATGTTTTAAATATTGAAAAATTTAATCAAATCAAAGATAAATTACTCTTTAAAAAAGTATATGCAATAGGATTATGCTTCGATGTTTTTTTTGATGATCTCGATTTGTCTATGTAGAGTCTGATTTACTTTAATCTCATTTGATATCTTTTTCCAAGCATGCAAAAGTGTAGAGTGAGTTTTTCCTCCAAAAGATGCGGCAATTTTCTGTAAAGAATCTGATATCAACTCTTTTGATAAATACATAGCAACTTGCCGAGCTAAAGCAATATGTTTAAGTCTTGAGTCTCCTTTAACCTCAGATGCTTTAATCTCAAAAAAAGAAGCTACGCTTTTTAAGATATTTTCAACAGATAGTTTTTTTTGAGGAGTAAAAGAGAGCATCTCTTTTAAAATGTTTTCAGCGAGTTCTTTTGTAAGATCAGCATTTAAAAGCCTTGAGTAGGCAGCGAGTCTATTTATCGCTCCTTCAAGCTGCCGAATGTTATTAAAAATTCTCTCAGCTATAAAAAAAGCAACATCGCTTGGAATATTAACGCCTTTTAAGCTAGCTTTATGCATTAAAATAGCAACTCTTGTCTCTAAATCTGGGACTCCCATATGAGCAACTAAGCCCCATTCCATTCTAGCTATTAATCTAGGTGATAATTTTAAATGTGAAGGGGGATTATCAGATGCAATAACTATTTGTTTGTTTTGATTTATTAAGCTTTCAAAAGTATTGCAGAACTCTTCTTCGAAATTTGGTCTATTTTGTAAAAACTGAATATCGTCGACTATCAAAACATCTAAATTTCTGTAAAATCTTTTCATGCGATCTACAGATTTATTTCTTAAATTTGCAACTAGATCATTAATAAAAGCTTCTGTCGTAATATTTTTGATATTAGATTTTTTATGATGAGTCGTAATGTAATTTCCTAAACTATGTAAAAGATGAGTTTTGCCAAGACCAACTCCTCCATGAATAAATAGAGGGTTGTATGATTTCCCGGGTTTTTGAGCAACTCCAAGTGCCGCTGATTTCACAAATTGATTAGAGGGTCCTTCAATAAAATTATCAAAAGTATATTGTGTATTAAAACTTGTCTCATCTCGATTATTTATAGAAGTGGGAAGTATAGGATATTTAATTTTCTTTTTTTTGCTCTCTTTTATTACAAAATTAATTGCTAACTCACCTGTTTTAGTAGTGGGAAGAAAAATAAGTAAATCTTTTTTATAATTATCTAAAATGTATTCTTGAACAAAAATACTTGGAACTTGAAGCGAGATTTCATTTTCATTTAAATCTAAAATTTTTATGTGGGAAAACCAGTTTTTATATTCGGTTTCAGAAATTCTTTTTTTTATAAATTCTAAAAAATTTGACCATACATCTTGATCTTTACAAGTTAGCATTAATTCTCTCTTTTAAGTAAATTTCCATAGCATATTTTGACAGGCTACTCATGAAATTAAATCTAACATTTCAATCGTTAGCTTGCAACAATTTAAAATGATTATTTTTTTGAAATTTTTTAAGTAACTCAGCCTTAAAAAAAAAATAGATATTTTTTGTTTTTTAAAGATATGCCTGTAATAAAGCTAATGCTTGTGATGCGAGTTTTTTATTCGGGCAATTAGAGATCATTTTAGTTATTGCTAAAGCCTCTGTTCGATATCCCAGAGAGAATAAAGTTTTTGCTTTATTAAGCAAAACTAAATAGTTTTTTGGCTCAACTTTTAATGACTCATCTAAATGCTCTAGAGCTTCTGTATATTTTCCATTTTCAAGATATAAAGCTCCAACTATTGACTCATCATAAGTATTTCCTGGATTAAAAATTAAAAGGGCATTGAAAAAATCAAGCGCTATATCAAAACATCCTTGCTTAACATATAAATATCCTACAGATCTTAAATCTTCTATGCTCTCATCAGAGAGTTCTAAATAACTTTGCCAATCCATTTTTTATCCTTTGTGATATTCATCTTTTCTTTTTTGTATATCTTGAAGAATTTTGTTTAATGTCTCCAATGTACTTAAAGATTTAGATAAAGTTTTCATTTGTTTTTTTTCTTCATCATTTAGATCCACTGTTTTTAATGAATCTAATTTTTCTTTAAGCTCTGTTGTAATTCCCATGGTAGGTACTAATTGATGAGAAAAAACATCTGTTGCTAAAACAAAATCTTCAGGAGCAGCAAATGGAGAAGATTCACTCTCTTTTGTTCCAAATAATAAATCAATTTCTAAAGGTTTTGCAGCTGTCGCTAAAACTTCGGCTCTTTTAGCTATGCTTGGAGCTTTAAGCTTTTTAGCTTCTTCTGGACTTAAAAAACGAGTGTCCTTTATAAATCTTTCATGTGCTTTATAGCCTAAATTATCAATTGTTTTTGCATCAGCCATAAAAATTCATCTCACTATATTTTTAGTCTATTATCTTAATTGTAGCATTTAGAGAAAAAAATAAAAGGTTAAAATTTATTTTTTAGATTCATTGTTACTAAAAACATTTCGTAAACAAATTTTTTGAGTTATTATAATATTATTTTTCTATGAGGTTATTAATCATAGAAATATTTTGAATGTTTGAAGCGATTTTTTTAATCAAATTATCTTTTGTCAAATGCTATTTTTTTTAACAGTCTGGTAGTAGCTTTTGCTGGATTTTTTAACGAATTATAGCTATAATAATTGTAATTATATTGGTGGGTTTTAACAATTTAAACAATAAAAAATTAAATAATAAGGATTTTAATTATGGCTGCAAAAGGATTTGATGCAACAGGCCCTATGGCTGCAAAACCAGTAGATCTGCCACAAGGACCAAATAGATATTCAGCAAAGGAAGGAAAAACAAGTAGTAGCAATTCAGCAGATAATGTAGCAAAAAAAATAAATGGTTGGACTATTTTGGGAGCTTTTTTGGTAATTGGTGCCATTGGAGCTACTGCCGTAGGATCTTTGGGGCTTTTTAATGTTGTGGCTTTAACTAGCCTAACAGCTTCAAAAATTATTTTAGCATCTGGTATTTCATCTTTTGTATTGTCATTTTTTGCATTTGCTAAAGGCTCTAAAAATAATTCATTGGCCGTAAGTAATGATTTTGTTGAGACAAAACTAAGTAGGGATTTTATTGATGTTGCTAAGAAAGGTGATGATAAAAAAGTTTTAGAATTATTAGGTAAGGGAGCGAAGGTAGATTCACAAGATAAAAGGGGAATGACAGCTTTAATGCATGCAGCAATGAGAGGGCATCTTAAAGTAGTTCAGGCATTATTGGCTAAAGGCGCTGATGTAGATAAACAAGATAACGGAAAACGAAAGGCCTCAGGGTATGCAGCTTCGAATAATTGTACTGAAATAAAAGAAATTTTAGAAAAAAAGGAAGCTCCAGTTGTATCTCAACTTGTAATTGATCGCTTAGCGGTCTTCGATAAAGCAATCAAACATTGGTCTTTTGCTCGTAATGTGTTATTAATTGCAGGTATTGCTGGTATTGCTATTGGGTCGTTGGGGCTTGCTAATGTTATTATTTTAACTAGTCTTGTTGCTTCAAAAATTATATTAGCTTTAGGAATTTCTTTTTTAGCCGCTTCTTTAGTATTAACTATTATGGCAGCTCTATTAGAGATGGCCAAAAAGAGGGAACTTAATGGTCCTCGAAAAGATGTGTCATTAGAAAAAGAAATTGCAGAAATGCTTGAAAAAGAGAAAAAGAGTGCTTTTAAAGTTGAAGAAGTGGATTTAATTAGTGCTGCTAAAGATGGGAATGTCGAGGAAGTGAAAGAATTTTTAAAAACTGAAAATATAGATAAAAAAGATGAAAATGGATGGACAGCACTGATGCATGCCGCAAATAGCGGTCGTTTAGATATGGTTTTAGCATTAATAGAAGAAAATGCTAATGTAGATAAAAAATGTAATTGGGGGCATACAGCTTTAATGTTAGCTTCAAGAAATAAACATTTAAAGATAGTTGAAGCTTTTTTAGTAAAAAAAGCGAAAGCAGATGAGAAAACTCAAAAAGGATTAACAGCTCTGATATTTGCAGCATCTATAGGTTCTGTTGATATAGTTGAGGTTTTATTAAAAAATGGTGCTAAAGTAGATGCAACAACTTCTTGGGGACAAACTGCTCTAATGTATGCCGCTTCTAATGATCGTAGAGATGTTGTAGAAGTTTTAACTGCTAGTGGCGCTGAAATAGATAAGGTAGATGCTAATAAAGGTAAATCTGCACTAGTTTATGCTCAGGAGTATGGTTCTGACGAAGCAACAGTAGAGCTTTTAAGGAAAAAAGGCGCAAAACTAGATATAGTAGAATTTCAAAAAAGATTATTTGAAAAAGAGAGAAAAGATCAAGAAGTGCAAGTTGATTCAAAAGAAGATCAAAAACCTAAATCGCAACAAAACCAACAGAGAAGGGGATGGTTCTCTAGCTGGGTTTAGTTGAGATTTAATCTTCACTTAGTATTAGTTATCCCTGGATCATTAAAAAAGATATTATTGTATTGTAAAGGATGGATGTCTGTAGAAATAATCGTTTTTAAAGTCTGAGTATAAAAATCAAAAAACTAGTTAATCGAAAGACAAAAAAATAAAAAATATTTGCCTAAATTTTTTTCAAAAGTTGTAAACAATAAATCTTTCAAATTATTCAAAACACAAAATCGATATATAAATCTCTAAATTAAAATAACTTAAGCCACGAATAAGAGAGATATTTTGAGTGACTTTTGTCAAATCCTTAAACAGATTTTCCACAATTTCCCACCGAGAATCTAAAATTGTTCATAACTTTTTATTTCATTAAATTTCAGGTGGTTAAGAAACTATTTTTCAAGAAAAAAATATATTTTTGGAAAAAATTTTTGAAATTGTTTACAACTTTAAATTGAAATTGTTAGTATTTGTGGAAGATGGTGGGAAAATAAATGGATCAATTCTTTTTTAGTGGATGCACTACTAGTAAATTAGATGTAAAAAACAGATTTGTTCTTCCTCAACAAATGAGATATGGACTTGTTGAAGAAGGAAGATTAGAATTTTTTATTGGATTAGGACTCGGTGGTTGCTTAGCAATATATAGAAGAAGTGAAATACAAAAAATTGTTCAAAAATTCAATAAAAAACAACACATAGCCCAGTATCAAAAATTTTTCACACTGTTTTTTTCAACTCTTCATGAATCTACTTGCGATAAAATTGGAAGAGTAACTCTGCCAAGTCATTTAAAACAGGTGATGAATATTAAAAAAGAAATGGTAGTTGCAGGAGTATTAAATAAAATAGAGCTTTGGTCAAAAGAAGCATATGATAAAAATCTATCAAATCTACTACTTGGAAAAGATACCGAGATCGATTTAGCTAAAATGACAGAAGATGCTTTTGCTCTTTTAGATGAACCAAAAGAGGAATATGTTAGAGCAGAAAATTAAACATTTTCCGGTCCTATTAAAAGAATTTTTACAAATTTTTGAAAATAGTGAAATTGAAGTTTTTTTAGATGGAACCGTAGGTGGCGCTGGCCACGCAAGAGCTATATTAGAAGCGCATCCTGAAATTAAAACTTTTATAGGGGTAGATCAAGATAAAGTAGCGCTAGATCTTGCTAACGAAAATTTAAAGCCATGGATGAATAAAGTTAATCTTTTCCATGAAAACTTTAAGAATTTAGATAAAATTTTAGCTGAAATGAATATTGAGAAGTGTGATGCAATGTTTTTTGATATAGGGCTCTCTTCTATGCAAGTAGATGAACCAAGTAGGGGATTTAGCTTTAGGTATGATGCCGAGTTAGATATGAGAATGGATCAAAATATTGAAATTACGGCTAAAGAGATTGTAAATAATTACTCAGAGAAACAGCTAGAGCAAATTTTTAGAGAATATGGAGAAGAGAGAAAATCAAAAAGAGCAGCTAAAGAAATTATTGAAAAAAGAAGAAGAAATAAAATAAATACAACTTTTGATTTAATAAAAGTTTTAGAACCAGTGCTCGGTAAAAGAAGAAAGATTCATCCGGTTACTAAAATTTTTCAAGCTCTAAGAATTTGTGTAAACGATGAGCTAAATGCTTTGAAAGAAGGGTTAAACTCAGCAATTTTAAAACTAAAAGAAAATGGAATTATCGGTGTTGTCTCTTTTCATAGTTTAGAAGATAGAATTGTAAAACATACTTTTAAAGATGATGTTTCCTTAGAAGTAATAACAAAAAAACCAATTAGAGCATCTTTTGAAGAAAAAAATAAACGTGCAAGATCAGCAAAAATGAGATTTGCAAAAAAAATAAAGGCCCATGAATAAAAATATAATTTTTAA
>JAAKFE010000058.1 GCA_011065175.1 Candidatus Anoxychlamydiales bacterium
TTGACGGGAACTTTTGATATTATCCAAATATTTAAAAGAGCAAAAAGAGCTGCTATAAAAAATAGATTTTTATACATCAAATTATTTTTTGCTAAAAGTGGGCTTAAGGCAATAGCCAAAATTGGTCCTATGAAATAAGCAATAGATGTAGTGTAAGAAAAGATTTTATCTCTTTTATCTTTTTCAATATTTAATTTTACTATTTCCATCCAAGCGGGAGTTTTAGCTCTATAAAAAAGCATAAAAACAGAAGACGATAAAATAACTAGCCAAATACTATTTACGAAAGGAAACAAAAAAAACAAAAAAAACGATAAAAAAGAAGCCCACAAAAAATTTATTTTTAATTTATCTTCACGATTAAAAACATATGAGCTCCAAAAATAAGATATAAAGCTCAGAGTTGGCCTGAGCATTACTAAAATTGCTATATGAAAAGCACTAGCTTTTAGATCTTTTTTTAAAATAAATATCGTTAAGCTATATAAGCTAAACAATGGTGCATTTAAAATGGCTGTAGAAATTAAAGCTAGTCTTGTTTTTTTAAAATATTGATTTTTTGTAAGTTCCATACATATTTTTTTATGAAATTATACCACTATAATAGCTAAAAACCTTCTTTTTTCATATATATCAAAAATTTTATATTAAAACTAAATAGCTAATTTAATAGTTTTTTCTTTAGAAAAATTTTTTTTTTGATAATATAAAAAAAAGTTTAAAGGAGAAAAAAATGACACTTCCCTCTAGTTTTTCATCAAATCCAGATCAAGATCCCCATAAATATTTCAAAAATTTATTGATAGATTTCAAAAAAGAGATAAAAGCAGCTGTAGATCCAGATGCTCTTGAAGAAAAAATGTCTATGATAATAAATGCTTCTAAAGAGATGCTTTATAAAGATAATCATAAAAAAGCTATTTTTCACAAGCCTGAGACAAAAAAGGCTTTAGATAAAGTTTGGACAGAATTCGATAGATATATTTTAACAATTCAAAAAAATCCATCTGAAGCCAATTGTCAAGATCTATTAAATGCAGTAGAAATGGTTGAAACTCTCATTGATGAAAACGATATTTATTAAAAAATATTGAATAATAGAGTCTTATAATTTATTATTATTGTTTACTTTTCTAGGGGCAGTAGCTCAGTTGGTTAGAGCAACGGACTCATAACCCGTTGGTCCCAGGTTCAAGTCCTGGTTGCCCCATCATTTCAACCAACTAAACTACGCACAGTTAGGTATTATTGAACTTGATTCAATATCATGAATTTAGTTAAATAATTACCTTGCGTTGCAAAAACGTTGCAGTAAAAAACAAATTTAACCAGCAACACCAATCGCTTGAACCACAAATTAACAAAAGGTTTAAGTTATGGCATCGATATATAAAAGAAAAAACAAAAAAGGAAAAACATTAAGCTGGAAAGCTGTTGTTCGCATTAAAGGTTATCCTAGCGTTTGCAAATCATTTGAACGTAAAGAAGAAGCTGATGATTGGGCTCAAGGCACTGAAAGAGACATCAAAAGAGGAAGGTTTAAGTTTGATCAGCATAATAAGCTTTATACTTTTGAAGAGCTTATTGAACGCTTTATCAATGATGGTAAGTTAGAACATCACAAATCATCAAAAGATACACTTAGACATTTAAATTTCTGGAAGAAAAAATTCGGATCATATGCATTAGTTCATCTAACAACAGATAAAATAGGCAAAGAGCGACAACTTCTTATAAACACTCCTACAACAAAAGGAACAAAACGCTCCCCTGCTACTGTAAATCGTTATATGAGCAGTCTTTCAGCTATTTTAACATATGCAAAAAAACTAAAATGGATAGATGAAAATCCATGTTTTGCTTTCAGTAAACTAAAAGAGTCCGATGGTAGAGATAGAGTTTTATCAACAGATGAAATTCAAAGATTACTCTCAGCCTGCAAAGAAAGTGCAAATCAATACCTTTATTGCATTGTCTTGATCTCTATTACTACAGGAGCAAGAAAAGGCGAAATACTTGCCTTAAAATGGCCTGATATAGATTTTGAAAATAAAATTGCATTTCTAAGAATAACTAAAAACAATAAGCCTAGAACTATTCCGCTAATTGATGAAGTTATTGAAGACTTACAAAAGTTTTATCAAAATAGAAATGTTCACAAGCCTTTAGTCTTTGCAAGCAAAACTGCCTTTGGAAAAATAGATATCAAAAAATCATGGAATAAAGCCCTTCAAACAGCTGATATAAAAAACTATGTCTTCCACTCTAATAGGCACCTATTTGCAACTCTTGTAGCTAAACAAGGAGCTTCTACTTTAGAACTACAAACAGCTACAGGCCATAGCAGTCTATCTATGCTCCAAAGATATACTCATCTACAAGCAAATATTACTAGAAAATATACCGAAAACATTTCTAATCAAATTTTAGGAGGGAAGAATGTTTAATACCATGGATATAATTTTAAAGAATCTTAATCCTGATTTTGAAAAAGAATATAACGATCATATAATTAAAGAATTATGGTCTACAGATGAATTTTCAGCTCTTACCCAAAGATTACTACCTAAACGCTACAAAGAAATAGTAGATGAAAATTTTGACTTAAAACAACTGTCAAGCAACGAAAGGAAACAAGCTTTAGCTGCCATGAAATTAAACAACAAATTACTTTTAGATATAGAAAATAAAAAAATTGAAAATGTCTATTTCATAGAAAAAGAGACTTTAATTTCAGCTGGGAAATGTATTAAATGGTTAGTAGAAACTCAAACCCCAATTAAAAAAATGTTTTTTAAAGCTTTACCTTTAAGTCTCATGGAACTTTATATAGAATTTCAACCGATAAATAATACTCTTAGAAATGGAGAAAAAAAAAATCCAGAATATCATCGAGCCTATTATATAAGAGCTGTTGAAAAATTGATAAAACAAGAAAGAAGACCCATGAAACCAAAAGAAATATATAATCATCTGAAAGGTGTTCAGCATTACTTGAGAGAACTGGGCTGTAGAGCTAAAAAAAGGACCGTTATAGAATTATGGATTCCAAAAGCCGAAAATTATAAAAAAAACACAAGAAAAGCTAAAAAAGATTAATAAAAATTATACAGTGTCAATATCTTTTTTATAAAAACAGCAAATATTTTTCTGCACTTGAATAGCTTTAAGTACAGTTTTCTAAATGTTTTTCTATTCTAAAAATACAGTCTATACTCCGTCTCAAAAAATTAATCATATAATTTCGCTTTATTCATTATCTATAAACCTTAAACAAGGAGAGTTAACATGACAGACTATGAATATTGGGAACTTAAACAAATAGAAAAAAGTCCAAAATATCCCTTTAGCATGGGACAACTACATTATTTCATGCTTAAGCGTCATCAAAATAAACTGGAAAAAGCCGTTAGAAAGATAGGAAAACGTATTTACATCCGAATGGATTTATTTAATGACTGGATCGAAAAACAAGCAAAAGAAAAAGAGCAGGTGTAAAAAATGGAGAACTATAATTTTAAAATAGATGAAAAGGGGGTTTGGTATTTACCCCCTCCACCAGAAGACAAAACTCCTAAACCAATCTGGATATGTTCTCCTCTTAATGTAATTGCCATTACAAGAGATCATAATAACGAAAATCATGGAAGACTTCTACAATTTTATGATTCAGATAATAAACCTCATGAATGGCCCATGCCCATGGAACTTTTGGCAGGAGATGGAACAGAATATAGAAAAGCTCTGCTATCTATGGGGTTACAAATAGCTCCAGGACGAAAACCAAAAGACCTTTTAACTATTTACATTCAAACAACTCAACCTCCTCTTAAAGCTAGATGTGTAAATAAAACTGGATGGTTTGAAAATGTTTATGTTTTTCCAAATGAAGTTATTTCCAATAAGAATGATGAAAAAATAATATTTCAAGGAGTGCATCAACAAGCCAATTGTTATGAAAGTAAAGGATCTTTAGAAGATTGGCAAAAGAATGTTTCATTTTATTGCGCAGACAATTCTAGATTAAGCTTTGCTGTAAGCATCTCTTTTGCATCTGTTCTTTTACATTTAATGGAAGAAGAAAGCGGGGGCATAATTTTCAAAGGGCCAAGCAGCATTGGAAAAACTACAGCTCTAAGAGTAGCCGCATCTGTTTTTGGAAACTCTAAAATGATTCATTCATGTAGAGCAACATCTAACGGCCTTGAAGCAATTGCAGCCTTTCATAATGACAGCATCCTTTGCTTGGATGAAATGGGGCAGCTAAATGCAAAAGAAGCAGGAGAAATCACTTATATGCTTGCTAATAACACGGGGAAATCTCGTTCAAGTAAAATAGGTTTTGCTCGAAAAAAGCAAGAGTGGCGATTATTTTTTTTATTAAGTGGAGAAATTGGACTCTCTGATCTTTTGAAGCAAGCAGGCCAAAAAGTAAAAGCTGGCCAAGAAGTTAGAATGGTAGATATTTCTGCCGGCGCAAGTAAACATGGAATATTTGAATGTTTACATGATTTCAAAAATGGGGATGAGTTTTCTAGATCATTAAATGAAAATGTTAAAAACTACTATGGTGTAGCAGGAAAAACTTTTATTAAAAAAATAATAGAAAATCCTGAAGATGCAATAAGTAAAATCAAAAAATATTGTCTTGAATTTACCAAGAAAAACAAACCTCTTAATGCTGATGGTCAAGTCTTACGAGTTCTTCATAGATTTGCACTAATTGCAGCAGCAGGGAACCTAGCTACTGAATACGGTATAACAAAGTGGCCAGATGACGAATCTTTTTGGGCGGCTTCTGAATGCTTTAACTCATGGATAGAAAATAGAGGGGGCACTTCTGCACAAGAAGAAAAAAATGCCTTAATACAAATACGACATTTCTTTGAATTGCATGGAGATAGTAAATTTTCTTCGTTTGGGGATGAGATAAACTTAAAAGTTATGAATAGAGCAGGTTATAAAAGGTTTGTTGATGGGGGGCTATACTTTTATGTGTTTGTAGAGGCATTTAGAACAGATATCTGTAATGGAATAGACCCAAAATTAGCAGCTAAAATATGCATAGAAAAGGGTTGGCTTATCCCTGATAGTGGAGGAAAAAGCACTCGAGCGGAAAATCTCCCCTGCTCCAATCAAAACACTAGATGTTACAAATTTAATGGAGAAAAGATGTTTGCAGATGACATTTAAAAACATGTGAGAAACAGGAGATCAGTGAGATAAAAATCTCACTATCTCACTCGTCTCCCTAATCTCACTAAAAATAAACAATAAATAAAAATGAGGTTATAAAACATTATGAAAGATTATGATAAAAAGCAGCGCAGTCAACAAAAAGCCATCCCCTATCTATTGTCTTGTAAAAGTTATGCTCAAGCTGCAAAGGAAATAGGAATCTCTGAAAACCAACTTTATGAATGGTTGAGAGACCCTGAGTTTAAATCAGAACTTGCAAAGCAGCGTAACCAAGTAACAGAAGCAGCTATTAATATATTGAAAATGAATACAACAAAAGCAGCAGAAGCTTTAAGTGAATTATTATCTTCTTCTAATGAAGTTGTAAAGCGTGGAGTTGCGAATGACATTCTCAATCTTGTGACAAAGTTTAAGGAACTGCAAGAATTTGAAAATAGAATAACTCTTTTAGAAGAAACAACAAGAGAATCATTATGAATCTAGAAAAAAGAATTAACAAACTAGAAGAAAATATATCTAAAATGTATGTCGATCCTAGAGTTGATGCAGAACTTACAGAGTGGTTTAAATCAAATCCAGAATATAATCCTTTTGCACAATCTAAAGAAGGCAATGAAGATATAATGCCAGAAAAGTTAAGACAGGCTTTTATGTATCGTGTGCAAAAACTTTTCAAAGAAAAAAATCTTCAACCTAACTTTTCTAACTTACTTAAAATTTACACAGATCTTTTTTTTCAACTCACCATAACAGCTCTATAAAAGAGATTGTTTAATAACCTCTATTTTTAGTATTGTTTTTTGAAAAAAGGAAAATCAATGAATAGTATAGTCAAACAAAAAAAGAAAGTGCAAATGCCTATCCTAATTGGAGCTCTTATCATCACGCTCAACAACATTCAGTCTAAAATTGATGTTGCTACGGGAGCAGCAACTGCTTTAGAGCTGCGATTACGCATTATTGCGCAGCTGGAACCTAAGATGCAGGTTGAACTAAAAAAGCAAAAAACAAATTATGCAGATGCTTCTTTGCAAGACTTGATCGATGCACTTCTCAAAGTTTTTCAGGACAAGCTTAATTCAGGGGATCTTCATAAAATAAATAACATTAGGTATCCCAGAAATAAAACATCACATGCAAACTTTGTCCAACTTATGATTAACCTAAACGGAGAGGCTCTTGGCAGGGAAATCAACCCTCGTACTGGAAAGCGAGAACCTCTAGGAAACAAAGATATTATTGAAGGAGCTATCTGCATAGACTCAAGTCAAGCTCTCGTGAAATTTTCCCAACGGGCAAATAAAGTGATAGAAATTCTTGAAAATAAAATTTTATACTCTTTGCAACCTTAGGGGCATAAATAAACAGATCCAGAAAAAAAACATTTAGATCAAAAACCTATTATTATTCCCTCTAACCTTCATTATACATTAATAATTTATCAAGATCCTCTTTTATGTTTAGGCGTAAACAAATTCTTTCAAGATGAAATCTTGTTTTAATTATAATATACTTAAAGCTTTTATTGTAAAAACAGAATTAGAGGAGAGAACTCAATGCGAATGAATCGAATTAAAGAATTTGAGATAGTTGAAAAAATATTTAATGCAAAGTTTTTGCTATTTATTTTAGGTTCTTTGTTAATAGTGGGAGAAGTTCCAGCTTCATTAAGTGGTAATAATTCTCTTCATAAAGATGCTCCAGTGGTAAGATTTGATCAAAGCAAGCAGGGATATGAGTATACTCGTGCATATGCTGCAACAGTTGGTAATGGAAAAAAAACGATTGAAAACGTTGAGCAGGCCTACCGATTAGGTTGTAAATACTCTGAAGCGGCTATAAGAGCTTTTGATGAAACAGGAAATTTCGCTTCTCCAGGAGTGAATCTCGACTATGCTATACAAGGCTTTTCAGCAGTACAAAAACTTTCTCCTGAATACTATGAACTTTGTTATAAACAGCATGCTTTATGTTGTGTTTTTAAGCTTATGAGCAAATTTAGAAAAATTGGATATAGTGGAATAAAAAATGCTCTACATGACCATGAACTTAACCAACTATGTAATGATCTTGAAAAAGCTCTTTTAATAGACGAGGATTGTGCTTTAGCATATTTTTATAGAGCTTGCTGTCTTACCAAATTATCTTTTGGAAATGACTTAAAATGGCCAGATATCCGATATTCCATATATCAAGACTCAGATACATTTATAGATTTAGTTACTGGAGAGCAACGATACCTTGTCCATAGCTGTTCTTTAGCAATAAAAGACTTTGAAAGGTTTATGGAACTAGTAGACCTCACTCAATGGGAGCCCTTTTCTTGGCAATGGGAAGCTTGTTACATTTACGCATTATGTTTGCATCAGAGTGATGATCTTAAGGATAACTTAGATCGAATTACCCAAGAAGCCAAAAATGCTTATCATTCACGTGATAGGGTAAGTGTATTGAAGAATAGCGTGAAAAAAAATAACAGTTCTTGCAATAACTTTTTGATTCAAGGACCTAATAAAGAAAAAATTACAGAGTATTTAAAAATAGCTGCTAAAAACGGCGTGGTAGGAGCTCAAGAAATTTTAAGAAAAAATATTATTTCTTGGTAGTTCAGATGTAATACCTTTAAGGTTTAAATGATGTACTTGCTCAATTAGTTTTAATTTTTTATTTTGGACTTGATAGAACTTTTTTGTGAAACTTTTAGATTGTCTATCACCTCCAACAGAAAAATTTAGATTATGAATTTGAATCAACTTCTTACATACAGTTTTTTTATATTGTAAAAATGGATAAATGTTATTAATGATAGAAAAAAGAGATTTGCTAGACAAATACCAATAGAATTGATCTCTATGTTTATTATTGGCCTTACTTCTATTGACAAAGTAAATATTCCCTCCAAATCTACTTATTATCCATTTAAATATAAGAATTTTACTATTATTACAACAAAGCAAAATTTTAGTAGATCCTTTATAAGTACTTGTTTTAAAGCAACCTTCTGCATCAATTAAACCAGCAAAATAAGCAAAATTTTCTTTAGTTGATTGTATAGTATTTTTTATAGTTTGCAGTTTTTTTTTATGTTCTATTTTAATCAAGTTTTCAAATTTTTTCAGATTTTTCAATTTTTCAATCAAAAGATTTTTTTTATTATTATCATTTGTCTGAAAAAAAGAAAAAAGAATTTTTGCTTCTTCTTTTTTTTCAACAAGATAAGGAATAATTTTTTCAATAAGGTTAAAAGCTTTAATTCCACAAATACTATAACAATATTGATATTTCCATTTTTGATTTCGATAATGACCTTTTGTAAGATTTATATTTCCACCAAATATTTCCTGAAAAAACACAAGAATTTTTTTGTTTGTAGAAACAACTCTTATTCTAATTCTATAATAAAATCTGTTATCTCTTTTATCAAATCCTTTACTACATTCAAAACAAGCATCTCCATCAAAGTAACCAGCTGTATATGCAAAATTATATTTTTTTTTCATATTTGAATAATTTTTTAAAAAGGAAATACTATTTATTCCTAATAAAAGTTTATCAAAATAAATAATGTATATTTTAACGTTGCAGTGAATTACATATCTAACCAATATTATTAACTTTTTTTCTGAGCAGAAATGAGCTCTCTTATATGCCCAAAATGTAATGCCTCGCATACTTTTGAGTTTTCAGCACCAGCAACAACTGCTCCTACTTCATTATAACGACCATCGCTTAATCTAGTCTTTTGAAGTGAGTAGAAAGGACACAAAGTATATTGCATTAAGCGAACCTTCTCTTTCGTTGATTCTGGAAATTCCGCTAAATCTCCTACTTTCTTAAATTTATCTCCTTCAATTTCCAAAACAGGCGTATCCGAAAGAGGAAACTTTGGATCAATTGAAGTGCGCCGTCCCATACCAGCCGATGCCATAATAAAATCTTTAAAATAACCTTTTCCAAAATCTTGGCATTTTCCACAATCTGTTGTCCCCGCAATAATTACTTCTTCATCTCTGTAGTCATAACTTCTAGAATCTTTTCTGGGCAACACTGAACTACAACGCACATAATTTCCGTCAAGAATTTGCTGTCTAGCATCAGAATCATGTATGCGAGATGTGTCACCTGAAAAAACGAATCCTTGATAAGGAACGTCATCAATCTTTGGCAAGCAAACGGGTAAGTTTGGTGTAAATCTAAAAACATGAGGCCTATGTGTAGAACTTTCATATGTTTCAACAGTTTCAAAAAGATAACCCGCAAAATATGAAGTATTAATTTTGCTTAATTCTTTTTTTGAAAGTCCTGCATTTTCTGAGTAATCCCTCGACGACATTGTTAAAACAAGATCAACGTGTTGGGCTTTCACAGACTTATCCATAATTTCCCTTCTTTTTATAGTAGCCAAAACTGTTTCTTGAATTCTAGACTTTAAACTACCCCTTTGCTCTGGCTCCAATTGTGATGCTTTACTACGAACACCCAACAAAACCCCTCCTATAGAGACAGATGCTGCAATAGCACAAGCTCCGCCTATTACTTTTCCCGCAACAGTTGCCATCATTACCTCCCAGTAACATCAATTAAAAATGAACATTTTACTAAAATAGATATTTTTAAGGCCATTACAGAGTTTTTTTTAATGATATGGTGCAAAAACGTTGCAGTGAATTACACATTGCACCAATATTATCCAGTACAATCCAATATACTTTTAACCTTATCTAATTTATTATTATACTCATAGCGATTGGTTGATGTTGGGTAGACTTGTAATCCTCCTCCCTCATAATCCGTCGGTCACAGGTTCAAGTCCTGTTTGCCCCATTCTCATTATCAAGCAGTTAGATCAAACGGACTAAGAAGAACTACCCAGTTTTTCACAAATTTTTCACACTTGTTC
>JAAKFE010000059.1 GCA_011065175.1 Candidatus Anoxychlamydiales bacterium
CCCATCAAATAAACGCTTTTATCAATTGCCATTATTTGATCTGTTGCCTCTAAAACTGCTTTTGCAAATGTTATTTTTCTCATAATTTACGAATAAATTTTTTCTTCACTTTTTAAATTAAAACTCGAAAAATTAGAATTCTTTGCCCACTCAAAAGTTTTTTTGATCTCTAGTAAAATTTTTTCTTTAATTTGAGATAAATCTTTTTTAGTTACTACATTCTTATTTATCAAAAATTTTTCAAAATTACTTATCGGACAATTTTTTAACCAATATTCATATTCCTTTTTGGGTCTATAACTTAAGTCATCATCAATATTAGGTCCGCAATGTTCTCTGAATCTATAAGTGTCGAATTCTAAATAAACAGGCGTTTTATTTTTCCGAATAACTTCGATACTCTCTTGCATTGTAGAATATACTTTCAAGACATCATTACCATTTTCTTCTTTTTTGGAATAAAGCCCATGAGCTTTTGCAATTTTCACTCTATCTCTATTTTTTGCTTGCCTAACATGAATTGGTGAATACACAGAATAAAAATTGTTTTCACAAACAAAAATTATAGGTAATTCTTTTAATGCTGCAAAATTAAGACTCTCAGAAAAAACCCCTTCTTCAGTAGCTCCCTCTCCTAAAAATACAACTGTAATACTATCTTCATTTTTCATTTGAGAAGATAGGGCAACACCAACGGCAACTGGTATTGTCCCTGCAACAATAGGAGTTGATCCTAAAAACCCTTTTTCTAAATCGACTATATGCATAGAACCACCTCTGCCACTAGAACACCCAGATTCTTTTCCCATTATCTCTGATAGCATTTTTTTTAAAGATCCGCCTTTAGCTAAATAATGAGCATGGGCTCTATGATTGCTCAAAACATAGTCATTATCTTTTAAACAACTACATACTCCCACTGCAATTGCCTCTTGCCCAATACTAAGATGAGTAGGACATCGCATATAACCTTTTGAATATTCATTTGCAATTTCTTCTTCGATTAGGCGAATTCTGAGCATTTGTACATATAGATCGATATGTAAACTATCAGAATGCTCTGCTTTCATCTCAACATCCTAACTAAAAACTTCAAAAATCCTTCTTTTTTAATATGTTCTTTATTTCCTATGATATTGACATCGATTGCAGCAGCTATCGATCCAATGAATGTGGATAAAATAGAGGAATATCCTTTGGCCATACATAAAGCAGCTAAAGAAAAAAAGCTATCTCCTGCTCCTACTCTATCTACAGTATTTGTTGCAAAAGCTGGCACTATTTCGGAAATATTATCAATAGATGAAAAACAATAACTTCCTTTGACCCCTAAAGTAACACAAACATTATTGCATTTCATTTGAGTAGCAATTTTTTTCGTTACTTCTTCAAGAGAATTTTCCTTATCGTGAGCAGCTAATCTTATTTCAGGACCATTTAACGAAATAAAGTCAGCTCTATCATATTGAGTAATTACATTAAACCCTCTATTGCCGCTGTTGATTTGAGTATTGATAGCTAAGAATGAACTCACCTTTGAAATCTCATTTTTTAATTCTGCATTCAAAAAACCATTCCCAAAATCACAAACTAGAACTAGATCAAAGTTTTTAGCTTCTTTTTCAATAAAAGCTTTAACTTGCTTAATATTATTTTGGCTTAACAAATCTTCATTAGAAGAATAAGTTTCAAAAAGTTTTGATAAATGTTTTCCATCTTTTGAAACATATCTTTTTTTATGCAAAGTTGGGTGTTTTTCAGAAAATACCCTTTTTAATTTAATATTATTGTTTAAATTACTATTAATAAAATCTAGATAATGACAATTTTTACCTAAGTTTGTAAGAAGAGTAACATTCTCACAAAACTCAGATATATGATTTGCAATTATTAAAGATCCTCCCAAAAACTTTTCTGCTTCTTTACAATTTGCAACCAAATGCTGTCCTTTTGCAGATTGACCAAGCAAATCAACATATTGATATTCATCAATTATTGCATCGCCAATAATTAATACTTTTAAAGAAGATAATTCTTTTACTTTTTCTACTATTTGTTCAATCGAATACCGGACTTTTAATTTTTCAATAAAACTCTTTGCTTCTTCTGAAATTGGCTCAACATATTTATTAATTAAAGAAGAAGAACTAAAAACAATATCATCAGTAAAATAAATTTGACCTCCATTTATTTTTACTGCATTTTCTTCATCAATGATTTTTCCGGTAATATCTTTTTTTGCATCCTTGTATTCTTTTCCCTTTACGTAAAAATCAGGCTTTATAACTTTAATAGCATTGATTGCATCTTTTGAATTATTCATAACTACATAATCAACAGATGACAGGGCTGCAATTGATTCCAATCTTAATTTTTCATTAAAAGCGGGCCGGCCTGGACCTTTATTGACAAACCTATCAGGAGTAATACTAACAACTAGCTTATCTCCCTTTTTTTTAGCTTCTTTAAAATGTCTAATATGACCTGGATGTAAAAGATCAAAAACCCCATGACACTGTACTATTTTTTCTCCTTTCTTCTTATGCTTGTTTAATATTTTCCCGATCTCTTTTAAACTTTTTATTTTGTTATACATTTTTTGTAGACACCAAATCTGATTTTTTAATGTTATGAATTTTTTCAAAAAGATCTATAACCGTATGAAGAATAAATTGATGTCCCATCTCGACTAAACCATAATCAATTCTACCGAGCCAAAAATTCAAGTCACCGAGTTGTCTTAAAGGATTGACTGAATCAAATCCAGAAAGAGTTATTACTTTTGCGCCTTTTTCTTTCGCAACAATACAAGCATTTATAATATTTAAAGAATTGCCAGAACTGCTAATAGCAACTAAAAGATCTTGTTTTTTTAAATTAACCTTTAAAGCTTCTGAGTAACATTTTTCATATCCAAAATCATTAGCTAAACAGGTCAAAACATTTGTATCTACTAAAGTAGATGCTGGAATTTTTAGAGCTTTAATTAAATCATTACAAAAATGTGAAGCAACGCCTGCGCTACCACCATTACCTATTAGATAAACCAAACCCTCATTTTTTTTTGTTTGAAGCAAATAATTTTTGAAAAGAGAAAGACTTTGGTCAATATCGACTAAATCCTTATCAGTTGTGCAGGTAGTATCTAGGATAATATTTTTAAATTCTTCTAATCTTTTATAAATCATTTTTTTTGTTCTTGGTTAGGAGTTAAATATTTAAACCAATTCTTAGTTGCTTTTTCAATGCTTTTTTCATCCCAAATAGGAGCATCTTTAAAATCTTCAATGTGATCTAATAATTTTTTTACTCCATCTTCAAATGAAATTTTCGCACTCCACCCTAAAATTTTATATATTTTGGAAATGTCTGCAAAAGTAGAATCAGGCTCACCTGGTCTTTTAGGAATATGTACAACTTCACCTTTTAATAATTGAGTGAGTTTATTAACGCTATAATGACCTGAGCTTCCAACATTAAAAATTTCACCAGTTACATTTGAGATCGCAGCTGAATAAATTGCCTCAACAACATCTAAAACATAAGTGAAATCTCTTGTCTGCGTTCCATCTCCAACAACAGTAAATGGTTTATTATTTAATTTTTGGGCTAAAAACACCCCAAAAACAGCTCCATATGTGCCAGTCGTTCTAGATCTTGGACCATACACATTAAAAAATCTCAAGGATACAGATGGAATTTTATAGAGTTCTTCAAAATGCATTACTAATTCTTCTGCTAAGTATTTCGTCAAAGCATATGGATACTGAGGAGAAATTGCAGAAGTTTCAGGAGTTGGATAAACTTTTGGGATGCCATAACAAGATGAAGATGCAGCATATATAAAACGTTTTATTTTAGCTTTTTTTGAAGCTTCTAAAACATTAAAAGTCCCATCAACATTAGTTTCAAAATATTCTCTTGGCTTTTCTATAGAAGGGACAATGTCTGCTAGAGCCGCTAAATGAAACACCCAATCTACATTTTCAAATAACGGAATTAACTGATCCTTATCTCTAATATCAACATTAAGAAATGAAAAGTTAGAATGTTTTTGAGCTTTTTCTAAATTTTTCAGCCAACCAGTAGATAAATTATCAATAGCAATTACTTCATGATTTTTCTCTAATAGAAAATCAACTAAATGGCTTCCAATGAATCCCGCTCCACCAGTAACTAAAACTTTCACAATATTTCACTCTAAATTAATTTTTTTCATAGTTTCGATATTGAAATATAATTTATTTCTTAAAGGATCTTTAAGTTTTTTTTGTTCAAAAGCTCCTATTAAACTTTCAACCGCATCTTCTATTGTATATTTAGCTTTAAATCCTAATTTTTCAGCTATCTTTTCAGAGGACACATGATATGATCTATTATCATTAGTGGGGACAACTTCCATATCAACTTTTCTTTTTTTAGAAACTCTATTTTGAACCATTTTACTTATCTCTAAAACAGAATAATTTTGATATCCCGCATTAAAAATTTCACCTTGCACTTTCTCTTTTGGAGCTTCTAAAACTGAAATATATGCTCTAACCATATCATCGATATGTATATTTGGTCTTAATTGAGCCCCCCCAACCACCTTAATCCTTCCATTATTGTAAGCATGATTTGTTAAAATATTTACAATAACATCTAAACGCTGCCTTGGAGCATATCCACAAACAGTAGCAGGTCTTATAACAGTTCCTATAAAATCATCATCAACATTACTTAATAGTATTTTTTCACAAAGAACTTTAAATTTTGAATAATCAGTTAAAGGCTCTAAAGACATATCTTCAGTAACGTTTTCTTCTTTTTTTATTCCATATACTGAAGAAGAAGATGCATAGATAAATCTTTTAACCTTATATTCCTTACAAATTTTAACCAAAGGCTCAAAACAGTCTAAATTTACAGATTTTCCAAGCTCTGGGTTTAACTCAAAACTAGGATCATTTGAAATGCACGCTAAATGAATGACTACATCACACCCTTGCACCGCTTTTTCAATTTTATCTAAATCTCTTACATCCCCTTTTATTAAAGTAAGATTAGATTTATTTTCTAATTCATCGAAAACATTCTCTCCATATAAAAAAAGATCATAAACAACCACTTCATAACCTTTCTTTAAGAGTACAGGAACTAGTTTAGATCCAACATATCCTGCCCCTCCAGGAACAAAAATTTTCATATCGCTCTCTCATTTTCTAATTTTTGATTACTAACAAAATTATAAACTTTTATAAGAGATATATTTTTATCCATTTTCTTTTTTTATTCAATCCTTTATTATGCAAAACAACACTCAACCGATACAATTGCAAAATGTTTATAAAAAAAATTAAATCGAGCCCAGTATATTTATATATAGTAGGAGAAAAAAATAAGAATTTATATGTCTTTATCCTAAATTTCATTCCTGGAATTATTGCTGGTTTAATGGAAGGGATATCTTATGGCTCTTTACTACTTTCTGTAAATATTTTAAGAGGAGAACAAATTACTTCCGTTCCTTTATTTTCCTTTTTAAATCGTTTTATTCAAAACTTATCTCAAAATCGTCAGTTTTTATTTTTTATCATATTGGCTCTAGCCATCCAATTTATAAGAAGTTCGTTTATTTTTTTATCTCAATATGTCACATCTAATATTGCATTAAAAGTCGCTATGAAAATGCAAATTGCAATTTACAAGCAAATATTTAATTTTACATACCCTTTTGTTAGTAAATATCAGGCAGGAGATCTAATAAATTATAATACCTCTCCAGGTGTTATTCCATCAATATTAATGGATTTAAACAATGGTTTCTCTTCTTTAATAATGGGTTTTATATCTTTACTTTGGCTTATCAAAATAGATTATATCTTAACGTTTTTTTTACTGCTTTTTTTCTTTTCGGTTAATGCATTTTATAAGTTTCTCATAAAACGATTAAACAATATTTCTATGAATCTCACTCAAGATGAAGTAAAGTTCAACTCTCAAGCTAATCAAAATATAAATGGCATTAAGCTAATTCATATGTTTAATCGCCAAAATTCCATAGTAAATAAAACAAAAGCAATATTAATAAAAATCGCTCAAGGCAGTGCTCAAATAAATTTTTGGAGAACTCTAATTCAATCCTTTGGAGAAATTATTGGTATTGTAGTTATAGGTTTAATGCTAATAACTGGCGCATTTTTACTTAGACATTCTGAAGCTTTCATCTCTTCTCTTTTAGTATTTATTTTTATTGCATACCGCTTATCAACTCGTTTGCAAGCATTTATGAACACTATAGCTAATATTACTACTTATAAAGGCCCTCTTCTCCGGCTCCATCAAATTTTAAAAGAGGATGATAAAGAATACATTCCCCAAACAGGAGTAGAGTTAAAGCAATTTACTAAAAAAATAAATTTTCAAAATGTAACTTTTTCTTACTCTGAGAGAAATAAACCAGCTTTAGAAGATTTTGATTTTTCTTTTGATAAAGGAAAAACTTATGCATTAATTGGAAAATCTGGAGCAGGAAAATCAACTCTCGTAGATTTACTTTTAAATTTATATTCCCCAACAAAAGGAACAATTATTGTAGATGGATTAAAATTAGATAAAATATCACTGAGCAGTTGGAGAGAAAAAATAGGTGTTGTTAACCAAGATATTTTCTTATTTCACGATACAATTGAAGATAATATTAGATTTGGGAATGAAACCGCAAGCATGGAAGATATTATAAAAGTGTCCAAGCTTGCCCATGCAGATGATTTTATTGATAAACTTCCTGAAAAATATCAAACTATTGTCGGAGAAAAAGGTCAAAAATTATCTGGTGGAGAAAGACAAAGAGTAGCTCTAGCTCGCGCTTTAATTAAAAACCCTGAAATACTAATTCTAGATGAAGCTACAGCACAATTAGATTCACATTCAGAGAAATTGATTCAAGATGCTATTGATACTTTAAGAAAAGAAAAAACAATAATAATCATAGCACATAGATTATCTACAATAGTGAATGCTGATGAAATTCTAGTTATTAATGAGGGTAAACTTATAGAAACCGGATCGCACGAAGAACTTTTACAAAAAGAAGGTCACTACTCATATTTTTGGAATATCCAATCAAAAAAGAGAACTGTTAGTGACAAGAAAAATATTTTTGCAGATGCAGAAAATCTTTTTTAGCTTAGATTTGAAAAACTTTTTTTGTCTGCTTTTCATCTTGATTAAACGTTTTAATTATTTTTTATGATTTCAGAATGCTTCGTTAAGAGCTTGAATATATAAGCTAAAGTATCTTCATTTTTTAGATTTTCATTAGCAAAAATGTTTGCATTTTCTGAGATTTTTTTTGCTTTTTTGTCATTATCTTTAAGCCAATGTAATTTAGCTATTAAGTCTTTATCGCTATCGAACTCTAAATAGTGCTTATCACTTTTAACACCTGAGTAATACCATTCTAAATAATCGGATTTATTTTTTAAGATTACAGAGTTTGAAAAAAGCTGCCAAAAAAAAGACCCTGAAAAAGCATTGCCATCAATAGATAAAAGGTATTTATATTGAATTTGATCTATAGGTGAGCTTTTTTCTTTTAACTCAAAATTCTTCAGTAAATAGTTTTTATTTTCCTCTGTTATTTGAGAGATATTGGAAAAAGAAGCATCGATTAAATGGGGATAGTGAGAAGCTAATTTTACTACTTTTAATCTTTCATTTTTAGCTAACTCTAAATAGCCAGTTGTTGCTCCCCTCCAAAAAGCTTGGGGCTTTTTTTGATCCCAATTTAAATGTACAGCGGCTTTACTAATAGAATCTAATAGAAGATCATTTTTCTCCATCCATTCTATGTGAGGAAATAATATAACTTTGTTATTGCTTTGTTTTTTTGAAATACAAAACACGGGGGCTTTTAAACACTCTAATAATTTTGGATTATCTATTGAATCTGCTATTGAGTATAAAAATACTGTATCGGGAAATTTAATAAACTTTTTTGATTTTTGCATGAAGTTTTGAAATCTCACAAATCTGGGATGAAGTTTTAGGTGTAAAAAATTTTTATATCTTATTTTATTATTTTTGATTTTTACTTTAACGATCTCAGCTTCTTTTAAGAGATTTTGATCTTTTAGATTTTGAATTGTTTGATCGATTTCATTTTTTATATTTTCAGAATTTGTAAATTCACAATTTTTAAATTCGCAATTCTTGAATTCACAATTCTTGAATTCACTATTTATCTGATTTTCCATCCAGGTGGGGAAATTATTTATTTTTTCATCTAAATTTTTCTTTGATATTTGAAAATTAAAATTATCTTTTCTTATAGCTAGGTAAAAACCTTTTAAATTTTGTTTTAGCTTTTGCATTCAAAACTCTCCATTTTAGCTAAAATATCATCGATTTTGATTGTATTTAAACAGGCCATAGATTTGCAACCATTTTTCATATAACACGGATTGCAATCCATATTTTGCACAATAGGAAAAACATTTTGTTTTTTCTCTACCCAGTGATTAAAATTATTTATACCTGAATAAATAACTATTGTAGGCTTATCTAAGATTGTTGCTAAATGAAGCACAAATGAATCTACTGAAATAATGAATTTCGCATTTTTTACAATGTAAGAGAGGTTTGAAAAATCAAGTTTGTCAGAGAGATTAAATAGGCTTTTTTGATCTACCTTGTTCTCTAGTTTTTGAGATTTTATTATTTGATCGATCAGATTATGTTCGTTTTTCCCCTTTCCAGTAAAAACAATATTTTCATCTTTTTTAAGAAGTTTTTTTGTTAGCTCTATCCATTTATTTATGTCTAGCATCTTCTTTTCTGAGCCTGCTCCAATGTGTAAGATGATATAATCGTTTGGAAGATTATAATTTTCTAAATTCTTGAGGTTATGATCTTGATATCTACTTACAAACTCTTTAGTAAATATATTGTTAGATATTTTCACGAATTTTGAGCCTATTTTAGAATCTACACTCTTTGAATCCCTGCTATCGATATCAAGATCTAGATCTAGACCTAGGTCTACATTTAAAAATTTTAAAAGATCTAAATGATATGAAGAAACATGCTGATTTTTATTTTCCCAGATTAGCGAATGCGTCAAAAAGTTTTCGAATCCAGCACTTACATAACCTATCCTTATGGGTATTTTGGAACTATAGAAAAGATATATAGAGTTTGGGAAATGATAATGCAGGTCTATTGCAATATCGTATTTCTCTTTTTTTATTTCACTAATTGCCCGTTTTCTTGAGATAAAATATTTTCTAAATTTTTTAAATTTAGAAATATTTTCTCTGTTTATCTTCCAATGATCCTCTACAAAAATTTTATCTATTAAAGAAAACTTTTCTACAATTTCTTTAGATGCATTTGAGCAAACAAAACCTATAGATACCTTTGGATATTTATTTTTAATAGCTATAGCTGCTTTTAAAGAAATCAGGACATCCCCTAGATGAGCAATATTGGATAGAAGAATTTTTTTAGGTTTTTTTAAAAGTTTTTGACGATCTATTTTTTCATTTTTCAATGTGATTTTTGATTTTAAAAATTTTGAAATTTGAATTTTTAAAACTTTGAAATAGAGAAATGAAAAAAAATCTACACTTTTCAAAAAGGCATAAAGAAGAGGGTTCTTAACTAAATATTTTCCTCTCAAGGGAGAATTTTTATTTATTTGATTTTTCATTTAATTATTTCCAAATTTTGATAATAGTGCAATAAATCTCTTAGTTTTGCTGCATCTTCAAATCTTAGCTCTTTAGCTGCTTTTTTCATCTCTTTTTGAATTTCTTTTATCTTAGCTTCTAGATCTTTAGTTGTATGAGTTTTTTTAAGATCGATTTTTTTAACGTCTGTTTCAATGTCTTCTTTTAGTCCAAAAGTCTCTTCGATGGTTTCGATTTTAGCTTTTTTTACAGTTTGAGGGGTTATGCCATGCTTTTTATTATATTCTTCTTGCAAAATTCTTCTTTTTTGAGTTACTGCAAGAGTGTGTTTAATAGCTAAAGTCTCATTGTCTGCATACATGATAACTCTACCATTAACATTTCTAGAAGCTCTTCCGCAGGTTTGAATTAAAGAAGTCTC
>JAAKFE010000006.1 GCA_011065175.1 Candidatus Anoxychlamydiales bacterium
TTAAAGGTTTATTTTTATTATCAACTACAAATATAAACATTTTTTTCCTTAAAAAATTTTAGGTTTTTCCGATTGCTAATACTTACGAAACAATCCCGGAACCTAAAAAACCGGTAAAATCCTCTTCGCCAATGTTGGGTAGGCTTTTTTAGCTAGCAGCACCGCTTCTTCTCCCAAAAAGCTTTTAACCACCTGCGATAGAGCTTGGAACTAGAGGGGCATTCCAAGGTATCCTGACCAATCCAACGTAGGCCCTTTTAAGGGCCTAAAGCTAATCAACGTTGAGCTTATAATTACAAGCTCCCGCCTTTAGGCGTGGAGACGTTGACATTTACTAATCTACAAATAGAAATAGCAGCGAGCATATTTTCTAAAAGATGAGTTTCTTTAAACGGAAGTTCTTTTATTTCATATTTTTTTCCTTTTTCATAAAAAGTTTGATTCTCGATCTCTAAATAAAAGTCAGCTTTTTTATCTTCTATTGAATAGCTCAAATAATTTTCATCTTGAAAAATTTTGAATTTTTCTAACCTTTTATTTATTAATTTAATTTTTGTTTTTTCAGACAAAAAAATCTCTTTTTTAGCTTTAGCTAAAATATCTTGGCTACCCAAGTCTCCTGCGAAGCTAGCTATTTCAGTAATTAAAGCAATATCAGGCGGAGCAATTTTTATAAGTTTTTCTATCTCCCCTACTTCGTCCATAGCCATCTCTAAAACTAAAAAATCAACATTTTTATCCATGTTCAAAATAGCAATAGGTAGTCCTGCTTTTGAGTTATAGCTTTTTTGAGTTTTAGATACTTTAAATTCAGATTTTAATAGTGAATATATGAACTCTTTTGTAGTAGTTTTACCACTAGAGCCTGTAACCCCTATTATTTTAGCTTTACTTTTTTTAAGGTCTTCTTTTGCAAGAGCTTGCAAAAATTCTAATACATTTTCCACTCTAAGAAGCTCTAGATCAAGGCTTTGCTCATTTATTTTAAAGCTCTTATCAATAATAGCTAATTTAGCATCCCTTTTAGCGACATCTTTGAGATAAACATGACCATCTGTTCTTTCTCCTTTTAGAGCAAAAAATACATCTCCTTTTTTTATTTTTCTACTATCTATCTGATAGAGAGTTTTTTGCAAATCTAGCACTTTTTTAATTATCTTATCCATCTGATTTTAAGTCTCTTATACATCCAATAAACATTAAGAATTAATTAAAAATTTATTGATATTATATTAAAAAATTAGTATAATAATAATAGGATATAATAATAAAAAGATATAATTTTATGACAACTCCATTAAAAACAGTTTCTCCAGCTAATCCAGCTCCCGCTGCAGGCAGAGACACATCCGCATCTTCTGCTCCAGCGAGCTCAGAAGATTCTCCAAGCACAGTTGCAAAGATCGGAACTGCTTCTCGAGCTAGTTTTTCCGATGGATCTAGGATTAGTTTTACTGATACATCAGAAACAACCAGATTGAAACCAATTCCCTCTTCAGAAGGCAAAATTGATGGGGAAAAGTTTGACATTTCTTTAATAATTCCCACTCCTTTTTCTTTTACACCAAATCCTTTAGAAAAATATACTCCAAAAATACCCGATACTTCAAAATCATCTAAATTCTCTGCTTTTTTCTCTAAATCTTATTACCACATGAAAAAAGGTCTTATAGAAACGGGCCACTTAGTTAAAATAAAAGATGGAGCTAGAAAGCTCAGAGAGCTAGTTTATACAAATTTATCCTATGGTCTTTTAGATGAAAAAGAGAAAAAAGTTTTAATAGAAAAATTCAATAAAGCCTGGGAAGAATATAAAGAAGAAAAAGGATTAGATATCAAAGATATTATTAGTTTAAAGATGAAAATTCCTCTTAAAAAAGACGGAAAGCCTGACTTTGAAAAACAGATATCTTTTCAAGTAACAATTGTTAAAAGAGGAGAAGATGGAAAGCCCATTTTAACTGAAAAAAAAACAGGAGAAGAGATAGGTAAATATAAAAAATTTAGTAAATATAAAGGGCAAGGTTTTTTTGAAACTGAAACGATTACATTATTTGATGGGCAAAATTATGAATGGGTTGATTGTTTAAAATTTGCAGCAACAGCAGTGGAGAGCTGGACAATGGTAGGGTTAGAAAAAAGAAAAACTTATAAAACCTTTGAAGAACTTCGAAATTTAGAAAAAGAGCATGTAGAAAAAACACAAAAAACAGAAAAACCTCCTGAAACGCCTACATCAGGGAAAAATAATTGTTGGCTACATGAAATGACTCAAAGAGCTTTAAGAAACAAAGCAATAAAGACTGCAATAGGAAAAATTAAAGTAGATGATTCTAAAATAACTCATAATGGCAAAAGTTTTCAAAATTTAATTAAATGCTTAAAAGAATGTATTGACAAATCCCCCCAAAAACAAAAAGAGGTTATTGAGAAATATGCTCTGCAAATAAGAAAAGATTTAAATTTATCAGAAAAAGGCTATGAATCCTCAGAAGGGACTTATAACTTTTTAGAAGATTTTCTTGAAATTCAAGGTTTGATTGAACCTTTTGAAATAAAACACATACAAACATTACATACTAAAGAAGATGATGATGAAAAATTAGAAGAAACACTCGAATCTGAAACTCATTCAATTCAAATCGGATACTCTTCTAAAAAAGAAGAAGCAGTAAACGTCTTACAAGAAATAACTAGCTTTTTACAAGGGTCAACTGGAGGAATTATTAAGAAAAGAAAAAAAGGAGCGCCTGAAACTGCAGCAGATAAAGAATGGGTAGTTACAAAATCTGAAGTTACTCTACCAGATAAAAAACCATCTTCAATTACAATTGAAATCGCTGATAAACGTACTCTAGATGCTACATCTATTCCTCTTGGCTTAACGTTTGACTCTTCGGAATCAACAAAAAAGCTTGTAATTAGCGAGGATAATAATTTCGAATTTAATTATGCAACAATTTATGAAGGAGATGGAAATGGAGGCCATTACTATTCAATTTATAAAGAAAATGGCATTTGGTATATCTATGATAATCTAAAAGAACAAACTGAAGAAGCTCGTGTAATCGATTTGAAAGAAGTAAAAAAACATTTAAGACATGCTAGTGTTTTAGTTTATGAAGAAAAATCTTAAACTTCTGAAAGCAAAAAATCTTCTACTAGAGCAAAAGAAAAGTCAAAACTTGTAAAATCACCTTCAAATCAAGAAAAACAAATTCTTTTTAATCGATCAAAATATCATTTTTAAAAAAAATCATTTATTCCTCTAAAATTAAAATCAAATATATACCTCATAAAAATTCATTGATTTTCTTTTATAATTAAAGCATAATCTATAACTTAAATTTGGTGGCATAGCCAAGTGGTAAGGCGGGAGCCTGCAAAGCTCTTATTCCTCAGTTCGAATCTGAGTGCCACCTTTTTTTTTTATTATTTTTATGCTATATATTATATCTACGCCAATAGGCAACCTTAAAGACATAACCTATAGAGCTATAGAGACTCTTAAAAACTGCGAATATATTTTATGTGAAGATACAAGAGTTAGTAAAATTTTACTTGATAGATATCACATAAAAAAAAGGTTATTTAGCTTTCATAAGTTTAATGAGAAAAAACTTCAATCAAATATTTTAAAGGATTTGAAAGAAGAAAAAATAATAGCTTTGATCTCAGATGCCGGCACTCCATTAATTTCAGATCCGGGAGAGAGCCTTATAAAAGCTTGCTATGAAGAAAACATCAAAGTTGAAGCAATTCCAGGGCCTTGTAGCATCATCCAAGCGCTGGTTTTAAGTGGATTTAAAACTAAGCCATTTCAATTTTTAGGATTTTTACCTAAAAAGACAAGTGAGCTTAATTTTTTTATAAAAAAAATGCTTTTTTTTGATGGAGTATCGATTTGTTTTGAATCCTCTAAAAGGATTTTAAAAACCCTAGAAAAAATAGCTTCATTAGATCCTAAAAGAGAAGTATGTATTTTAAAAGAGATGACAAAAAAATTTGAGAAGAGAATAGCTAATAGAACTGAAGATATGCTCAAGCATTTAAAAAACCACCCTCTTAAGGGTGAATTAGTATTAGTGGTAAATAATGGTGAAATTATTGACGATCTGAGCATTGAAGAGTGTATAAAGCTTCTTCAAAGCATGTATGGGCTTAGTCTAAAAGAAGCTATGAAAGTCTCATCAAAAATAAAGAATATATCCAAAAAAAAGATCTATGAGCAAATAATGCTTAAATAATATCTGGATTTAGAGCTTTTTGAATTTATTACTCTCTTTTAGGCATCATAAATTCTCTTTGCTTCACAAATCATGGATCCTATTGCCTTTATAAATCTAGAATTAGATGTAGTCCCTATGATACAGCAACCTTCAGTCTCCTCTTCAGAAAACAATCTACAAATTCCAAAATTTCCTATGGTTACTTCATTTGCACCTTCAGCTCCATCTTTAGAAAAAGAGCTACAACTTCCTAATGTTCCTACACATGAACCTTCAGCGCCATCATTGAAAGCTAAAAAAACGCTATTAAATTAGAAAGCTAATATTAAAATAATTTTTTTTGACATATTCCAATGTTCTTTAAATATTGGAGTATGTCAAGAGCTATTCATGCAAAAAATTATTATTTCTATCCTAATTTTTAAAACCCCTTGTTGAAAATAAACAAAAAACTATCTAAATTATTCTTTTATTAAATTATAAACTTGAAATTTATAAAAATTTTAAAATTTAGGAGTAAAAAAATGTCTTCAAACCCGAAAGAGATTATCTTTGATGAGCAAGCTAGAGAGAAACTAAAAAAGGGAATAAATGAATTAGCTGATGTTATTTCGGTAACATTAGGCCCAAAAGGAAGAAACGTAGCTATATCTTCTTGGGCTATGCCAAAGATCACAAATGATGGAAATTCTGTTATCGATGACATTGATTTAAAAGATGATTTTGAAGATATGGGAGCAAAGCTTGCTAAGGAAGTAGCTCAAAAGATAAAAACCTCTTGCGGCGATGGCACTACAACAGGAGTTGTTCTTTTACGATCTATCATAAATTTAGGAATGAAACAGATCGCATTTGGAGCTTCTGGAATTTGTATAAAAAAGGGATTGGAAAAAGCACTTGAAAAAGTTTTAGAAAAAATCGATGAGTTGTCTGATAAAATAAAAAGCGATGAAGATATTAAAAATATAGCAACTATCTCTGCATCTGGCGATAAAAAAATTGGTGAAGATATTTTAGATAGTTTTATAAAAGCTGAGAAAAAAGCGAGCATAACAATTGAGAGTGGAAATAAAAACGAGACTGAAATAGAAATCACAGAAGGATTGGAGATTGAAAGGGGTTATTTAAGTCCCTATTTTTGCACAGATGCTAAAAAGATGATAGTAGAGATGACAAATCCCAAAATTTTAATAACTGATAAAAAGATACACACTATTCAAGATATTTTAGTTATTTTACAAACAGCAACTTCTACATCTAAAGAGATTTTAATTATAGCAGATGAGATAGATTCAGATACCTTGGCTACTTTAGTAATAAATAATATCAAAGGAGTAATGAAAGTTGCAGCTATTAAAACACCGGGTTTTGGAAATAAAAGAAAAGATGTTTTAGAAGATATAGCATGCCTCACTGGCAGCACATATTTTAGTGAAGATAAGGGTCTTATTTTAAAAGATGCTACATTTGAAGATCTTGGAGAATCTCAAAAAGTAGTAATAACAAAAGATAAAACCTTAATTATTGGAGGAACAGGAAAAAACCTTAAAAAAAGAATAGCACTATTAGAAGAAGAAAAACAAAACTCAAAAGATGATGTTGATATTGATCAATTAGATGCAAGAATTTCAAAACTAAAAGGCGGCGTTGTAATAATCAAAGTTGGGGCAGCATCGGATAGCGAACTCAAAGAGAAAAGACAAAAATATGAAGATAGTTTAAATGCGACAAAAGCAGCTATTGAAGATGGAATAGTAGCAGGTGGTGGAATTTCATTTTTAAGAGCAAAAGATATTTTAGATGATTTTACAGATCTATCAAAAGATGAAAAAATTGGAGTAGCTATTTTAAAACAGGCTCTTTTAGCACCCTTAAAACAAATAATTTCAAATGCAGGAATAGATTATCATTTGATAATAGAAAAGCTATTAAAAAAGGAAAAATCATTTGGTTTTAATGTAGTTAGTGAAAAGATAGAAGATTTTTTCAAAACTGGAATTATCGATCCTGCAAAAGTAATTAAGACATCTTTAATTCAGGCTGTATCGATTGCAAAGATTGTACTTTTATCAGATGCTTTGATTGCTGATGCAAAAGAAGAAAAATAATTTTTTATAAAAAACCAATTTTTTATAAAAATTTTGAAGAATTAAATAAATCTTCAGAGTTTTTTAATTGACATAGACCATTTTTTTTTTATATGTTTAAGTTAAAAAAAAATTAGGTTTTTTAATGAAACATCTATTTTTAGCTTTTTTCTTTTTAATCCTATCTTCTTTTTCTTTTGAAAATTTCAATGTAGATGAACTTGAAAAAGAATCAATTTTATATACCTCTGAAATGCTTGCAAAAAACTACTCCGGGAAAAAAACTCAATGGCAACATGAATACGGTCTTCCAAGGCCTAAACAGATTTGTGAAAGAACATCTGTTTGGTTAGATTCATATGCAAGAGCTATAATTACTGAAAAAGGCAAAACTGTTATTGAAACGCTTGCTGATCCAAAGCTTTGGAGTGTTTTAACAGACCTTGGAATTGAAGGCATTCATACAGGCCCTATGAAAGAAGCTGGCGGCATTATAACTGGTAAACACACACCTTCTGTTGATGGCGGATATGATAGGATGAGTTTAAAAATAGATCAAAATTTCGGTACTCAAGCTCAATATCTTCAAATGGCAAAAACTATTCACTCTTATAAAGCTGCAATTGTTGGAGATTTAGTGCCTGGTCATACAGGACTTGGATATGATTTTGTTTTAGCTTTAATGAATTATAAAGATTATCCAGGCCTATACACTATGGTAGAGATAGATAAAAAAGACTGGTCTATTCTTCCAAATGTCGGCACAGATAATTTTTCTAAAAATTTAAGCTTTGATGAAGTCGATGAGTTAAAAGAAAAAGGATATATAGTAGGTAGACTTCAAAGAGTTATTTTTGCAGAGCCTGGGATTAAAGTTACAAATTGGGATGCAACCAAAGAAATAATAGGTGCAGACGGCAAAAAAAGAAGATGGGTATATCTACACTACTTTAAAGCAGGCCAACCATCTCTTAATTGGTTAGATCCTACTTTTGCAGCAAATAGACTCATCGCTGGCGATATCATGGATTCTGTTGGAGTTTTAAAAAATGATGGTCTTAGATTAGATGCAAATGGTTTTTTAGGAATTGAGAAAAAACCAGGGAAAGAAAAAGCGTGGTCTGAAGGACATCCTCTATCTTTGGTATCAACTAATTTAATTTCTATGTTAACTAGAAAACTTGGTAATTTTTCAAAAGAATACGGTGGTTTTACATATCAGGAGCTGAATCTTACAATTGAAGATATGAAAACCATGTTAAAATTAGGATCTGATTTTTCCTATGATTTTATAACAAGAACAGCATATGTACACGCTTTAATCTCTGAAGACGCTGATTTTTTAAGGCTTAATTTAGCTTTGATGAACAATGCTAAAATATCCCCTATTAGATTTATTCACGCACTTCAAAACCATGATGAGATTACATATGAGCTTGTTGAATTTGATGTCAATGCAGAAAAAGAATTCCCTTACAAAGGGGAGCAATATACTGGAAAAGAGATTAGAGAAAAAATTAGAGATGAAGATTTCTCAAAAATTTTAACAAAAAAAACTCCATATATTTTACCAAGTGGCAATGGGCCATGCACTACTATGGTTGGTCTTTGCGCAGCAGCTTTGGGGTATGAAGATATTTTTTCTATGACAAAAGATGAAAAAGAAACGGTTAAAAAGGCCCATCTTCTTTTAACTTTTTTCAACGCTATGCAACCTGGCATTTTCATGGTATCTGGTTGGGATCTAGTTGGAGCTTATCCTCTAAAACCAGAGCAAATAAAAGACTTAATAAAAGATGGAGATAATCGTTGGGTAAACAGAGGGGCATATGATCTCCTTGGAGTTAGTGATTCAAAATTTAGTGCATCTCATCTACCCAAAGCTAAGACTTTATATGGATCTTTATTAGATCAACTAAAAGATCCCATGTCATATGCATCTATTTTAAAAAAGATGTTAAAAGTTAGAAAAAATTACAAGATAAATTTAGCTTGGATTTTAGATATTTTAGACACCAAAAACGCTCCTTTATACGTAGCTACATACAAACTCTATGATAAATCGCTCTTAATGATAGCATTGAATTTTTCAAAAGACCCTATTGAAGAAGAAGTTGATATCACACAAATTAAATATTCTAGAGCTAAAAATATAATAACAAATAAAAAAGAAGATAAATCATTTTTTTCTTCGAAATTTAAAATAAAGCTAGATGGATTTGAAGCGAAAGCTATAGTTTTTTAAAAATTTTTATAAAATAAATCACCTCTTTTAAAACAAGAGCTCTGATTAGTGAAATTACAATATTTTGAGAGAGTAAATCTTGAAAAAAGCAGCTATTATACCGGTTGATACTATTGGTGATGCTCTTCTTTTAATGACATCAGCAAACCAATTAAAAAAATTTGGATACGATGTTACTATTTTACACGATAATATTTATTCATTAAAAAGATGGTTTCCATTTTATCATTTTAAAAAATTTACTAAAAAAGATTTAGATTCATACGATCATATTTTTCTGCAGCAAGATGAAGTAAAAATAGAAAAAATAAACGACTTAAAAAAACTGATAAAAAATAAACTAAGCATAATATATTTTAGATATAACAAATCAAAATTTTCACCTCTTTCTCCCTTAGATATCTCGCTATCAGATAATCTTCCAATAGCAAAGAGTTTAGCTAAAAACTTTCAAAAGTTTTCCGCTGTTCATTTAAACAAAACTATTAATATTTTAGATAAAAAAATTTTAGAATCTACCCTATTAGATACAGGGCTTGTAATTCCTAAAAATCTAATACATAAAAAATATCCAAAAAGAGTAATTATTCAACCAACTAGTTCAGATGAAAAAAAATGTTGGAGCAAAAATAAATTCATAAAACTTGCAAAAACGCTTAAAAATAAGGGATTTAAATGTGTGATTTCAGTTGCTCCAAAAGAGAGAGAGAAGTGGCTTTTTGTACAAAAGCTAGGCTTAGATCTTCCTTTATTTCAAACACTTAGCGATTTTGCTTCATATATTTACGAATCATCTTATTTGATTGGAAATGATTCTTTAGCTGTGCATTTAGCATCACTTTTCAAAATTGATCATATTATGATCGCCAAAAGTCAAAAAATGGCCAAAAAATGGCAAGGAAGTTGGCTAAAAACCAATATAATTTCTCCCTCTTCATTAATTTTAAATCTTAAAGGATTTAGGCTTAGAGAAAAGTACTTTCAAAAGTTCATAAGCATCAGAAAAGTTTTAAAAACTTTCGACTCAATCCGCTGTAACTAAAAGACTTATATTTTAATTAAAATTAATTATTTTAATTTAATTGTCTTAATAATTATATAAATTATTCATAGTTAATCTATTGTATTATCTAGTTGATTAGTAATTAAAATAAATAATAAAATTATAGATAAGAGGGAGGGAGAAGTATGAAAGATACGCCAAGCAATATGATGAAGTTCATGAAAAAAGTCACTAAAGAGAAGACAGAGGAAGAAAAAGGTTATGAAAAAAACTACAGAAAAGAGGTCTCTTCAAAGCAAAACAGACAAAAGGTAAAAAAAACCAAAAGTATAGAGAGAAAAACAAGAAAGAAAAAGGCCCCAGAGCATTTAAGTGTTGAAGAGAAAAACAAGAAGATGAAGGGCAGAACCCCTGTAATTAGAGCAAGATCGAACAAAAAGCAAATTCGTCTTTAATTAAAAGGCAAAACAGGCTATAATTAATTTAAGTTTTTAAAAACAAATAACTTATATAGTATTATTACTTATTTATTATGCTTACAATAGCCCATTTATCAGATCTACATTTCTCAAAGATAAGTATATTGCCTTTAAGTTTAAAAAGGTTTGTTGGAACAGCAAATCTTCTTATTACAAGAAAAAGATCCTATATTGATACACATCTCTTTAAGCTACCAAAACTTTTAAAATCTTTAGATGTAAAAAATATTTTAATAACAGGAGATTTAAGCTCTACTTCATTAAAAAAGGAATTTGAAAAGGCAAAAGAATTTATTGATTCATTTGATGAAAACATCAAATTTTTCCTAATTCCTGGAAATCATGATACATATACAAAAAAAGCTTTAAAAAATTCATATTTTAAAAACATTTTAAAAAGCCAAAATATATTAGATACAAAACATAAAAAGATTCATTTTCACAATCTTAGTAAGAATTGGGTATATATAGGTTTAGATACAACATTAGTTACTCCTATTTTTTCAGCCTCTGGTCTTTTTTCAAAAGAAATGCAAATAGACTTAACAGCCATCTTAGACAAGATACCAAAAGATAAAAACATAATTATCTCAAATCATTTTCCAATATTTTACAAAGCCCCGAAAAGAAAGCTTTTAAAAAGAAGCAATGCTTTATTAGAAATTTTAAAAAGCTACCCTAACATAAAGTTATATTTACATGGTCATACTCACAAAAGCTCAATTATAAACAAAGAAAATTTACCCATTATGATTTGCTCAGGGTGCTCATCTCATAAAAAAAATGCATCATTTAATATCTTACAAATTGAAGATGATAAATGTGTTATTCAAAGTCATGTTTTAAAAGATAATACTTGGCAAAAAGATAAAGAAAATCAGTTTAATTTTTCATAGATCTTAAAAAAAAATATGACGTGGTATAAAGAAGGCCTTTATTTTAAATGTTTAAAAAACTGTGCAAACTGCTGCAGCGGAGCTCCTGGATATGTTTGGTTAGAAGATATTGACATTGAAAAGGTTTCAAAATTTTTAAAAATTTCAAAAAAGGATTTTTTAAAAAAATATACCAGATCTATAAAAGAAAAAATCTCACTTATAGAAAATTTCAAAAATTATGATTGTTGTTTTTTAAAAGATAAAAAATGTCAAATCTATGATGTAAGACCAGGGCAATGTAAAACTTTTCCTTTCTGGAAAAGCATTTTAAAATCTCCAAATAGTTGGGAAGGAGAAAAAAATCACTGCCCAGGTATTGATGATAAAACTGGCAAGTTATATTCATCTGAAGAAATAAATAAAAAGATCTGATGATTTATTTTGATTTTTTAAATCAAATCTTTTAAAAATTAAACATAAAAGACTCTTTAATTTAGGGATAAAAAATGGATCAAAACTCTTCTGCTAAAAAAAGAATTCAAACTTGGTTAGAAGGACCATTTGATGATGAGACTAAAAATGAAATAAAAAAACTTATCAAAGAAAATCAAAAAGAACTATTCATTGCTTTTTCAGATACTCTAAATTTTGGAACAGGTGGCATTAGAGCCAAGATGGGAGTTGGAACAAATAGGTTAAACAAATACACGATAGCAATAGCAACTCAAGCTCTTTGTAATTATATATTATCTCAAAATCTTAAAGATCCTTCTGTATTGATAGGTTATGATAATAGACAAAACTCAAAGCTTTTTGCTTTCGAGGCTGCAAAAGTTTTAGCTGCAAATAAAATAAAAGCTTATCTTTTAAAAGAGCTAAGGCCAACTCCAATCGTATCTTTTGGATGTAGGTTTAAAAATTGCACCTCAGCAATCATGATAACAGCTTCACACAATTCAAAGGAATACAATGGCTATAAAGTCTATTGGAAAGACGGAGGACAAGTTTTACCTCCTCACGACGTTGGAATAATTTCTGAATATAAAAAAATTGATTCAATAGAAAAGGTAAAAATTGTAGATACTATAAAAAATCCTCTAATCGAATTTATTTTAGAAGAAGTTGATAATGCTTATATAAAAAATCTATTTTCTTTAGGTCTATTTAAAAACAAAATAGAAAATCCAAATCTCAAAATCATTTATTCTAATTTTCATGGCACAGGAATTGCTCTAATACCAAAATGTTTAAATGAGCTCGGCTTTAAAGATATTTTTATTGTAAAAGAGCAAGAAGCTATTGATCCAAATTTTACAAATGCTCCAAGACCAAATCCCGAAGAAAAAAAGACTCTAGCGATTGGAATAAAATATTTAAAAGAAAAAAATGCAGATATTTTTATAGCAACAGATCCCGATGCAGATAGAGTTGGAGCTGTTATAAATCATAATAATGAAGTTTTTATTTTATCTGGAAATGAACTCTCTTGCATAATTTTAGACTACCTTTGCAAATCAAAATCTCTATATTCAAAAACAGCTGCCATCAAAACAATTGTTACAACAGAGCTTTTTACAAGAATTTGCGAATCTTATGATATTCATTCAATCGATGTTTTAACTGGATTTAAATATATTGCTCAAAAAATTCACGAGTGGGAAATGGATAATTCTTTTGAATTTTTATTTGGTGCAGAAGAGTCTTTAGGTTATCTAATTCATGCTTTTGCAAGAGATAAAGATGCTATCTCAGCTGCGCTTCTAATAGCTAAAATAGCCTCTGATGCTAAAAAAGAGAATAAAACTCTAATAGATCTATTATATGATCTTTATAAAAAACATGGAATTTATAGAGAAAAACAAGCATCTATTGCATTTGAACCAACTTTAGAAAATTTCGAGAAAATGAAAAACTTAATGGAAAAATTAAGAGATAATCCTCTTAAAACAATTGCTAATGAAACTGTAGCTTTTATCGATGATTATAAAACTTCAGAAACTTTAGATCTTCAAACTAAAACAAAAACATTTATAACCCTTCCCTCCTCTGATGTTTTAAGATTTTGGCTAAGCGATAATAGTAAAATTGTAATAAGACCTTCTGGAACAGAGCCTAAAGTAAAAATTTATGTAGAAGTTCAAGAGCTAAACATAACCGATTTAAAAAATGACATAAAAAAATGTGATATGCATTTAGATGTTCTCATTGATGCAATAGAACTTGAAATGAAATCTTAAATTTCTATTTCTTTTCTATAAAAAGAATAAACCAAAGTAGTGCCATGGTGTTGTTTTATAATATCTATACATTTGGCCAAATATAACATCATACCATTTCTAAAATTTAACTAGTAAAATTACCGACCCATTCTCTTGTACATAAATTTTTTATAGCTTCTTTTTCATCAACAAAATTATTCCCTGCAATTGAACAAGCATCTAATACCATTTCTAAAATTTTAATACTTAAATTTTAGAAATGGTATCAGTATAAATGGCCAAATAAGTTCTGCGAATGAAAAGTAGTACTTTTAAGTAACTGTATTTATCTAATAATTTGTTGAAAATATTTACAAAAAATTTAAAAAAACTCTAAACACTTTTATCAGCTAAATAAGATTCTAGGTAAAACCTTAATTTTTCTTGTTTTTGCTCTGGATATTTTATTCTAGAATGTCTTGTTAGCAAAAGAGTTCTAACGATTGATTTTTTTACTATTTTCATCTCTTCAAATGTTAAAGAACACTCATCGAACTGACCATCGTCTGTTCTATTTTTTACTACTTTATTTATTAACGAAGACAAAATTTCTTCTGTAATTTCTTCTAAAGATCTAGCGGCAGCTTCCATAGCATCTGCAATCATAATAATTGCAGCTTCTTTTGATCTTGGTTTTGGTCCTGGATATCTAAACTGGACTTCATCTATTTGATCTATTTCTTCTTTAATTTCCATTTCTTTTCTATAAAAATAATATACTAAAGTAGTACCATGGTGTTGTTTTATAATATCTATGATCTGTTTTGGAAGCCTATATTTTTTAGCAAGCATCTCTCCTCCGGTAACGTGAGAGATAATAACTTCTGCAGATTCTACAGGAGTTAAAAGCTGATGAATATTTACACCGGATCCTTGATTTTCTATAAAGTAATTGGGATTGGTTAATTTTCCTATATCGTGATATAGGGTAGCGACCCTACAAAAAAGAGCATTTGCATGAATTTCTTGAGCAGCAGCTTCCGCTAGATTACCAAGTACTAATGAATGTTGATATGAGCCTGGTATTTCTAAAGTAATACGCCTTAGAAGTTCATTGTTAGGATCCATATATTCCATTAAAGTAATGTCGGTAAGAACATCGAAAATAGTTTCTAAAACGGGAAGAAGCCCTACCACCATAATGCCGATAATCACTAAAAAAAAGACCGAGCTCGTAATGTTGGTAAGTAGAGTTAAATGAAACAATCTATTTTTAATAAAGCTAGAAGCTAAAATAATTGGAATGACACCTAGCATACATTTTGCACAAACGATAAATACTTCAGTTCTTTTTCGCATACATTTAGTAGCAACAATTACTATCAAAGAAGTAACTAAATTTATTGTTAAAAAAGAGGTATGTTCAACAGCTAGTGATAATGCGACAACAATACAAAGAACAGCAGAGAAGAATAAAGATATTCTCATATTAAATAAAATACTAAATAATAAAGCAGCAAAAGGAACAATTATTGGATAGCGAGTTGCTTCTACAAAAGAGCTTGTACTTTTTAAGAGAACAAACTCCATAATTTTAGCACTGAGAAGTGTTAAAATCAAAATAATAAAAATCAAGGACAGCTGTTTTATAGACTTTAGTATTTTTGGTTGCTCTAACCTTAAATAAAAAAGAGCTAAAGAAATAAAAACAAAAGACATTAAAATATTGCCAAGAATAGTCAGTGGCTCAAATAAATTTCTATTTTTTGCTAAAGCGGCTTTCATAGCCTGCATAATAGCTAAATGTTTAGTTGTAACTTTTTCATTAGAGCCAATAATTAACTCCCCTGCGCTTATATGGGAATATTTTTGAGCTACATTTTTTGCTATTAGTTTTTTTACTTTTGATAAAGTTAAATAGTCCAAAGTTAGTTTATAATCATTTTTCTCAAAGTAGTTTTCCATAAAATCTAGAGTTTTTTCAGGAACATTTTCTAATTTTTTAGCAAATATAGAAAAATAACCTTTTGGGAGAGGAAATTCTTTTTTGTGTTCATGATTTAGGGCTATATAATTTGTAATATCAATTTTGTGGTTTTTCATTCTTTTTATAGTTTTAGCATCACTAAATCTTGAAGCTATAAGGGTATTTTCAAAACGATCCACAAGATCATTCATTTTTTCATAACTTATAGATGGAAGATTTTTCCACTTTGGATTATCTATTAGGTAATTTTCAAAATTTATTCTTTTTAATTTTATCTGTTTTGCATCGATAAAATATATTGAATTAATATCGGCTATTTTTTTTTGCTTAGAGAGTATTGTCGCTTCATCATCTGGATAATCAAAATTTATTTGAGAAACCACATATCTATTTGAATTAGAGTGTAGATCTATAACATCTAATTTGATCTGCTTAAAATGTAAAAATAAGGTGAGGCACAACCAAAAGACTAAAGCTAAAATTAATCTAACACCAAGATCATTCTTTTTTAGTTTTCTTAAAATGTTTTTAACGATATCACTCATAATAAAAAAAATATCTTACACTATTGATACACCAAATCATGATTTCGATAAATATAATTTTCCTTTACGAATAAATAATTTTCGCTAAAAATATATTATAATAAAGCAAAAAAATTAAACTATGAATGAAAAATATCAAATTTTCGCAAGAAAATATAGGCCACAAACTTTTGAAGAAGTTGTAGCACAAACATCTATTGTAAAAACAATAAAAAATGCAATCCGTTTCAAAAAAGCAGCTCACGCATATCTTTTTTCAGGAACAAGAGGAACCGGCAAAACCACACTTGCAAGACTTTTTGCAAAGGCTCTAAACTGCAAAAATTTAAATGAAGATATTGAACCATGCAACTTGTGTCAATCCTGCAAAGAGATAACAGCTTCTAGATCATTAGATGTTATTGAAATTGATGGAGCATCGAACCGAGGGATTGATGACATTCGTCAAATCAACGATACGATAGGATACAGCCCTTCCGGCAACTATAAAATTTATATCATAGATGAAGTTCACATGCTCACTAAAGAAGCATTTAATGCCCTTTTAAAAACGCTAGAAGAGCCTCCTGAAAACATCAAGTTCTTTTTTGCGACAACAGAGCCACATAAAGTTTTAGCTACGATAATTTCTCGCTGTCAAAGATTTGAGTTAAAAAGAATATCTACAGATCTAATCATAAAAAAATTAGAAAGCATTTCAAATGAGCTTAAAAAAGAGACAGAAAAAGATGCTCTATATCAAATAGCAAATTTTTCTGAAGGATCTCTAAGAGATGCAGAATCCCTATTAGATCAACTTTTTTGCTATAGTGAAGGAAAAATAACACTTAGCTACATTAATCAAGCGCTTGGTTTTATAAATCCTGATTGTTTTTTTGAACTTGATAAAAAAATCTTCGAAAAAGATTCATATTTTGCATTTGAGTTTGTAGAGCAAATATACACCTCTGGAAAAGAACTATCTTATTTTGTAGAAGAGTTAACATCGCATTTCAAAAATCTTTTAATTTTAAAACTAAATAAAAACGGCTTAAATTTTTTATCTGAAAGTTCTCAAAAAAAATATTTAGAGTCTATAACTTATTATTCTCAAGAACAGCTTTTTTACATATTAGATCTTTTAACAAATGCGATATCTGTAAATAAGAATTCATTTAAAAAAATACATTTAGAGACTTTAATTTTAAAGATTATTAAAAGCAAAAATATCATCCCTATAGATCTTTTAGTAAAAAGACTAATCGAGCTAGAGAAAAATGTAAAAATAGTATCTCATAAGACCTCTCTCTCTAAGGAATCAAAAACATCTGAAGAAAAACCAGTTATTAAGCAAGAGCCTCAAAAACCTTTATCTACAAATGAGCCCATAAAGCAAGAAAAACCTCCTCTAGAACAAGCAAACAAACATCAATATGAAAAAGTAAATTTTAGTCTATCAAAAACTAAAGATATAAAAGTTATAAATACAAAAGAGCAATCTCACTATGATACTCTTTTAAAATTCACTCAAGTTGAGTTAGATGCTATAAACAAAAGCTAAAAAGGAGATTTTTTTTATGGGCGGCGGATTTTCTAAAATGAAAAAACAAGCAAAAATGATGCAAGAGCAAATGGAAAAAATGAAAGAGGATCTAAAAAATAAAGAAGTTGAAGGCATAGCAGCTAATGGACTTGTAAAAATTACTCTAAGTGGTGAAAAAGAACTAAAAAATATAAAAATTGATCCAGAGTGTATAGATCCTTCAGATGTAGAAGGACTTCAAGATTTAATCTTCCAAGCTCACAAAGATGCTTTTAGCAAACTAGAAGAAGAAGAGGGCAATTTAAATAACATGCTTGGATTTTAAAGATAATTATTATTTAATCAATCAAAACAAAGAAAGAAAAGTTATGTCTTGTGATGGCGGGGGATTTGAATTACCTGTTAGACAATGTGGCCAATTTATTACTAATAACGATCTAAATTATTATTCTAGAATTTTAGAAATTGGACAATGGGTCCAATTTACTACTGATACCGATCTAAGTTCTTATCCTAGAAAAACGCAAGAAATTTATGATCAAAACCAACATTTTCTAGTTCTTGGTCGGGACGACCCTTTCTTTGAGCCCGGTAATTGTTATATTCTTGATGTGACAAGAAGAGTGCACACTTATTCTGCCAGCATGTTTATGTTTGATCAAACAAACTTGTTAGCAGATACTCAAATCAGAATAGTTTCTAGAGCAGGGGTTGAAACCCTTCATGAAAAATCAACAATTCAAGTTGTATATGAAGAAAGACAACGGTTATTGAGATTAATTTGATAAATATCCATCTCAAAAATTGAATCATCTAAGTTCATCAGCATCAAATCATAGAAAACTAAATTGTTATTAGATGTTTTTTCTAATAACACTTTAGTAGAATTATTTACTTAAAGTAATTTAGGCCACAATAAGTTATAATTACAGTCGAGGCTGAGAGCAAACAGTCCTGCATTAAATGCAATGATATAGAGTTTAATAGCTTTTTCTTTGCCTGTTCCTTTTAGATCACTGACCACTCTTAATGTACACTCTGCGAGCAATCCTGCCTCAGCACCAAAGACAGAGCCGTAACAAGCTAGAGAAACAAGATCCCTAGTAAGAGAAGCCTTGCGATAACATACATACACATTCCTGTACTAGCTCCTTCTAAAGCTTTAAAATTAGAACTTGCAACTGTTGTAATTGTATTTAATAACACCATGGTTGCAACCCCGTAGATTACACCTGTTTTCACACTATTCCAGGCACTACTCTTCCAGATACTCTTATTATCACCAATTTTTACGTCTGTAGCACTTGCCATTATTTTTCTCTCCTTATTGAAAAATTTAAAGATTTTGAATAATAACTTTTGAAATTCTTATTTTCAATAAAAACTTTAAACAAGATGGAAAATTATTTTTTTGTTTTTTTTCAGGCTCGACTAAGTATGAAGAATTTCATGAAAAGCCTCCTGAAATTGAGATGAATAAAGTACTATATCAAAAAGCTAAAGATTCATTAAATTTCTAAATCCACCAAAAGATAAAATTAAATAAGCTAAGCGAAAGGGAAATATTGTGATTTTGCTGCTTGTCCTTTCTTTCTAACATTGAAAAAGGCCTGATTTCAGCAAAAAATTTTAAAATAATTCAACATTTTTTAGACTTACAGAAAAATTCTTGATTCCAAGATTGTATAATTTTTCTAGAATCTTTTTATCTGCAATCATCTCTCCGCATAAAAACATAGGTTTATTAGAATCTTTTGCAGCTTTTATTATCATCTTAAAAAACTTTTCTAAAGCTGGATGAAGCTCTTTTAAAGAGATTTTATTGCTAGCAAAGGTATACCTTGAAAGATCGTTAGTTCCAATCGATAAAAAATCAACTTCTTTTGCTATTTCATCTACCATTAAAGCAGCGGCAGGTGTTTCAATCATAGATCCTATTTTTATAGTAGATGGAGATATTTTTAGATCTTCTTGAATAGATTTTATGATTTTTTTAATTAGTATTATTTCAGATAAATCTTTTACAAAAGGAATGAGAAGATAAATATTTCCAAAAAGGCTAGCTTTTAAAATCGCAGTTATCTGATCTTGTAAAATCTTTTTATTTTTTAAAAGAAGATCTGCTCCTCTAGAGGAGAAAAAGCAGGTTTTGTTATTTTCAATGATATTATAAAAATTCTTATCTGCACCTAAATCAAAAAGGCGAATAACAAATGGACGATTTTTTAAGTTTTTAGCTATTTTTTTATACACATTAAACTGCTCAATTTGAGTAGGGATCTCTTTTTTAAAAAATAAAAGCTCTGTTCTAAGTAGGCCAATTCCAGATATTTTTTTATCATCTATTTGATTGACCTCTTTTAGAGAAGATATATTTACAAAAATATTTACATCTTTTTGAATTTTTATTTTTTCTTTTTCAGATGGTTTTATTGAGATTGAAAAATTTTTATATTTTTCAGATGTTTTTTTTGTTGGGTTAATAATCACTTTTCCTTTAAAAGCATCAACTATCATATCTTGCATATTAATATTTTTTATTCCTTCAATATCGATATTTGATACAAATGGAATATTTTTAGATCTAGCGATTATAGCTGCATGAGAGTTGTAGCTAGTTCTTACACTTATGAATGCTGAAATGGTTAAAGAATCTCTCTCAAAGATATCTGAGGGAATAATTTCATCTGAAATAATTATCGATTTTTTTCCTATATTTTTTAAAATATCTACTTTTGAAGGTTTTAAATTTTTTAAAACTCTTTTAAAGACATCCGAGATGTCTGCTAGCTTTTCTTTAAAAAAGGGATCGGTAATCTTGTTTTTATATTCATTTAGTAAATCTTTTAAAATTGTTTGAATGCTTTTTTGTTCTTTTTTTATTCTATTGATAGCTTCACTTAAGATAACAGGATCATTTAAAATTTCTAAATGGCTATTTAAAATATCAAAAGTGATGCTGAGTTCATCATTTGCAAAGCTTTTTTTTATCTCTAAGATTTGTTTTTTACTTTTTTTTATCGCTTTTTCAAATTTTAAAATTTCTTGATCGATATTTTTTTTAAGATAAAAATTTTCTTCAAAGATTTTTTGAGAATTTAAAAAAAGAGGTTTACCAAAGCCAACACCTGAGCTCAAAATACTAACAGGAAGAACTATTTCATCAACTTTCGACATTTTTCTCTCCAAATCTTTTTTCAAAATTTACTTTTAATTTTTCCATAAGATTAATTGCATTTAGCCCATCTATTGTTACTTTAATTTGAGCATTTTTTTTAGCTGCTAACATTAAAATACTCATAATACTCTTTGCATTGATAGTCTCTTTTTTATAAGTGAAATAAACATCACATTTTGTGTTTTGAAGTAGCTTTACAATTTTAGCAGCAGGTCTGATATGCAAACCTAAAGTGTTTTTAACTTTTAAAGTTTTAACTAATCTCACTAGTATTTACATTCCTTTTTGCAAGCTTTTGTAACAATTTTATATTAAATTCTTTAGCAGAATTATAACCACTATTTTTTAATCTTTGATTTAGAGTTAAAGTCTCTATCAATAGAACAACATCTCTACCTGGATTTACGAAAACTAAATGAAAAGGAATCTTTACTCCTAAAATATCAACGCATTTATCTTCTAGACCAACTCTGTCATAAAAATGGCTTGGATCAAATGGTTCTAATTTGATAACGATATCTAAAACTATATTTTCTCTTACGCATACAGCGCCATATAGATGGGCAACATTTATAATTCCAAGGCCTCTAACTTCCATTAGATGTCTAGTAATCTCAGGGCCTGATCCAATTAGAGAATTTTCATCTTTTTTTCTAATTTTAACAACATCATCCGAGATTAATCTATGTCCTTTTTCTAAAAGCCCTAAAGCGGCTTCACTTTTTCCAACAGAAGATTCGCCTTGAATTAAAACTCCCATCCCAAAAACCTCAACTAATGTACCATGCATTGTTTTAGTTTGAGAAAACTCATAGCTCAAATCGATAATCATTTTACTAATAAGGGCCATAGTTTCAATATCTGATCCAAAAAGAGCTATCGAGTGTTGATCACAAACAATTTTTAATTCTTTTAAAGGTGTTATTTTTTTAGAAATTATAACAGCAGGAGTATCCTTTGTTAAAATTTCTCTAAGTCTTATGAGTCTTTTTTTGGGATCTAACTCTTTTAGATACTGAATCTCCCCTTTTCCTATTACTAAAATTCTATAAGATTTATAATTTTTGATATAGCCTGTCAAGCTAAGACCAGGCCGGTGAACTTCCGGTTTTTTTATTCTCTTTTTTAAACCTTTTTCTCCAGCAAACAGCTCTAGCTTTAAGCTGTTTTTATGTTTTTTATAAAAATCTTCAACTCTATAAATCATTCAAAATCCATTATTTCTAAATAAAACATCAGCCAATTTAAAAAAGTAGGAAAACTTAAATTTTCAAATGAGTTATCTTTATAGTTAGAAATCGCAGAATCGATATAAGAAAAATAAACATTTCCCATCTCAGAAATTGGATACCAAGAAGATAAAAAGCACTGAAAATCCATCTTGTCATAGGTTTGATAAAAAAATATGAGATTCTTAGGATCTATAATCCCCCCGTTTGATTTAATCGTTTTATTTTGACTTTTCATTAAATCTTGCATGTGTTTTGTAATTTCAAAAATATTTTCGGCTTCTATTATTCCAGTATCTGAATTTTTAGCAAAGCCTGAATGTATTTTTAAAAATTTTAAATAGTCTCTTGGCAGCATATCATTAAATTTACGATTAATTTGACTAATTTTTTCATCTCTAAGAGGAGGCTGACCTCTGAAAAAAGCATCATTTTGCATGCTATAGACAAGCTCAACTCTATATGGGTATTTTTTTTTCTTTGTTAAAATTATAGATACATCTTCTAGCTTTAAAAAAAAGTCATAAACTAATTGATAAGTATTCGGTGTATAGGGAAGAGTTTTCAAACAAAACTCTGTAGAGAATTCGATACGATCAGAAGTATTTAAACTCGCTAGTTCATACCATGCTTTTGGAAAGTTTTTTGACAACTTTTGAAGATCGTCTAACTTATGGGTTTTTGTATCGACAATGATTACATCTTCAAACCCACTATCAAAATTTTTCTTAAAATATTCAAAAGCCAAACGATTCATGAAACCATCTCTAGCTAGATTTCCATCTTAACTAATTATTTTTTTAAAAAAAAGAAATTTTTATTTTTAAAAAATGATTTTTGAGATCAAAATAAAAAAACAATTTAAAATTTAGAAATTTAAAAAAAAATGAAAAATTTAAAATTTTTAGCTGATTTTTTTTACTTTTATCCATCGCTTTTATATGGTTTATTTTTTTTACTAGGAGCTTCGAGCTGCCTTTTAAATAACTTATTTTTGTATCTAATTTCAGCTATAATTTTTCTGCTTTTACTCTTAGGAATAAAAAATAAAACAAAACTTTTTTTAATAGCTTTTTTTTATTTTTTTGCTTTCTTTTATTCTCTATTTTTTTATAGCGATATCAAAAAGATAAAAGAGCCACTAAACGGAGTTGGCTTTTTTAAAATTTCTTCAATAAAAGAAACCTATAGTTTTAATAGAAGATACTACATCTACAGTGGCACTTTAAAATCATTTAACTCTGATAAAATCAAATTCACAAAAAACATAAAAACTTCTATTTTTTCCAAAAAAAAACTCCCCTCGAACTATTTATATGAAGTAAAAGGAACATTAATCCCTAGAGATAATTTTCAATTTCAATTCCGCCTAAACAACTTAAAAAAAGTAAAGCAGATTAAAAATCTTGCAAATCTTAGATTTTCCCTTAAAAAGAATTTTGAAAATTTCCTAAAGAAATCTATTTTTGATAGAAACTCAGCTTTATTTTTATACACTTTAATTACAGGTGAAAACTCAAGCAAATTTTTAGCATATAGTTTTTCAAAAATAGGTCTTCAACATGTTTTAGCAATATCAGGATTTCATTTTGGGATATTCACTCTATTTTTTTCTTACTTTTTAAATCTATTTCTCCCAAAAAAGCAAGTTATTTACATTTTAATATTTTTAGTTAGCTTATATTTTTTATTCATAGGGCCTCTCATATCGGTTCAAAGAGCTTTTATGATGATTCAAATAGCTCTTTTTGCATCGATAGCAAATAGAAGATATTTTGCCCTAAATGCACTCGGTATCAGTTTAATTATAATTCTATTAATAGATCCAACAAACATTTTTAAAATTGGCTTTCAGTTAAGCTTTTTAAGTTCATTTGCGATACTTTTATCATTTGGAACCGTATCTAGCGTTTTTTCAAAAATCTTAAAAAAAAGAAACTCTTATGAGATAACTGAGCTAAATATTTCATCAAAAATCGGATATAGATTACTTTGTTTTATAAGAGATGGCATCACTCTTTCATTAACTGTAAATATCTTTATAATTCCTGTTATTTTATATCATTTTCACAAATTCTCATATTTAAGTTTCATCTATAATTTATTCATTCCTGTTTTAGTTGGATTTGCTATGGTTTTAACAATTTTTGGATTTATTTTTCATTTTGCACTTCCTTTTTTGAGTTTAGCTATAAATTACATAAATACCTATTTCACAAAATTCATTTTAAAATTAATCACATATCCACCAGCAAAAATAGAGTTTTATTTGAGATATAAAAGTGTTTCATTTGAATTTGTAATAATTTACTTAGGAATAATAATAACATCTTTTTTGATGTTAAGATATTATTTAAAAATTTTACAAACAAACGAAAATACCCCTGAATTCTGTAATTATTTATAGAAAAACCCAATAAAGTTGTTGATAGATTCTGATTTGACTTAAAATGGCACTTTAAGTCAAAATATATTAAAATTTATGGCGATCGTAGCTCAGTTGGTTAGAGCGTCGGATTGTGATTCCGGATGTCGCGGGTTCGAGTCCCGTCGTTCGCCCAGTTTTACTAATATATAACTATAGTTAGATCTTTTGAATTTTTTTGAATCTCTCTTCCTCGGCATAATCCAGGGAATCTCAGAGTTTTTTCCGATCTCATCATCTGCTCATTTAAAGCTTGCAAAACTTTTTTTTAAATCAGATGCTTTAAATGATCTATATTTATTTGATTTGGTTTGTCATTTAGGAACTTTGATTGCGAGTATCATATTTTTAAGAAAAGAGATTTTTAAAATTTTAAAAGACAAAAAAAAAGCATCTTTATTTATTTTTGCTATTTTGCCTCTTTTTCCATTTTATTTTCTTTTAAAACCTGTTAGAGAATTTTTCTCTGAAACGTATTTTCTGCCTTTTTTTTTATTAATAACTAGTATTTTTTTATTTGTAGCTTCAAAACTAAAAATCAAAGAGATCGAGCCTTTAACTCATAGAAGAAAAATCAAAGATGTGCTTTTAATTGGGATCATGCAGGCATTAGCTTTAATTCCAGGGATTTCTAGAAGTGCATTTACAATAACATCAGCTTACTTTAGAGGTTGGAAATTATCTGAAGCTATAAGATTTTCATTTTTACTTGCTATTCCAACAATTTTGGGAGGCTCATTTTTAGAGAGTTTGAAACATTTTTTAAAAAAAGAAACAACTTATAATTTAGCTATATCTTCTTATATAATTGGATTTTTAGCGTCATTTTTAGTAGGTATTTTTGCAATTAGATACATTTTTTCTATAGATACCAATAAAAAATTAAGACCTTTTGCAATTTATTTATTTTGCTTAGCAATCTTTAGTTTTATTTTCTTAAATGCTATAAACTAAAAATATGAGAAAGCAAGTTAGAAAAAAAAGATTATCAAAGCCAAAAATAAAAAAATCTTCAAAAAAGAAAAAAAGAAATAAAAATTTTGAAGCTAGAGGACTTTTGATTCTATCTTTAACTCTATTATTATTTTTATCTCTTCTTAGTTTTGTAAAAGATATGCCTTCCTTAAATTGGCTTGGATTTTTAGGTTATTGGTCTGCTTATTTTTCTAGTTATCTTTTTGGATTTGCATCATTTTTACTTCCTTTATATTTAGGGTGGCTTGGAATAAAATATATCTCAGATAAAAAGTTAGATAATTTTGTATTCAAAACCATTAGTTTTTTTACTTTTTTAGTATCTGTTTGCTTTCTCTTAAGCATTTACGCAGATAAATATCCTCATTTAATGCAAGCTTACAAAAATAAAATATTTACAGATCAGATATATAAATATCTGCCATATCCTCATGTAGAAAACAGACATTTTCTGGGAGGTCAAATATTTTATTATATCTATAAAGATCTACCATTTTTTAATTTGCAAAAAATTTTGAGCTCTACTGGCTCAATGCTTATTTTTTCATCATCTTGCATGATTTCATTTTTGCTTTTTACAGGAATGAATGTAATTTCAAATGCAAAAAAGGTATTTATAAAAAGGCCAAAATCCAAAACTAAAAAAAGAAAAAAACAAAAACTTTTAAAAAGATTTATTATTTTTATCTTCGATAAGATTTCTAGAATGAGAGAAAAACAAAAATTAAAGAAAAAGATTCCTTTAACTCAAGTTAAAATAAGAGAGACTCTGCCAATTATTCAAACAGAAAAAAATATACCAAAATCAGAAGACAAAAATATAAAAGAGAAAAACGTTAAAATTAATACAAAAATAACTGATTTAGAATATAAAAAACCAACCTTTTTAGATAAATTAAAAAATCCATATCATCTACCATCAGCTGATCTTTTAACAGACCCTGCTAAAATAGATCATCCAACTATTAAAAAAGAGTTAGAAAAACAAGCTGAAGTCTTAGAAGAAACCTTAAAAAATTTTGGTATCATTGCAAGAGTTGGAGAAATAAATTGTGGTCCTACTATCACCTCTTTCGAAGTCCATCCATCTATTGGTGTAAAAGTACAAAAAATCAAATCTTTAGAAAATGATATTGCACTAAATCTGCAAGCAAAATCAATTAGAATAATTGCTCCAATCCCTGGAAAAGCCGCAGTTGGTGTAGAAGTACCTTCTTTATACCCTCAAGAAGTCTCTTTAAAAGAGATGATAATAAATTATCAAAATGAAAACGCACAAAAATCTATTCCTATCTTACTTGGTAAAACAGTAACGGGTCAGTGCATAACTGCAGATTTAACAAAAATGCCACATCTTTTAATAGCTGGAGCTACAGGCTCTGGAAAATCTGTCTGTATTAATACACTCGTTATGTCCATTTTAATGAACTCCTCTCCAGAACATGTAAAACTACTTATGGTAGACCCTAAAAAAGTTGAGCTCACTCAATACTCTAATTTACCTCATATGTTAGCACCAGTAATTACAGAAGCGCATGGTGCATACGCTGCTCTTCAATGGCTCGTAAAAGAGATGAATTCTCGATATGATCTCTTAAAGCATTTAACGCTGAGAAATGTAACCGCTTTCAATCAAAGAAAAATGACTAAAAAAGAAAAAGAGCTCGATATTGAAGTTCCTGAAAAGATGCCTCTTATAGTTGCTATATTTGATGAATTCGCTGATCTTATGATGGTATCATCAGCTGATTTAGAGACTCCAATTGCTAGAATCGCTCAAATGGCAAGGGCTGTGGGGATTCATTTAATATTAGCTACTCAAAGACCCTCTAGAGAAGTAATAACAGGTATTATTAAAGCAAACTTCCCGTCTAGAATCGCTTTTAAAGTATCTTCTAGAATCAATTCTCAAATTATTTTAGATGAAGTTGGCGCTGAATCTCTTCTCGGAAATGGCGATCTATTATTTTCTCCTCCTGGCTCATCTCAGCTAATAAGAGCTCAAGGAGCATTTATTCGAGATGAAGATATTAACAAAGTTATTGATTTCATCTGCGCTAAATATCCACCAAACTATTTAATCCCTTCTTTTGATGCTATGGCAAAACAAGAAGAGTTAAATAAATCATCTGATGCTAAAGATGCTTTATATAATCAAGCTCTAAACATCGTAATATCTACTAGAAATGCATCTACAACTTTTCTGCAAAGAAAGTTAAAGATTGGTTATGCTCGTGCAGCTTCAATAATGGATGAGCTAGAAGCTAATAGAATAATAGGCCCTCAAATCGGCTCAAAACCTAGAAAAATATTTTTAGTAGAAGATCAATAAGATTTAATTAGAGTATTTAATTCATGCTTTAGATCTATAACTTTTTTATTCCACTTGAGAGCTTTTTTTATGTTTTTTGCAAAAATACCATTTTGAGTAATTTGAAGGTAATTTCTAGAAATTTTCTCCTCTTCATCGAGTTTAAGTTTTAGCTTGTTTATAGTTTCTGTATCTACTTTTTTTTGATTTTTAATTCTTTCGATAGCGTCTGCTAGTTCTTCGAGTTTAGTGATTCTCTTCATTCGCCTAGTTTTGTGAAATAAAAAAGTTAATTTTACTCACACTCAAATATTATTCAAGATATTTTTTTACTTTTTTTACTTTTTTTTAAACTCAAAAATCATCGCCTTAGACATAAATAGCTTAATACCAGCTGTATACGTTTAAAATTAAAGCAATAATAATCAAGATTTTTCTTTACAAAAACTTAACAATCCCCTATACTAGAGTTGTAGGTAAAGAAGAGGGTTAAAAGAAGAAAAAAATGAGTATAAGTATATTAGCTACAGCAAAAGTTACCTTTGATGCTGAAAGCAGAATAAAGTCTGTTAACGATTTTTCGTATCCAAATACTACATATTTTAAAAATTCTTCTCTTGAAAATGCCCTTAAAAGCCATCTAAACGACACTCTTGCAAATACAATAACTAGCTTAATTGATAAGGGAATTATCATTGACCAGAAATGCTACGTACAAGTGCTTGACAATGAAAGAGTTATATTGATAAGTGACATTGCTTCTTCAGAAGCTAAAACAAAAGATATAACAGAACATCTCACAGCTCCCATTAAAGAGGCCGTTGCAAGATCTGCTGATAAGATTTCAAATCATTGCCTGTGGATTTTAGATAAAACAAAATCAAAATCAAAATCTCAAAAAAGCAATAAGACTACAACAGCTAAAAGTTCAAGCTCTATAGAAGAAAAATCTAAAAATATATTAGAAACGGCTTTTAAAAGCTTTTTAAGTGGTTTAGATTTTATATTTGTAAAAAAATTATACCATGCAAAAGCAGCTGATATTGCACAGCTTTCTTTATTTACATTTACAATATTAGTTACGGCTATAACTCTTTTCGCTCCGCATCTATCTTTTCTTCATTTTGCAGCCATCGGCACTAATTATTCTCTTCCAATTTTTGGTTCTTTAAATATTAGTGTTGGTCTATCTATTTTTGTTCAAGCTGCGAAAAACTTCGCAAAAGCTAAAAAAAATCAAAATAACGAGGAGATGATTTTAGCTCTCGTTAGCATGCTATTTTCATTTGCAATTATGACAACTGGTATAACAGCTATTGCTCATTTTTCAAGTGATTTTGTATTTACAATGCTCCTTACTATATGTGCCGGCTTTTCATTTGGTGTAGGAACATATAACACTATAAAAACACAAATGTTCAGAAAAAAACTAAATGATGCAAAAAATTTAAAAGAATTCTTAAAAGAGCAACTTGAAATTAACAAAGATGAATATGAAGATATAAAGAAAAAAACAGAGGCTTTAAAAGATGAAAAAGCAATAGAACTAGAAAAACTTCTTAAAAAATATTTATCTACTAAAGACTTTGATGAGATTAATGGAAAAACTATAGATGACAAAAAAAATCTTCTTTTTAACTTAGAGCTTGGGATTCTTCAAAGAAAAAAAATAGCTAATGTAGAAAAGCTTTTAAGAAATAAACTTACAAAAAGAGCTATAGACTTTATAAATGGAGCTGAAGATCTATCTCTTGAAGAAGACATTAGAAAAGAGTTATTTTACAGAAATATAGCAGATGGCCTAAGAATAATTGCAACTTCGCTATCAATCGGAGCTTTTGCATTTAAGAGCCTTTCAACCATTGATAATAAAAATACTCTAAAATTAATCTATTATTCTATGATGCTAATATCTAAATTATCAGGATTTTGGCAAAACTATGTGCCTAGTTGGAGAAATGTCCCTGCTGATGAAAAAAAAGATATTAAAAAGCCAAAAACTATCTTAGAACATATGGCTAAAAGAGCAGAAAAGCTTCAAGCTGTAGCTCCAGAGCCACTTCCAATAACTCCTTAATCAAAAAATAATTTTTTCAGATATTTTATCTTGATGAGCTATTGATAGTTTAGTTTTAGAGTTTTTTTCATTTAAAAGCTTTGTAAACATATCTAAAATGAGCTCTTTAGAGTTACTTTCGGAAGAAATATGAGCTATATGAATATGCTTTAAATTTGGATGTAATATCTCATCTAAAAGCTTTAAACAATCTTGATTAGATAAATGACCAAATCTAGATAAAACTCTTTGTTTATATACATGTGATCTCTTTGATGCATGTACATATGGGATATGATGATTTGATTCGATATACAAATAATCTAAATTTTTTAAGTTCTCTTTAACTAAAGATGATACAAAACCCAAATCTGTACAAAACCCAAATTTTAGATTTTGATTTTTTATAATAAAACCGACGGGATCTGGAGTATCGTGAGGCAGAGAAAATGGTGAAATTTTTAGATCTTTATATTCGAACTCTTCTTGAGTTGTAAAAATTTTAAATTTAGGTAAAATATGTAAATTATTATAGATACTTTTTGCAGTATCAGAATTTGTAAAAATGGGAATATCTAATTTCTCTGTGATGATTTTTAAACCTGCTATATGATCAGAGTGTTCATGAGTGATTAAAATAGCATCAATATCTTCTAATTTTATGCCTATTTCATTTAGTCTAGAATTTAGCTGAAGAAAGGAAAGCCCTGCATCTATTAGTATCTTCGTCTCTTTAGAACCAAAATATATTGAGTTTCCTCTAGAGCCTGAAGCTAGCGGACAATATCCTATCATTTAAACCATCTAAAAAATCATTAATAATTTAAGATATGATAAATTTAGATAAAATACATTTTTTTTGATAATTTTTTGCAAAATACTAAAAAAAAATCAACTGATAGCATACCAAGGGATAACTTGAATACTTTTTCTTTTTTGAAACTCTTCTCCTGCATAAATTAAAGAGCCCTCTTTTTGAGGATTAGTTTTAATATTAAGCCAATAGTTAAGATTATCAAAAAATTGATTTGAGATTGTTTGAGAAGACTTTATTTCAATAGGAAACAGCAAATGATTTCCTTTATCTATTAAAACATCAATTTCATGACCCGATCTTTCTTGCCAAAAATATATTGGTGGTTTTTGATCATGGTGATAATAAGATTTCATTATTTCAGACATAACAAAAGTTTCGAAAATTCCTCCGATATGAGGATGAAATCTTAAATCTTCTATTTTAGTAATTCTGAGTAAATAACATAAAAGGCCTGTATCTAAAAAATAAATTTTTGCAGACTTAGTAAGTCTTTTATTAAAATTATTATAATAAGGCTCTAAAAAAAATATAATATAGCTAGCTTCTAAAACACTTAGCCATCTTCTTATTGTTGAGTGAGTAAGACCTAAATCATTACCAAGAGAAGTTAAATTTATTTTTTGTGCGCATCTTCCAGCTAACATTTTTAAAAATTTTTCAAAAATTTTAAGATCTCCCACATGTAAAAGAGCTTGCAAATCTTTAGTTACATATGTATCAATATATTCTCTATAAAATTGTTTAGGATCTAATTTCATGTGATATATTCTAGGAAACATTCCATGAAATAAATAATAATATAAACTATTTTTAGGAGGTTTTGGTTTATTTAAACTTTCTAAAAGCCAAAATTTTTGACAATTTCTTTGAGATAATTCTGCTAAAGAGAAAGGTAATAGAGATAAACGAGCGCATCTACCTGTTAAAGTTTGAGAAATTTTTTCATTTAATAAAAATTGTTGAGAACCAGTTAATATAAAACGCCCTGTTTTGGGATTATTATCTACATTACTTTGTAAGTACGAAAATATTTCAGGAGCTTGCTGAATTTCATCAAAAATTACGTTATTATTATATCTATCTAAAAAACCTCTTGGGTCATTAATTGCATATCCTCTTATATCAGGATCTTCTAAAGAAACATACTCATAATTAGGACATACTTTTTTTGCCAATGTAGTTTTACCAGATTGACGAGGACCTGTGATAGTAACAATAGGATATTTTGTTAAGTAATGCTTTAAATATTTTGATAAACTACGCTTTAACATCTATAAACTCGCTTACTTTTATTTATATAATACTTTTTTTATATTTTTATGTCAAATTGAATATTCAATATTCAATTTGTCATATCCCTAAATTACAAATTGCTAATTTTTAATGATTTATAGAATTGGCAGCAAAATAAAATTACATGAAATTTTTCTGATTTTTATAAAAAAATTAAAAACTAACTAATTTTCTGATCTCTTTTTCAATTCTTTCTTTGCTTGGAAAATAAGCATCTTCTAAACCTTTTGAAAAAGGAACAGGAATATCTAAAGCGCCAATTCTTTTAATCGGAGCATCTAAATAGTCAAAAGCCTTTTCTGAGACTAAAGAAGCTATTTCTGCTCCAAATCCCCCGAATTTTTTATCTTCGTGTAAGATCAGTAATTTTGATGTTTTTTTAATAGAATTTATAACCGTATCAATATCTAGAGGAACTATAGTTCTAAGATCTATAACTTCTATAGATATCCCCTCTTTTTTTAGTTTTTTAGCGATTTCAACAGCATACATGACCATCATAGAATAACAGACTATTGTTACGTCATCTCCTGAATGTACAATATTTGCTTTGCCAAGAGGTATTATTGAATCTTTTGTTGGCTCTAGAGTCGCTGCAAAATTCCTTTGTCTATAAATAGCTTTATGCTCTAGAAAAACAACTGGATTCGGATCTTTTATTGAAGCTTTTAGAAGCATTTTTGCATCTTTTGCATTAGAAGGCGCTACTATTTTAAGACCAGGCACATGGGCTAAAAAAGCTTCTATACTTTGAGAGTGATAAGGCCCTCCTTGGATATATCCGCCCATTGGTATTCTAATAACTACAGGGCAGTTATACTCTCCATTAGAGCGATAGCAAATAGATGCAAGTTCATTTACAAGTTGATTCATACCAGTCCAAATATAATCTGCAAATTGAATCTCACAAACAGGTATTTTACCAGCTATTGAAAGGCCGATAGCAAGAGCAATTATTGTAGATTCAGCAAGAGGAGTATTAAAACATCTTTTTTTCGTAAATTTATCAGAGAGGCCTCTTGTAATCCCAAAGACTCCCCCTTTATTATCAGCAACATCTTGACCAAAAACCAAAATATTTGGATTTATTTCCATTTCTTCTTTAAGAGCATGATTTAAAGCATCCATTATGGTTATTTTATCTTGATCTTGAATAAAATCTATTTTTTCTTTTATCTCGATTGGTTTGAAAAGTTTTTCATCGACACTCTCAACTTTTGGAAAATCTATTTTTTCAGCATCTTGAGCATTTTTTTCAACAAAATCAAAAGACTCTTTTTTTATTTTATTTATCTCTTCTTGAGTTATTATTTTTTCATCTAATAAAAATTTTTCAAATAAAGGGATTGGATCTTTTTTTAATTCTTTTTGAATTATCTCATCTGTTTTATATTTTTTAGGATCATCAGAAATACTATGAGCTCCAAGGCGAGAAACTTTTGAGACCATTAAAACAGGGCCTTTTTTCTCTCTTAAATAAGTTGTCGCTTCTATTAATGCATTTGAGCTGTCTAAATAATTTGAGCCATCTATAGTAATTATTTTTAAATTTTCATAACCTTTAAATACATTTTCAATTAAGCCCGCTGTTTGTTCTTTTTTAGTTGTAGATATTGCATATTCGTTATCTTGAATACTAAATAAAACTCTAAGCTTATGAATTGCTGAAAAATTTAAAGCTTCATGAAAATCACCTTGAGAAGTTGCTCCATCTCCAGCTGATACATAAACAATTTCATCATTATCTAAAGCTTTTGCAACACCTACAGCCTGCAGAAATTGAGAACCGACACAACTAGATTGACAAGCGATATTCATGGTATGATCACAAAAATGATCTGGCATCATTCTTCCTGATGAGTGATGAATTGAGTCTCTTGCTAAAAAAGAAGCAAAAATATCTTTTAAATTAGACCCTAGAGCTATAACAAAAGCTCTATCACGATAGTATGGAAAAAAATAGTCTTTTTTAGAATCAAGATCAAATGCAGATAAAATTCCTGCAAGTTCATGCCCTGAGTTTGATAAGAAAAATGCAGTTCCTTTATTTTGTTTTACAAGTTTATTCATTTTTTCATCTGTAAATCTACAGATATATAGCATTTTGAGTACATCTGTACATCTATCTTTAGATCTTAGATCAATAGTTTGCATTAGATTTAATGTTTTATTTTTTATTTTTCTTAGCACTTTTTATTGGAGCAACTTTTTTGATTCTGATAGCTCTTCTAGGTGCTTTTTCTTTTTTCTTTAAACCCGATGGTAAAACGGCTTGAACAGCTGCTCCAATTTTCAACTCTTTTTCTTTTGAAGTTATTTCAATTTTTTTGATTTCAGCAAGTTTTGGTTTTGAGAAAGGAGTAAATGGTTTTTTTAGCTTTTCAATCCCTATATCAATCTCAGATGCAGAAAGCCTGGATTGAAGCTGTTGAAGTGACTCTAGTCTTCTAGATAAAGCTTCTAATTTTTCATCAACTTTAACTCTTGGAGTGCCTTTTAAAGAAGCAAGTAGTTGTTCTTCTGATTCAAATTTAGCAGAAAACGTTACAGCAGATGCACTTATAATATCTGGGATATATAAAAATAACCTTACAACTTTAGGAACTTGAGTATATATATCCATTGAAACTTGAAGCTCGATTTCTACTTTAATAATCTGTTTTGGTGGCCTTCCTCTTTTTGGTCTTGGATTTAAAGCTTCTGATGAATAATAACTTTTTGATTTATTATGAATTAGATCTCTAGCGCTAGATAACTCTTTTGATACTTTATCATCAAAAAGAGTTTGTTTTAATTTTTCTATAATGACTTTTGAAATATCCAAATCCTCTTCAAAAACAAATTTGATATCAAGAAATCTGAGCCATTCGATGATTCTCACTCTAAATCTTTCCTGATAATATTGCTGCCATTTTTCAAGCTCTGTCAAATTATCATAAATATATTCCAGAAAATTTTCTCTAGCTTCTTTTCCGCCGATTAGATCTAGAAGTTTTTCTTTGGTATCGACGTCATATACTTTTTCAGCAACAAAACCTTCCATGAATTTTTTAACTTCATAAAAAGCCATTTTAGGAATTAAAGAATACCTATTTGAATTATCTTTTATCTCTTTTTCTAATAAATGTAGATCTGCTTCATCTTTATCTAAATCTGCATAAACCAAAAAACCTTCTAAATTATCTAAATAAAAATCTCTTTCATCATCGGATTTTGCAAATGCATCCATGAGGCGATGAAATCTTAGAATTAATGGTATTTTAGCTTCCAATTTTTTAACCATAGAACTTGCCTTTTGTCTTCAATATTGAAAATATTATAGCATAAAAAATAGCCTTTGACAAGCAGCTATTGAAAATAAGAGTAAATAAATTTATAATCATTTAGAAAAATTAGGAAAAAAAAATGCTTGATATTAAGCTTCTTAGGGAAAATCCAAAAATTATAGAAAAAAAATTAAAATCTAAAATTCCTGATATAGATATATTTAAAATTTTATCTTTAGACGAAGAAACAAGGAAAATTCAAAAAAAAACTGATGATTTAAAAGCTCAAAAAAACAAGGTTTCGAAAGAAATTCCTCTTCTTAAAAAAGCGAATAAAGATGTAAAAGCTATTTTTAATGAGATGAGTAAAATCTCGAAAGAGATTCAAACTTTAGATGAAAAGTTCAAAAAACTTTTACAAGAAAAAGATTTTTTATTATCGACTTTGCCAAATATCCCAGATGATGAAGCTCCTATTTCTTTAAATGTCGAAGACAACAAATGCATAAAAACTCATGGCGAGAAAAAAACATTTGATTTTCCTATAAAAAATCATACCGAAATTGGCGAGAGCTTAAACCTTTTTGATTTTAAAAGAGCTGCAAAAATATCTAAAAATCGTTTTTCTATGTATACAAACATGGGAGCTAGACTCGAATGGGCTCTTATCAATTACATGCTAGACATCCATCTTCAAAATGGTTTTATGCAAATAATCCCTCCTCTTTTAGTAAAAAAAGAGACGATGTTTGGCGCTGCTCAGCTTCCTAAATTTAAAGATCAACTTTTTTGTCTAGAAGACAAAGACTATGATCTTTATTTGATACCAACTGCTGAAGTTCCTTTAAATGGAATTCATATGGATGAGATATTAAATGAAGATGAGCTACCAATAAAATATGTAGCATATACTCCCTGTTTTAGAAGAGAAGCTGGAGCCGCTGGTAAAAATGAAAGAGGCCTTATTAGAACGCATCAGTTTAATAAAGTTGAGCTTTTCTCTTTAACAAAACCAGAAGATAGCGAAAAAGTTTTTAATGAAATGCTCTCATCTGCTGAAGAAGTTTTAAAGGGCTTGGATCTTCACTATAGAAACATGCTTCTTTGTACAGGAGATATGTCTTTTGCATCTTCCAAAACAATCGATATTGAAGTATTTTTACCTGGTCAAGATCGTTATTATGAAGTCTCTTCTGTATCTAATTGCAAAGACTTTCAAGCAAGAAGATCAAAAATTAGATATAGAAAAAAAGATGAAAAGCCAACTTTTGTTCATACATTAAACGCATCTGGAGTTGCAACCTCTCGTTTAATGGTTGCTATTTTAGAAAATTTTCAACAAAAAGACGGCTGTGTTTTAATTCCAATAGCACTCAGAAAATATCTAGATGATCAAAAATATTTAACCCCCAAAAAATAATGCACGAAAAAGCAAAAGCTACAATTTCCAAAAAACATCTTATCTGTTTTGCAGATTTTAAATTTGAAGAGATTCCCTCTCACTTCATAAAATTTGCTCAGTGTGCAAAAGAATTTACTATTTTATTTTTAATAGTTTTTATTGCGCTTAGAAATTTACACTTACCAGTTCTTCCTTTTATTTTAATTTTTTCTTTTAGCTTCTTTATTTTGAAAATTTTTCTAGTAGCTTTTTTAGCTTGGACAAAACTACAAAGGCTTCATAAAATTATTGAAGATAAAAAATGGCATATTGAACATAAAAGAGAAGAAACGAAAGCTCAATTAGAAGAGATTTATAGAGCTAAAGGATTCTCTGATAAGCTTCTAACAGATATCGTAGATACTTTAACTTCTGATGACAATCGGCTACTTCAAACGATGTTAGAAGAAGAGATGGGCCTTTCTCTTGGTTATTTTATACACCCAATAAAACAAGCTTTTGGCGCTTTTTTAGGTATGTTTTTAGCCTCAATAGTTTTTGCAATTACTTTTTTTATTCTTCCTATTGCCTACTGCTTTTTTGTATCAGGAGGGATAAACATTATTGCAAGCTCAATTATTGCAGCCAAATATGAAAAAACTAAAATGTCGAAAGAAATTGTATGGGATTTAGCAATAGCAATTGTTGTTTTGAGCACTTGTCATTTTTTAGCTATGAGTATTATGCCTTTTTTCAAAACTTAAAATCTCTGTCGGATACATTCTTCTACTTAAGATTTTATTTGGCGTCATCTATCCATGGAAGCATAAAGGTATAAATTGCTTTGAAATCTGGTTTTAGCTTTTCTCTGTTAAAAGCATCTTCTGTTTTTTCAAAGCTAACTGTTTTATTATAAGAATTTATATGAATAACATAATTTTGTTTTTTTAAAGGAAATAAAAACCCATAATGGCTCATGAAACCGTCTTTTCTTTCAACTCCAAATACTTGAATTTTTAGAGCTTTTTTATCATCAACTTGATATTCATTTTCAGCCGATCTATCAAACAAACCGAAACATTTTGCAAACTCTTCATTAGGTTTCTTCATAAGCTGGAATCTCTCTCCATCTGGAGAGAAAGGACTAGTAAGTAATTCATGTTCTTTACGAGTTCTTACAGTGCATTTTCGAACTGCGATGTGTATAGGCATGTATAAAAATTCTTAGAATTAGTTTTTAAATTTCCTCATTAATAACTTATCTATTAGTCTTGAGCATCGAGCTGTCTTTTAACTGATAAAATTTATGGGAAATAAAAAAGTTTATTCCATAATTTGTGATATATTTCTTGCTGTTTCTGCCAAACTTTCTACTCTAGAAATTTGATCATCTAAATCATGAGTTTCTTTTTCTAATTCTTTAATTTGATTTTTATAAGATATTAACTTCTTGATCGCTATAGCTGCAATAAAAACACTTCCTATTATAGCTATCAAAGGAGAATGTAAAATAATTTTTGTCGCAAATATACCAAATATACAAAGACCTCCAATAGCGAATGTAACAAAAATGAATGTATTACGAATCATTGCATTCAATTTTTTCGATTCTTGCCTCATTAAATTGTTTGTATCTTTTAAATCTTTAATAGATTCATCTGATAAAGATGCTGCTCGACGAGATAAATCTAAAAACTGAAGACCAGCCGACATAAATACCCGTGCTCTTTTTCAAATAAGTATACATCTTTTGCAAATAAATATCAATTTCGTAATTTTAAAGAATTTTCTTTTTCTTTTTAAATTATTTCAAATACATTATAAAATAATATTTATGGGAAATAATAAAGTTTATACATTCAATGAGTTTTTTGAATCAGGCCTTGAAGAGAGCATTTCTCCATTTTTAGAGAAAAAATCTCAAAAATGGTCAAAAAATCTACCATTAAAAACTGCTTTTTTTTGTCTATTTTTACTGATCATTAGCTATGTTATCTCATTTACAAACCTCAATATAAACATAGCTTATTTCCTCCTTAGTTTTATCTATTTATTTGTTGGAGTACCAGCTCTTTTAGATGCGATTGAAGATCTCAAAAATTTTGAGATAAATATAAGTATTTTGATGACACTAGCTGGTTTTTTAGCAATTTTATTAAACTCTCCTTTAGAAGGAGCTCTTTTATTAATTTTATTTAATATCTCAGATAGCTTAGAAAAAAACATCTCATATAGAACCAAAAGCGCTATTTATAACTTAAATAAAATTGCACCGACTAAAGCATTTGTTGTAAACGAAGATAAAACAATTACTGAGCGCTCTATTAAAGATATAGGGCTAAACATGAAAATTTTAATAAAAGCCGGAGAAATAGTTCCTTTAGATGGAAAAATAATAGAAGGATTCTCAGAGGTAAATCAAGTGCATTTAACTGGCGAGAGTATGCCTGCTCAAAAAAAAATAGATGATATGGTCTATGCAGGAACAATAAACATAGATGGAAGCTTAATAATTGAAATTACAAAAACATCTCAAGACTCAACTATATCTAGAATAATAAAACTAATAAATGAAGCTACAGAGGCAAAACCAAAGATCCAAAGATGGCTTGATAAATTTGGGAAAATTTATTCTACTATAGTAATTTTTTTAAGTTTTATTTTTGCAATAATTTTGCCGTTTATTTTCAATATTACTTATCTAGGACATGAAGGCGGTATTTACAGAGCTATTGCTTTTTTAATAGCCTCTTCTCCTTGCGCCTTGATAATAGGCGCTCCACTTGCTTACTTAACTGCGATCTCTTCTTTAGCAAAGAAAGGAATCATGTTAAAAGGCGGATTTATTTTAGATGCTATTAGAAAATGCAAAAATATCGCTTTTGATAAAACAGGAACATTGACAACTGGAGAA
>JAAKFE010000060.1 GCA_011065175.1 Candidatus Anoxychlamydiales bacterium
GAACTTACGTTTTATCTTCTGGCTATAGCGAAGCATATTATAAAAAAGCTCAAAAAGTTCGAACTTTAATAATTCAAGCATTTGAAGAAGCTTTTTCTACCTGTGATTTTGTTTGCACTCCGACCACTCCAAATTCTTGTTTTGAGATTGGCTCTATTAAAAATCCTATTGAGATGTATATGCAAGATTTATTTACAGTTCCTGCTAATATAGCTAGCATACCTGCTATTTCCATTCCATCAGGTTTTGATGAAGAAAACAAACCAATAGCTTTTCAAATGTTTGCACCTCAACTTCAAGATGTAAAACTCGTTCAAGCGGCTTCACTTTTTGAAGAGAAATTAAATCTCAAAACAAAAATCCCACCTCTATTTGACAAGGAGTAGAAAATGACAGATGATACAGCCTATGATATGTATGAACCTATAATTGGTCTTGAGATTCACGTTCAGTTAAATACTCAAACAAAGCTTTTTAGTTCTGCTGTAAATAGATTTGGAGATGAACCAAACACTAATATTTCAGAAGTATGTACGGGTCAGCCAGGCGCATTGCCAGTTATAAATGAAGAAGCTGTAAAAAAAGCTATTTTATTTGGTTTAGCTGTAAATGCCAAAATCTCTAATTTAACTACTTTTGATAGAAAGTCTTATTTTTATCCTGATTCTCCTAGAAACTTTCAAATAACACAATTTTATCATCCTATAATTACAGAAGGATCTGTTATTAGCGATGCTCATGGAGAAACTAAAAGATTTCAAATAAGTGAAGCTCATTTAGAAGATGACACAGGTATGTTAAAACATTTCGATACTTTTACTGGAATAGATTTTAATAGAGCCGGCGCTCCCCTTTTAGAAATCGTCTCAAAACCTTGCATACACTCTCCAAAAGAAGCAGTAGCTTATGCAATGGCAATTAGGTCAATTATGCAATATATAGATGCATCTGATTGCTCTATGGAAGAAGGATCTTTAAGAATAGATGCTAACGTCTCTGTTAGACCTAAAGGAGATAAAAATTTTAGAAATAAAATTGAGATCAAAAACATGAACTCCTTTAATTTTTTAGAAATGGCGATAGAATCCGAGATTAGAAGGCAGATAAGATTATATGAACAAAATCCAAATACCCCATTTGATGAGTTAATACCTCAATCAACTTATAGATGGGATGTTAAAGAAAAGAAAACTGTTTTAATGAGAAGAAAAGAAACAGCTGAAGACTACAGATATTTTCCAGAGCCTGATTTAGTACCTATTGTTTTAACTCAAGAGTATATTGCTAATATCGAAAAAGAAATGCCAGAACTTCCACACAAAAGATTTGAAAGATATACAAAAAAGTTAAATCTAACAAAATATGATGCATCGATTTTGATAAATGACAAAAAATTATCTGATTATTTTGAAGAAGCGCTAAAGTCTTGCAAAAACGCAAAACTACTCTGTAATTTAATTACCGTAGAATTTTTAGGTAAGTTAAAAGAGAAAAATTTAAGTTTATTTTCTATTAAAATCCCACCACTTCATTTAGCTAAACTTGTAAATCTTATAGATTCACAAACAATCACTGGTAAAATTGCAAAAAGTGTAGCTACTGATATGATTGAAAACCCAAAAAAAGATCCAGAGAAAATAGTTAAAGAAAATCCAAATTATCAACCGATTACAGATGAAGATGAAATAGAAAAAATAGTAGATCTAGTATTAAAAGAAAACCCTCAATCAATTAAAGATTATTTATCTGGAAAAGATAAAGCCTTAGCCTTTTTAGTAGGTCAAGTGATGAAAACAACTAAAGGAAAAGCCTCTCCAGGGATTGTAAACAAGTTTATTTTAACAAAAATTAAAAAACAAAAATAACTTTCATTAATGATTCTAAAATTCTTATTGATTTATCAGGACCAAAATGCAGCTTGCTGCAGAATAGTCACGACCAATCTGCAGTAGCGTGCAGATTGGTCGCGCCTAAGCAACTTATAATTAATCGCTTGTCAAAAAGCACCAGCCAATTTTACAAAAATGACTTTTAAGTAAAACCGGTTATTTTCAAGGCAAAAATTTTCATTAAATTCAGGGCCTTGGATGAAAACTTTCAAAAGATTTTTTTAAGTGAGCTTTAGAGATATGGGTATATCTATCTGTTGTTGAAATATCTGCATGCCCTAACATATCTTGAATGAGTCTGAGATCTGCTCCATTTTCTAAAAGATGAGTTGCAAAAGAATGTCTAAGAGTATGAGGAGATATATTTTTTTTAATTTTTGCTGCTTTTGCATAAATTTTGACTCTATTATAGATAGTAATTCTATCTATTTTTTTACCATTTTTTGAAATGAATAAATAATCTATTTTTTTTATTTCATTTCTAAAATTTAAAAGATAGTGGTCGATAGCAGATATTGCTTTTTTACCAATTGGAACAATTCTTTGTTTTTTACCTTTACCTGTAACTTTTACAAAATCGTCATTTACATCTAAAATTTTAAGTGAAGAGCACTCAGATACTCTAATTCCTGTAGCATATAAAAGCTCTAAAATAGCTTTATCTCTAGCTCCCACGAAATCATCTATTTTAATTTGATTTAACAAAGAGTCAACTTCTTTTGGAGTCATAACAGCTGGTAAAAGCTGCCAAATCTTTGGAAGATCTAAATAAAGAGTTATATCTGTTTTAATAACATTTTCTTTTTTCAAAAATCTAAAAAGCACTTTTATAGCAATAAAACTTCTATATATTGAAGAAGCAACGTATTTTGTTTTCAAAAAGCTAAGGTATTCGACTATATCTACTTGTTTTACATCTTTAAATTTATTAATAGATTTTTTGTATAAAAAATTCTTAAAATATCTTATATCTCTAAAATAAGCTTCAACTGTGTTGGAAGATAGTCCTTTTTCAGTCTCTATGTAGGCTAGAAAAGCTGTAATTTGAAAATCAATATTTTGCATTTTTTTTTAGAAATTTCTTTTTTTTAGTTATAACAAAAAAATGTATAAAAAAAAATTATATTGCTTTTTCTTCTATTAGAGGTGATCTTTTAGCTACCTGATCTTCGCCAATATTATCTATCTCCTCAGCATCTTTTTTATCTTGTTTATCAACATTTAAGATATAACTTCTATAAATGTTATAGCCTTGTAGATATACAAAAACCGCAGTAGATAAAATACCAGGAATTAACGCTGGAATAGTAACACCAATAATTATGAATAATAATATCTCTATGCCCTGCAAAGCTATAGCTAAAGAAAATAGAGTGTTTTCACGAATTGTAAGACTATTTTTACACTTAATTTTTTCAAAGATTCTGTCTGCTTTTTCAATATTAAATTCATTTGTTGGATCATTTAATATCTGTTTTACATTTCTTTGAATTAAAGCAGCTAGATTTGTTCCGACTCTTCTTTCAAATCTTTTCACTTTTGTTTGAACTAGTTTTTTTATCTCTTCTTTAAATAATTTTTGAATTTTTTCATCGGTTAGATTTGGGTTTTGATTTCTTGTTTTCTTTAAAATCGTTATCGATTTTCTTTTAGAGACCATAAGCTTATCTTTTAAAAATTTTAAGGCTCCTACTTTTTTCTCTTCAAAAGATAGTTTATCATTCTCTAAGTACTCGTTTAATTTCTTTTTAAAATGCAAAGCTTTAATATCAAAATATACATATCTAACAAAAGCATATTGAGTTACGAATAAAAATATAGAAGATGCGATAATTGAAAGAGCGAGTTTTATTACAAGATGCGAAGCTGCTTGAATAACCTTACTTACCCAATCTATTGAGCCTCCTCCGATTGCAAATATACTTCTAATAATTTTATGAACTCCATCATATCTACCTTCATTATCGTCAATTTTTTCAGCATCTTTAAAATCTTCTATTCCATTAATAAGACCAAAAGATCCGACTAAATATCCGAACCAATCATCCCAACCTTTAACACTACCTAAATACTTGAATTTTAAAGATAAAGTCTCCAATACCTTTATAATAGTCCTTTGAATATCACTTATCCAAACAGCCCAAATAGACCACTCAGCATCTGTTTTCATAAATTTACGAAAATATTCAAAAGGAACTCTAATAACTTTGGGGATTTTGTTATTTATTGTTTGGGCTTCTGCTTTTATTACATCAATATTAGAAGGTCTATTTTTTATAACTGCTATATCTTTTTCTGTTAGATCTACAACCTTTTTATCTTTTATAGAGCGAATATTTTTTAAATATTTTTTAATATTTTTTACGGCTTTTTCAAAAGCCTGTTGAACTTTTTTATCTCTCAAAGAATTGTTTACGCTCATACCATTTAAGCTGTAGACTAACTCACCTTTTTGAACTTTTATCTCAATTGAAATTGCTTCTATTTTTTTTATCTCACTTAAGACATCTCTCATTTTTAAAACTTTTGAGAAAATAGCTTTAATTTTTTCCTTATATAAATCTGGCAAAAGCTCAACTTCTTTTTCAGAAATACAAGTATCTTCATCTAATTGAAAATTAGTATCTAATGGTTTTATCCCATTTGAATTGCCAAAATATGAACTTATCTGAGGTAAAACACCTTGCAAACCCATTGTTTTTCCCAATATAAATTTTAAAATATAATTATATTATTAAGCAATTATATCATTATTTATATTATAACTAAATAAACAAGAAGATTTTAATATAGATAATTTAATTTTAATCGTTAACTTAAAATTAAATATCAGATTAACATTATTAAGAAATTAATTTTTATTACTTTTAAAACCATACATCAATAAAAAATAATTTTTATTGATAAATTTACAAAAATTTTTAACTCAATATAGATGCAAACTTTATTAAAACATCTCTAATCACTTCTAGTTTTTTCTGATCTGAATTAAAATTAAAAATCATATCATCAGAGTAATGTTTTAAAATTTTTGTCGTATCATTTAAATAAATATCTATTCTATTTTCCAAAACTTTGTCATCTAGATCGTCTACTCGATTCTCGATTAGGGCCCTATTTTTTAGCCTCAAAATGAGCTTATTTACATCTTCCATCTCTAAAATGATAATATATTCAACTTTGATATACCTCTCTAATAAAATAGCTTGTTTCAAGGTCCTTGGAATGCCATCTAAAAGCAGATATTGTTTTTTTGGGTCATAAATCCCTTCATTTATTTTATGGGCTACAAACTCCTTAAAAACATTGATTGTAAAATCATCCGGGAGTAAATTTCCTTTATTTATATAGCTGCTTATCATTTTACCCTTTTCAGAAGAGGGGTCAATTCCTCTAAAAATCTCCCCTGTTGAGACATGAACCACTGAATCTGAGAGACTTATAGCCTTGCTTATAGTTCCTTTGCCAGCTCCAGGGGGGCCATAGATCAATATTGATTTATATAAATTTTCCATAATTCATACCTTTTTTGTCTTAAGATATTAATTATCTTTGACTTAACAATCAAACAAAAAATGCAGCATATTTAACAGATTCAAGCTTAAAAAGTTAAAATAACTTTATAATACCTATTTATAATTTTTATTAATTATTAATATAATTTTATTGAATTATTAAAATAAATATAATATAATTATAATACATAATTACATAAACAATAAGGAGAAGTTAATATGACAGCATCCGGATCATCTCAACTACCACCGTCAGGGCAAGGATCCTCACCACTCCCTCTCCCTCAAGACGCTCAACTACCCGGATCAATCCCTTCTCAAAGACCTGAAATAAAGTCTCCTTCTAATCCAAAACGTCCAAAATTATCTTTTAATGACCGGGAATATGAAGTTATAATTAAACATCACGGTGAAACCAAAGACCCATCTCCTGATGTATCTGATCAATTCACAACTCTTTTATCAATAACTCTAGGATATGGCATTGCCGCTCTAAAACATCAGCATAATCTGAGTGAAAAAGACATTAAATTAAAATATATAACGATCAAGAAAAAATTAAATGGAGATCTTTTTTTAACATATAAAGATAAAGAAACAAAATACAAGGCTCAGATAACCAATGACTTAGACATTAACGTCGAAGACAAAGACAGAATAGGTAAAACAGCTATCGAAAAAGCCGTAGATACAGCCTATAAAGCTCATGAAACTGCGATGAAACTTTTAGAAGGTGAGATTGTAATGACGTCAAATGAAAATAGTCAAATTAAGACTCATGAGCTAACTATACCAGCAAAGTTATCAGAAAATGCAATGAAATTTTTAAACCAGCATGAAAATATAATCGTAAAAGGCTTAAAATCAAAGAGTAGCGCCTCGAAGCCTAGGGAAGATTCAAAAGATGAAGCAAAAAAGCCAGAGCAAAAAACCCCGCCCACAGAAAAACACCTATCAGGCAACGCCTCTTCAGATGAACCAATAAAAGATCTAGATAATAATGATGAAAATGAACCTTTAGAAGAGGACCCTCAAGATACGCAACTTCCATCACTATCAACAACAACAACAACAACATCTTCTGCTGCTGCGGCTTCTTCCGCTTCTGCCTCAGAAGCCAGCAAAGCTTTATTAGAGCCTCCAAAAGAAGAAGACATAGAGCAACCTTTACAACTTACGGCAAAAGAAACAGATTGTTTATCAGGAGTTCGATATGAGCCAACTTATAAACCAATTAGAAATAACCAAGGTATTGATGAATATGTAGGAGGCAATCCCAACTCTGCTTTCTCAATGTATTTGCTCAAAGGACTATTAGCTCATAAAAAAGGCTTTTATCAGGGTCTAAAAGCTATACTTATTACTCCTCCTATTTTGAGCACACCTTTTAAACCTACGGAATTTTCTAAAGAGGAAATTGAGAAAATATTTAATGAAATTATTAATAATACTTCTTTACCTAAAAAAGCTTTTTTAACGAAATTTTCTAATAAAGACAAAATATTTCTAAAACGTATTTTATTACAATTTATTGCTTCCCAACACTACAATGATAAAGAACATACAATCCAAAAACACTTGCAGATGATTATATTAGAAATGGAGCTTTTCAAACCTATGGACGAAGAAAATGAACAAGCATTGACAAGAGAAGCCATCGTGGGAATGTCCAAAAAAATACCTGAAAATCTACAAGCTCTTATAGAAATATACAATGAGTTAGTGGGCCAAATATTTCCTAAACCTAAAACTTCTGAAAAATAGATAAGTTAATTTCATAGGCAATTAATTATCAGTAGTTCTAAGTTGTATTTTCAAAATCATTAAAATTATCACTTCAATTTTAGTTTTTCTGAAGGGATTATTGCTTTGGTATTTCAATTTCTAGTGTATAAACATCCAATAAGCGCTTTTATTGATGTAAAAAATGAAATCGATTAAATGTTTAAAAGAGATTGTTAGACATAATTATCTTGAAATTATGCAACTTGCCGTGGCTCATTGGAGGCTTTCTCTCTCAAGTAATTGCGCCCTGCCGGGCGCACATAAAAAAAACCCTAATTTTTTCAAATTAGGGTTTTGTGCTTTATTACTTTAGATATCAGATAAGAAAACCTCTTTTTCAATAAGTTTTATTATCTAATATACTTTTTTACTCTTGGCCCCAGCTATTAAATAGTGTTACTAGACCAGATATTCCGCTTCCAATTCTAGATGCCAAGCCTTTGTCTTTTGCTGAAACAGCATCCTTTGTCAACGGCGATGGCGGTGGCGGTGGTGGCAGAGACAAATCATCAAGACCAAGTATTTCAGAAAGATTATTAAAATCAAGAGCATCAGGAATTGCTATTCCCTCGATATTGCCTTCAGCATCAACTGCTTCTGCTTTCTCAAACATGGTTGCTACATCTTCTAGAATTTCTTTTTCTTTTTTCTCTGCTTCTGCTTTTGAGTTTGAGTTTTCTGTGTATGCTGCTATAGATTTATAAACAGGCAGAGCTGAAAAAAGATCTGCTATTTCTTTTTTCTCTGCTTTTGAGGTTTCTGTGTATGCTGATACAGATTCATCAAAAGGTAGATTCAAAAAAAGCTCTGCTATACTTAATTTCTTTGTTCGTTGAATCTTTTGACTTATTGCTTCTGAAAGGTCTTTTTCTACTGCTTTTCTATCTTTTTGAAGAAGATATTTAAATCTGCTAGTTTCTGCTAAAGATTCAATAGCTTTAGATTTACTTTTTTCTAATGCTTTAAAAGCATCCTTACCTTTATTGCTAAAAGATCTTTTAAGATCTTTTACTAAGCTTTTAGATACGTCAGCAATTCTCTTGTCATATGAATCTCTTCCATACTTATCACCTTTTGTTTCAACCTTATCAGCATAATAACTAACAAGAGTGTCAACAAAATCAGAGACAGACATAAACTTATCCGTGGTTTTGAATGGCTCACCAAATCTCTCAGAAACAAAAAGTATTTGTAATTTGTTTTCCTCAACGCCTTTGATCATTTCAAGATATTCTTTTAATGTTACTCTTTCATCTAAACTCATTAAATATTCTTCGAATGCTTTTACAGCATTACGGTATCTTGATGATGTTTCAGCTGAAACATGTGATCGAGAATTCCTATTTTCAAATCCTTTAATAGCTCCTACTAGCTCTACAGCATGGTTTTTAAGCTCGTTAACTTTTTCTTCTTTAAGTTCTTGTGAAGATTTTTCTAAAACTTTTTTAGAAACGTTAAATCTTAAATTCAATAAAACAGATCCAATGCCATATTTAATAGCATCTTTAATCTCTATAACTCGACCTTTTAAACTTTGTGCATTACTGTTTAAAGATCTACTTATATTCTTAAAAGCCGATCCTATGCTATCTTTAAAGCTTTTGAAGCTCATTTCTTCAATAGATCTACTCATATTGAAAAAAGCTGTGTCTATACGGTCTTTTATACCTTCTAAATTCATTTCTTCCTCCTAAATTGGATTTTAATTTTTTTGCTTTTTTTTTAATGTATTATTCTTATTGCAACTTATATAATTAAGTTTGTTAATATTTTATAAAAAATCATTATTTTTTTCAATTAAAAACAACGAAAACCTTAAAATAAATTATTTATATAATTAATAAAAATTTAAATAACATACAGCAAAAACCCTCTTCAGAGATGCTTTTCAACTAATATCTTTGATTAAATAAAATTATTTAATAATTGTAATAATTGAACGATTTAGAAGCAACTTAATCATTATTTTAATATAAATCATGAGTAATAAAATGCCGAGTTAATGCGGGCAACATTGTATGTTATTACACGATTATACTTTAACAGTAAAATTAAATTTTTATAAATAGTAATTATTTTACAAAAAGAGATGCTATTAAGGAAAATTATAAAACAACAAAAAAACTACTAAGGCATAAACGGTTAATAATCAAACAGATAAATAGACACGCAAAAACTATATAAAAAAAATAAAGCGGCTCTCCCAAAGGAATCACCACTTTAAAATAGACAATTGAGCTATAATTTTAGCTCTAGCTTTTGATTAAAAAAATCTCTTTTATTGCTTTTCTTGTGATTCCTTATTAGCACCACTTGTATCTTGGGACTGTTTAGAACTGGAATAATTTTCAAAAACAATTTATAATTGCTTTTACAAAAATGGAGAAGTTATGAGTCAAGTTGAAATGATTTGTTTAGCAGATTTAGTATCTAAAAGTCACAA
>JAAKFE010000061.1 GCA_011065175.1 Candidatus Anoxychlamydiales bacterium
TATTTTTCATAAGACACCTCTCTTTTGGTCATTTGAGGTGTCTATTTTATTTTTTAAAGATGTTAATGTAAATGGTTTCTTTAATGAATATCTCTACTAACTAGAGACTTATGCAACAACGCCGCCTAAATATAAAGATGTTGAAATAGATGTTACTAAAATAGGTGAAGATTTATGTCTTTCGAAAAAGAGACGGCAAGAAGAAAAATCATTTAAAGTAACTCAGCAAAGGGGTTTTTGTAGAGGTATGGCAGAGTATTTTGATCTGTTATATACATACACAAAAGATATGTTCAAAGATAAATCTGAAGAATATCATATTAAAGCTATTGCTAATAGTTTTAGAAATGGTTCTTCTATAGGAGGAGTATTATTTCATTTATTCGGTCAGTCTTTTTCTTTTCAAAATCTTTGGGGTAATTCATCTTATGCACAAAAATTTGATGATCCTTTTAGAAATATAGAAGATACTCAAGAGGTTTTAAAACAGCTGCCAATTGGAAATTATGGGCTATGCATAAAAAATCATGCTTGCAATCTTATCAAAGTTTCTGATACTTGTATATATTTCTGGGATCCAAATGGTGGTTTAAAGAAAATACAAGATTCTAATCTAGAGAAAGCCTTTTTAGATGAATTTAAAAAATCATCCTGGTTATATGAGACAGGAGAGAAAAATTCTTTTGTATTGTTTAAACGAACGTATAATTCTGAAGTGCTTTGCCCTCATATTGAAGAATTAAAACCAGGTATTTTTGTTATTCATGGACGTGAAGATCTGCCAGAAGAGCTTCGCCTACAGTTTGATGAAGTTGCACCAGGTCTTTCTGTTCTTCGTCATGCAGTAAGTAAAAAAGAAATCGATGATTATCTAAAGAGATTAAGGTGGCCCTAAAGGCAGTTATAGTTGAGATTTAATCTAACTTTTTCAAGAGTTTATTTTTTTGTTTTTTTTGTACTTATATTTTTATAAAAAATCTAAAAAAGGAAATTCTTGCAGCGAAATGAATTCTATACTAAGGTTCATCTGAGAAAAGGATGAATCTTCAAGTGGAAAATAAAAAACCAAAAATTTCAAATAAAGAAAGATACAGAATCAATAAACTTCGTTTTTATGAAAAAGATCTAAAAAAGAAAGGCTATAAATATATTGCAGGCATAGATGAAGTGGGAATTGGGCCGCTTGCAGGTCCAGTCGTTGCTGCAGCTTGTATGCTTCCTGATAGATTAATTATTAAAGGCGTAAATGACTCTAAAAAGCTTACAGAAGAAGTAAGAGTTAGAATTTATGATGAGCTAGTAAATAACAAAGATGTTGTTTACTCACTTGGTATTGTTGAAGTTAAAATAATTGATCAGATAAATATTCATCAAGCATCACTTCTTGCTATGAAAAATGCTATTCTAAATTTAAAAGTAAAACCTGATTATCTTATATTTGATGGAAGAAAACATCCGATAATGCCTATTGAATCCGAATCCATTATAAAAGGAGATAGTTTGTGTCATTCGATATCTTGTGCATCAATAATAGCAAAGGTTACAAGAGATAGAATAATGGAAGATTATCATCAAAAGTACCCATTATATGGATTTAATCTACATAAAGGTTATGGAACTGAAAAACACAGAAAATCTTTAATAGAGCATGGCCCTTGTCAAATTCATAGAAAATCATACGATAGTGTAAAAGTATTGTCTTAAGTTTATATTTTTCTTATTTTTTATGTTTAAAATCTAAAAGTAGATGACAAAAGTCTGCTAAGATTATCGCTGAAAACCCATATAGAAAATGATCACTTTTTAAAATAGAAATAAGTTCATTTCTTTTAAAAAAGGGTTTATCTAAAACATATAAAATTCCATAGAAAAATCCCCCTAACCATAAAACTCTAGTTGCTGAGCCTAAAACAAAAGAGTGAGAAATGCCTCTATGTCTAAAAATTAAAGAGTAACCTCTAAAGGGAAGAGTTAAAAATCCTCTTAAGGAAAAAAGCTTAATTTTATTTGTAAGGTCTTGATCTGGGTTCATAAATAAAGTTGCATATACAAAACATGTGCTAAAGGTGATTATTAAATTGAGCTCAGGATGAAAAAAATAAACTATCCCCCAAAGAATCAAAGGGAGAGCTAAAAAGATATTAAAAGTTGAATGTGTTTTATATTGCGCCATAAAATGATAGTAACATTTAGAAATAATTAAAGAAAATTATTTGTTTTTATCTAGATCTTTTTCAAGAGATTTAAGTTTGGTAAAGGTCATTTTCAAGGTAGGTATATAAGTTTTAATATGATTATAGATATCATCTGCTAATGATTCATCATATGTATAAGTGATTTGATTTCTATCTTTCATCATTTGAAGCCAGATTTTTTCATCATCAATTAATTTGCCTTTATAGGCTTCTTCAAAAATTTGGCGAGGAAAAGCAGCTGCTTTTCCTTCATATTCTAAAAAAGCTTTTAAAGATTTCCAGAAAAGTTCAAATACAAATTCAAATCTTTGAATTGAAGAATCGATATAGGCACGATCTTTATCAACACCTTTAGAGAGCATAAACTCTAGTTTTTGAAGAGCTTTTTCTAATTTTTCTAATTTATCAATAAATTCATAAGGTATTTTTTTTGATGTCATTTCCATCCATTGTAAATAATTTTTATTAGCTAGTATATCAAAACCTCCTAACAATAATCAAGTTTACTACAGAATTTTAAGCTATTAAAATAATATTTTTTATAGCTCTGACTCTTAGAGTATTATTTTTGTAAAAGAATAAAATAAGAGTTTTTTTAGTTTTTTTTTATTTTCAACTAGTATATACTGTCTATCAAAAAAGAGGTGATTTATGAAAATTATAGATAGCTTTACTCAGTTGTATGGTAAAGATATAAAGCCTATGTATCAACAATGCTTTTCAGATCTAAAAAAAACTCAAGGTTTATATTTAAAAGCAGTTGAGGTTCTTAAAACAACAGATAATGCTTTAAGAAAACTTATTATCCACTATCCTAAGACCATGTTAATAGCTACTTTTGTGAATGTGATGTTTACTGTTTTTCTTCCTTCTACATTCGCAGTTATAAGGCTTGTTATTAATGGCTATATTTTTATTCGTCATATAACCCACATGAATACTGCTATGAAAGTATATGAAGACAATAAGATTTCAGAGCTGTTTTCGTTGTATAGCGAAAAGCAGAGTTGTGAATTAAGGATTGCAGCAGAAGCTTTTGTAAAAAAGTTTTAATAGAAAAATTTTAGAAAGCATAGCAATTTTTTAAAAGAAGGGTTTGATAATAAACTGCTTTAAAAACATTCTCAAAGATTTATGAAATACTAATATTTTTAGTTTTTTTTATTATAGTAAAATTTTCAGGAGGTAAACCATGGCAATTAATTTTAGTGAAGCTAGAAAAAATGTGAGCTTACTCAAAAGCGATATTCATAATATGTACAAATTAGGGTTTAAAAGATCGAAAAATGAAAGTTTTTTGAATAGATCTATTGAAATTATTAAAACAACTGATATAGCTATAAATCTAATTATGCGAATGTATCCAAAAACAATAGTAATAGCATTAATAGCCAATTTAATATTTACATTTGTTTTTCCTTGTATGATAACATTTATTAATTTGACTATTAATGGTTTAGTTGTTTTGAAAAATCAAAAAGATATTCGACAAGCAATAAAAGCATATTCATTTTATAAAATATCTGAATGGTTTACGCCCTATATGGAAAAAATTAGAATGCTGAATTTATCTTTTTTCAAAACACATGTTTCAGATTGTATGGAAATATTGGAAAATACTTTATTCGTTAAAAAATAAAGTGAAAATTTCTGATTATTTTGATTGTTATAAAAAAAAAATATTAATCCAAAAATCGTTTTAATAAAGGTTTTGATATAGCTTTTTATTTTGTTGCATTTCTTGACTTTTCTTCTCTATTCGAGGATACTATTATTAATATATAAGAATATTATTTTAAGGTTTTAAATGATAAGTTCTATGACCGGTTTTGGATCAGCTTTTTCTACTACAAAAGTTGGAAAACTTAACTTAGAGATCACAACTATTAATAAAAGATTTTTAGAAGTTAGTATTTACCTTCCAAAAGTTTTTAGCTTTTTTGAAACAGAGATAAGAAAATATATATCTCAAAAAATTGTAAGGGGTCAAGTATCTTTAAAATTTGAGTTTTCTTTTAGTGAGAAAAATATTTTCTCGACGCTTCCAAGTTTTTCTTATTTGAAAAATTTGAAAAAAGGATGGGAAAAATTATCGAAAGATTTGGGATATAAAAAAGAAGAGATCTCTTTAGAATTTTTACTCTCTCAAACTAAATATATTCCTGAAGAAAAAATTAAAGATGTAGCTACTTTAAAAAAGATGATTTTTGATGCAGTAGAAAAAGCTATCAAAAATGTAATTGAGATGAGAAAAAAAGAGGGATTAGTAATTAAAACGGATTTAGAAAAAAGAATAGGTTTAATAAAAAAACAGCTAATATCTATTGAAAAAAAGGCGCCAATAACTAAGAAAAACTTTGAAAAAAGATTAAAAGCAAAATTTGAAGATATTTTTATAGATAAAGTAGAGATAGAAGATAGGCTCTTAAGAGAAGTAGCTATCTTTGCAGATAAGATAGATATCACAGAAGAGATCGTAAGATTGGATACTCACTTGAAAGAGTTTTTATTGTTTTTAAAAGCAAAAAAGGAAGCTATTGGCCGAAAATTAGAATTTTTACTCCAAGAGTGTTTAAGAGAGACAAATACGATAGCGTCTAAAGCCTCTGATGCAGAGATCTCAAAAGCTGCAGTTATAATGAAAGATGAAATTGAAAAAATAAAAGAACAATTACAAAACATAGAGTAATTTTTATGACACAAAAACTTTTAGGAAATTTAAAAAAAGGACTTTTTTTTATAATTAGCGCGCCTGCTGGAGCAGGAAAAACAACCCTGACTCGGATGTTAACAAAAGAATTTGAATCGGTAATTGAGAGCGTCTCTTTTACATCAAGAAAACCAAGAAAAGATGAAAAAGAGGGGTTTGATTATTTTTTTGTAACTAAAGAGGAATTTGAAAAAAAGATCAAGCAAGGTGATTTTTTAGAGTATGCAAAGGTTTATGATCACTACTATGGGACATCTAAATCTTTTGTTGAGAAAAATCTAAATGAAAAAAAACATGTGGTTTTAGTGATAGATACTCAAGGAGCTTTGAAATTAAAAAATAAAATTGATTGTACATATATTTTTATTTCGCCACCTAGCATAGATACTTTAAGAGAGAGAATGAAAAAAAGAGCAGATATCGATGATGTGGAGATTGAAAAAAGAATATCTTGGGCAAATGAAGAGATGAAACAAATCCTAAGTTATGATTATAATATAACTAACATTGATCTTGATCAATCCTATGAGGAGCTAAGATCTATATTTATTGCTGAAGAGCGTAAAGTAAAAAATTTAAAAAATTGGGAGTAGGTTTTGAGAAAACAAAAAATTTTAACTAATGAAAGATTAAAATATAAGTTTAAAAGTTTTTTTGATTTAGCGAATTTCGGAATAAGAATTGCAAAAGAAAGAATTGCAAAAGAAGAGTATGTAACGCTCTCTGAACTTATGCAGGATCTTGTGGACCTACCAGATGAGTTTAAGCCACAAGGATCTTAAAAAATGCAAAAACGAAAAATTCTTATAACATCAGCACTTCCTTATGCTAATGGCCCAATTCATTTTGGGCATATAGCTGGAGCATATCTTCCTGCTGATGTATATGCTAGATTCGAAAGATTAAAAGAAAAAGATGTTTTATATATTTGTGGATCTGATGAATATGGTGTTGCAATAACTTTAAGTGCTGAGATAGCAAATAGAGAGCCAAAAGAGCATGTTGATATTTATCATGAAATGATCAAAGATTTTTTTGAAAAGTTGAATTTTTCTTTTGATCACTATTCTAGAACAACTTCTGAAATCCACAAAAAACTCTCTCAAGAGTTTTTTTTAGATTTATATAAAAACGGTTATATTGAAGAAAAGACTGAAAAGCATCTTTTTTCTGAAAAAGAAAATAAGTTTTTAGCAGATAGGTATGTCATCGGAACTTGTCCAAAATGTGAATATGAAAAAGCTAGAGGCGATGAATGCCCAAAATGCTCAAGAGCTTTTGATGCAAAAGATTTAAAAAATCCAAGATCTAAACTAACAAATTCTAAACTTATTTTAAAACCATCAAAACATTGGTATATGAGATTTGATAAGTTTAAAGAAAAGTTATCTACTTGGATAAAAGATAAAGATTGGAAAGATAGCGTTTTGAATTTTGCAAAAGAATACATCAAAGAGTTAAGAGAAAGATCTATCACAAGAGATTCTACTTGGGGAATTCCTGTCCCTTTAGATGAAGCAAAAGGCAAAGTTTTATATGTTTGGTTTGATGCTCCAATTGGTTATATATCTGCTACTATGGAGTGGGCAGAAAAAATAGGTGAAAAAGAAAAATATAAAGATTACTGGTGTGATGAAAAAACAAAATTAGTAAATTTCATCGGAAAAGATAACATCCCATTTCATGCAGTATTTTTTCCTGCTATGATTATGGGCCAAAATGAGCCATATAAAATTGTAGATGATCTTCCTGCTAATGAATTTTTAATGTTAGAAAAAAGACAATTTTCAAAATCTGAGAATTGGTATATCGATCTAAAAAGCTTTTTTGAAAAGTTTACAACAGATCAAATTAGGTTTTATTTAGCTTCGATTGCGCCAGAGACCCATGATTCGGATTTTTTATGGAAAGATTTTCAGATGCATTGCAATTCAGAGCTAGTTGGTAAATTTGGAAATTTCATTCATAGAACTCTATCATTTATTCAAAGGTTTGCAGATCAAAAAACACCAAAACGTTCAACATTTGATGAGATAGATCAAAAGTTTTTAGATGATATAGAAAAAAACATAACTGATATCGATATTGCATATTCTAACTACAAACTTAGAAAAGCAACTCAAATAATTATGGAGCTATCTCAAATAGCTAATGTTTATTTCGATCATAAAAAGCCATGGGTTTTAGCCAAAGACAAATCAAAACAAGATGAGCTCTTTACCTGTCTACATTTATGTTTAAAATGTATAAAAGCTCTAGCTTTGATGGCTAATCCAATAATTCCTGAATCTTCTCAAAAAATATGGAAGATGTTAGGCCATGATACCAATCTATCTCAAGGAAAATGGGATAGTGTAAAAAAGCTGAGCCTAGAAGAGGGTAAAAAACTGCCTTCTCCTGAGGTGATCTTTCAAAAAATAGAAGATGAAAAGGTGATAGAAGAGATGGATAAATTAAAAGAAAAATCAGATGATCAAAACATGCCTAAAAAACAAAAAACTATTCAAGATTTAAAAAATGAGATCACTTTTAAAGATTTTGATAAAATTGATATGAGAGTTGGGAAAATAATTGAAGCTGAAAAAGTTGAGAAGAGTGAAAAGCTTTTAAAGCTAATAGTAGATTTGGGTTTTGAAAAAAGACAGATTATCTCAGGTATTGCTAAAAGCATTTCTCCAGAAGATCTTTTAAATAAAAACGTCATCGTTGTTGCAAATATCAAAAAAGCAAAACTTATGGGACTAGAGAGCGATGGCATGATTTTAGCTGCTGGGGAAGATGATGATAATTTAGAGATTCCATTTATTCAAAATATGGAAATTGGATCTTCTGTTTGTTAAACCTAAGTTTTCAAACAATTCTTTTCATATATAAATTTAAAAAATCAGAAAGAAAAAAGCTTTTTAAAATCCAGGTAAAAAGATCTCTTGAGCTTTAGATCCAATATTTCTAATAGCATTTTCTAACCCAGTATATCTTCTTAAGACTTCTTTATTTTGTACAGCTATAGATAAAGCTTTTGTAGTACCAATTAAAATAACTAATTTTTTGCCTCTAGTGATAGCTGTATATAGAAGGTTTTTTTGAAGCAGTTTAAAGTGAGTTGTATGAATTGGCATTATTATGCAAGGGCATTCAGATCCTTGATATTTATGAACGCTAACACAGTATGCTAGATTGATTTCATCGAGCTCTGAAAAATCATATGAGACTACAGTTTCATCAAAAGCAATATCGACTCTTTGATCGATATTATCGATTTTCAAAATTCTTCCAATATCACCATTGAATACATTTTTTTGATAGTTATTTTTTATTTGCATGACTTTATCTTTCTCATGAAAACGTCTGCCAGATCTATATAGGGGTTTAGAAGATGGATTTAAAGTATTTTGTAAAACCAAATTTAAATTCTCAATACCAACTTTTCCTCTTTTCATTGGAGCTATTACTTGAATGTCATCTAAAGGATCAAAGTTTTTTTTAGGCAGTTCTTTTTCAACTAAATATAAAATCTTTTTTTCTATATCGTCTAAATCTTCTAAATAAATAAATCTGAAATCAGAGGTTTTATCTGTATGTAAATCTGGCAATTTCGCTTGATTTATAAGATGGGCATTTAAAATGATTTTAGAATCTTTAGCTTGTCTGTAAATCTCAGTTAGCTTTGTGAAAGAAATTTTATCAGATGCAATCATGTCTTTTAGGGTATTTCCAGCTCCAACAGATGGTAATTGATCAATATCTCCAATAAAGATAACTTTTGCATTCGAGGGAATTGCTTTTAAAAAATGATATAATAAAAGAGTATCGATCATAGATGCTTCATCAACTATTACAAGATCGCATTTTAAAGGGCTGTTTTCGTCTCTTTTAAATCCTTTGGATGAAAAGTCGCATTCTAAAAGAGAATGGATTGTATAGGCCTTCTTTTTCGTTATTTCAGATAATCTTTTAGCGGCTCTACCTGTTGGCGCACATAAATAGATTTTCGTAGTTACTTCATCTAAAATTTTTAAAATAGCGGTTGTAATTGTGCTTTTCCCAGTACCAGGGCCCCCTGTTATTATATGTAGTTTTTGCTCAATCGATTCTTTAATTGCTATTTTTTGATTAATTGCTAGCTCAACATTTAATTTTTTCTCTGCCCAAAGAACAGCTTTTACAGTGTTTATAACTCTTAAATTACTATTAGAAGTTTTTATTCTATTTAGCTCTTTTGCTATGTTTTGTTCAAAATAATAAAAGGATTTGAGCCAAATAAAATCTTTTTTTTCTCCATCTTTTTCAAGTGTATCTTTTATTACTTGGCTTTTTAAAATTAGAGAATCTAATTCTTCTTTTATTAAAATGTCTTCTACTTCTAATATTTTTTGAGCTGCTTTTAAAAAATCATCTACTGGATAGCAGGTATGACCTGCATTTGTTAGCTCAAATAGAACATATTCAATTCCAGATTCTATTCTCAATTTAGATGTTTTTTCAAATCCTAGTTTTTCAGCGATGTTATCTGCTATTTTAAATCCAATTCCGGTTATTTCTTTTGCTAAAATATAGGGGTTTTCTTTTACTTTTTGAATTGAGCTATTCCCATACATTTTGTAAATCTTTTGAGCATATGTAGGTGATATTGCATGCGTTCTTAAAAATATGATGACTTGTCTAATTATTTTTTGATCTTGCCAGTTTTTGCAGATCATCTCGATTCTTTTTTT
>JAAKFE010000062.1 GCA_011065175.1 Candidatus Anoxychlamydiales bacterium
TTTTAGATAAATTATTTTTATTTTTAGATGAATTTTCAGATTTTTCATATTTAGATTTTATTTTTTTTTCTAAAGGAGAAAATTTTTCCATATTGTTCATTTAAATAGATTAGCATAGGAAAAATTTTTCAATATACGGAAAAATTTGCTACATTGCAAAAGGAGGGTCTTCAATATCTTCTTCTTCTAAAATTTCTATAGCAGCTGATTTTAAGGTTTTTAGACCTTCTTCAAACCCTATTCGTCTAGCTAGAAGATCTAAATACTCAATCTCTGTAACTAGCTGATCGTTAATTGTTTCTAGTTTAGCTATCTTTTTTATTAAGTCCTTTTTTTTCACTTTTTTTCCTCTTATTATAAAATGGCTTTATTAATAGATATTGCAATATCTATGCCAAAGTGTAAAAAAAACATGCTAAGAAATATTTTTTTTTTTATTATTCAAAGTAGAAGCAATTAAAATAAATTTAGCTAAAGAGGAGATTATGTATAAAAAATTGTTCGGTTCAATTTTTCTAGCTACAGCTTTGATGTTTTTTGTGTCTTGTCAAGAGCAAGATAGCAAAAAAGATGATCAAAAGAAAGCATCATATCAAAGAAATGGCAGAAAAGGCACATATCAAAGAGGCAAGCCAAGTCAAGATGCTGCTATGCCAACTAGAACTTGTCCAAAAGACAAGCCTTGTCCACCTGAGCCTAAAAAAACATGCCCAAATGGATGTAAAAAAAAATGCTGTGTAAATGAAGAAGCTCTTTTACAAGAAAAGCAAGAAATAATTAGTCTTCAAGACCTTACAAACAAAGACTTGCCTTTAGAACAGTTAAAAGCAGCTATTGAAAATGACTCTTTAGAAATGGAGTAAGCATTTTCTAGTCATTTTAAGATATAAAGTAAGTAAAAAAGCCCTTTTCAAAAGGGCTTTTTTATTCTAATAAATAATTGAAATTAAACGTTTTAAAGCAGTTGTTAAGCTAAAATAACCTTTCTATATAAGAGATTATTCCTGAAGCGCTTTTATATTATCCATGTTGTCGATCATTTCATAAAAACTGGTTTTGTCTGCTACTAGCTTTTCTCTAAAAGAGAATTCTTCAAATTTTTTAAGACTTACAGCTTTACCTTTGAAATACCATTTGATATGGGTATCATTATCATGAAATATTCTCTCAGAGCCATGCTTTTTGTCATTTTCCCAATGAATTTGAGCGAGTAGAGAGCCATTTTCTTTAAAATGTTTCTCTGTGCCATGTTTGAGTCCATTTGTGAATGGTATTTCGGATATTGTATTGTTGTTTCTATAAGCTGTTTTTAAACCTTCTAATTTACCGGTATTAAATGTTTGGTTAAGTATTACATCTCCTTTGTCAGAATAGTTGATCTGTTCTCCATGGAGTTGATAATTTTTGAATGTCATAGTAGATTTGATTTGACCATTTGAATGATAAGTATTTCTAGCTTTGAGCTTTCCCTTTTTTATAGTATCTTTATAGAGAAGCTCGCCACTTCTATCTCTTTTCATTCGAGTTCCTGCGCTATCTTCAATTGAAGCTTCAAGTTCATTATTAGGTTTGAAATATTTTCCATTTACTAAAGCATTATTTTCATATTGCTCTTGAGATATGGGCACTCCTACTTTATCCCACAAGGTGATTAAAGTTTTATTATCAGGTTCATAGGTTTTTTCTCTATAAGGTATCCCAGCTTCATCTTGGTGGGTCTCTTTTATTAGAGTACCATTATCATAGTCATAGATTTTTTCTAAAATTGAGCTGTTTGGAAAACTATACGTAGTTAATCCATGAAGTGTGTCATTATTGTAGTTATTTGTAACAGTAACCCCAGTCTCTAATACAGTAATTACTGTTCCTTCTTTTGTTCTAGATTGCCATTCGTTTTTTGACATATCAAAACCATATTTATGAACATAGTTTTGTGATACAACATTTGAGTTGTTATCATCATTACATGCAAATAAAGTTAAAACGAGTGTTAAAAAACTTAGCATTTTAAGTATTTTCATTTATAGCCCCCAACTTTGCTAATCTATTATAGTATTTTTAATTCGAACTATTTTTCAAGATGTTTTGTAATTTCTTTTGTAATTTTTAGATGCTGCTCTTCTATTTCTTCATTAGAAATAGTTTTTTCTGTGTTCCTATAAATAAATCTAAAAGTTGCGTTTTTTTTATCTTCTACATTTTTAAAAAGATCGACAAGATATATTTTTTCTAAAATATTAGACTTTATTTTTTCAAAGAAATCGAAAATATTTTGAATATTTAGTTTCTCATCGATTGAGAGAGTTAAATCTCTAAAAGAGCTTGGAAGCTCTGAGATTTTATGAAAATCAATTTGGTCGATTCTGTTTTGAAAGATAAAGTTTAGATCTAGCTCTGCGAAAAAGACTCTTTTTTTGATATCAAAGGATGATTTTAAAATGTTTGGGTGCACTTCTCCAATTATTGCAAATTCTTTATCGTCTAACGTTATATTTGCTTGTTTAAGAGGATGAAAGCCTTTTCTATTGGATATGTTGAACTTATATTTTTTATCTAATACAGCAGATAAAACATTTTCTAAAATTCCTTTTAAATCATAAAAATTTACATCAAAGTTTGTTTTATCCCAAAGATGTGGGTTTCTTTTTCCACTCATTATTAAAGATAGGGTATCCCTTTCAATATATTCATCTTTATTCTTGAAATGAACTTTACCTATTTCATAGCCTAAAATATCAAAATTTTTCCGATCATGATTAAATTTAACAACTTCTAGTAAAGAAGGTAGTAGAGTCGGTCTTAAAATAGATTGATCGATTGATTTAAAATGTTTAACTTTTACTAAAGAATCTTTGTCTATATTTAAAAGAGTAATTTCAGATAATTTTGGACTTATAAGATCACAAGTTTTTATCTCTTGAAGGGAGCAGCTTCTTAGGTATGATTTGATATCTCTTTCAAATAAATATTTTTCTGAATGTGTTGCAGTTGAGCTCCGATAGTAGGGATTTACTTTTGCTATATTGTTATATCCATAAATTCTAGCTATCTCTTCTATTAAATCGATCTCATGCGATATATCATTTCGATAAGTAGGGACTTGAACTAAAATAGCATCTTCATTTTTCTCAACTATTTTAAAGTCTAATCTTTCAAAAATATCTAAAATCTCATTTTCAGAAATTTTTGTTCCTAAGATTTCTTGGGCTTTTTTAACTCTGATAGATATTTTTATGTTTTCTAAAAATTTATCTTTTTTAATATCTATCTTTCCTTTTAAAATTTTTATGTTTCCATTTGTTATCTCTGCAATTAAGGCTGCTAGATAATCAATAGCTAAAGGTATCATATTTGGATCGATAGATTTCTCAAAACGAATAGAGCTTTGAGTTTTTAAGTTTAATAGTTTTGAAGTTTTTCTAATAGATGAAGCCTCGAAATGGGCAGCTTCTAAAACTATTTTTTTGGTATTATCTGTTACAGATGAATTTAATCCGCCAATAATTCCAGCTATTGCAACTGGTTTTTTTCCATCTTTTATAACCAAAGAATTTTTAGGTATTTTTCTATCTATTTGATCTAGACAAGTAAAATCTATTTCATCATCATTTGTAGAGACATTTAGCTCATGGTTTTCTATTTTATCATAGTCAAAGGCATGCATAGGGTGATTGAATTTTAACATTATGTAGTTTGTTGCATCTACAACATTATTAATAGATCTAAAGCCACATGCTTCTAATTCATTTTTTAACCAAAAAGGAGAAGGAGCTATAGTTACGTTATCTATTATTCTAGCTGTATATCTTTTACATCTTTGATCTTCAATTGTAACTTTTAGATCTTTTTCAATGTTCTCTGTAGATTCTTCTTTTAAATTCAAAGGTGGCATTATTAATGCAGGCATTTTAATTTTTTGTTTTGTCAAGCAAGAGAGTTCTCTTGCAAGACCAAGAGCACTCATGAGATGGCCTAAGTTCGGAGTAAGAGAAATTTCAAAAATAGGATTGGATAAAAAAGATAGATCTTTTCCAATTTCAAAATTACTATCTAGCTCTAAGATTTGATCTTTATCTTCAGATAATTGAAAAAGTTCAAAAGAAGAGCATAACATCCCAAAAGATTCTACATCCCTTAGTTTTGCTTTGTTAACTTTAAAAATATTTCCTTTTTCATCAGTAAGCGAGGCTCCAATTTTTGCAAAAGCAGTAATTAAATCTTTTCTGCAATTTTTAGCACCACAAACTACCTGAAAAATATCTTTTCCATCTGTAACTTTTGCAATAACTAAATTATCAGCTTTGGGATGTTTTTCAACCTCTAGAACTTTTACAGAAAAAACATTTGTAAAAGCAGGAGTTTCATTTTCAATATTATCAACTTCAATCCCAGCAGATGTGAAAAGATGTGCTATATCTTTAGGATCTTGTTTTATATCTAAAAATTCTTTTAATAAAGATAGGGTAATTCTCATAATTTTCAAAACTTTGTATGTTTTAATTATTTATTTTAGCGAAGTCTTTTTTTTATATAAATGATTAATTTCAGTTTTCAAAAGAGTAAAAAAATTATAAAGAAAAATTAAAATTAATTTGTTATACGGGATCATCTCCGCCTTTATGAAAGGGATGGCATTTAAATATTCTCTTGATAGTTAAAAAAAGAGCTTTTATACTAGAGTGCTTTTTAAAAGTCCCTATAGCATATTCAGAACATGTTGGATTAAATCTACAGCAAGATCGGATATGAGGGCTAACAATTAATTGATAGGTACGTATGAGAAATATAAAAATTTTTTTCACCGGGATTTTTTTTCTTTTTTTTACTATAGTATATGCTTTAGACGAGGTTTATATGAATCAAAATAATTTTCAAAATTTTTTAGATGATTTTATATCTAAAGTTGAGCTGAAAGAAGAGCAGTTATCTAGAGCTGTGTGGATATTAGAAACTACAGGTTCAAAAGATGCGGCTATGTTAGTTGGCTCATTGAGCTCAGAGCTAGGTATTCTTTTTAGTGATAAAGATATTTATGAGAAACTAGTTTTTTTTGAAAAGCAAGATAATTTAGATCTTCTTTTAAAAAGACAGATCCATATTTTAATAAATGCTTTTAAAGGAAATATGCTGCCAAAAGATCTTTTAAAAGAAATCGCTACAAAAGAGGCCACTTTAAATCAAGTATATGCAAATTTTAGAGCGAAAATTGATGGGAAAATCTATTCAGAAAATGCTCTTAGAGACATTTTAAAAGAAGAAAAATCTGTTGATCTTAGAAAGAAAGCTTGGGATGCATCTAAAATGGTTGGAATAGAGCTTGCTCCTAAAATTGTAGAACTAGTTAAGCTTCGAAATAAAGCAGCAAAACATTTGGGATACGAAAACTATTTTGAGATGAGACTAGATTTAGCTGATATCAATAAAGCAAAACTTTTAAAAACTTTTGATGATTTAAAAAATCAAACAGACGATTCCTTTAACAAAATTCTTCTCAATGTAAATGAAACACTCTCAAATGAATTTAATGTATCTTTAGATGAAATCGGTCCTTGGGCATATAAGGATCCGTTTTGTCAAATAGATCCAATTGAAACATCAAAATTAAATGAACTTTTTCAAGATAAAGACATTTTACAAATAGCTAAATCATTTTATGAAAATATGGGTTATAATGTTGATGGTTTAATAGATAGAAGTGATCTTTATGAAAGAGAAGGTAAAAATCAGCATGCTTTTTGTATAAGCATAAATAGAAAAAAAGATGTTAGAACCTTAAACAATATAAAACCTAATGTTCAATGGATGGAGACTCTTTTGCATGAGTTTGGACATGGAGTTTATGATTTAGAAATAGATGAAAATCTACCCTGGCTTTTAAGAGAACATCCTCATGTGTTAACTACAGAAGCTATCGCTCTTTTGATGGGTAGGCAAGTCTACACAAAAGAATTTTTAAGAGATTTTTTAGATATTACAGATGAAAAAATCTTTGAAGAAGTAGAGTTGGGTTTAAAAAGAAGACAACTGTTTTTTTCAAGATCAGCTTTTATGATAACAGAGTTTGAATCAAAAATGTATGATGATCCAAATCAAGATTTAAATACTCTTTGGTGGGATCTTTATGAAAAATATTACAATAGTCCAAGACCTGAAAATAGAGAAGATAAAGCTGATTGGGCTGCTAAATATCATGTAGGATTAGCTCCCGTCTATTATTATAGTTATCTACTAGGAGAAGTTTTTGCATCAACTTTGCAAAAACAGCTATTAGAAGTAGCACAAGATGATAATATTTGGAAAAAAGATGCTGCAACTTTTTTAAAAGATAAGATATTTTCGCATGGAAGTAGATATAGATGGGATCATCTAATTAAAAATGTTTTAGATAAATCTTTTTCAATAGATGCTTGGGTTGAAGAGTGCTCTAGATAATTTTATAGTTAATTTTTTTTTTTAACATAAAATCTAAAAGATACATCTTGTGACAAAAATCTTAATTTTTGTCACAAGATATTAGATTTCGCTAGTATTATTAAGGGTCACAAGATGTCATAAGACTCTTTAGAGCAGTGATTTTCTAAAGTTTAAACTCTCATATGTCTTGTGAAATTTTGATCTTTTCGATATATTTTTTGTAAAAGTTTAGCGGAAGTGGTGGAACTGGCAGACACGCTACCTTGAGGTGGTAGTGGGAGAAATCCTTTGGGGGTTCGAGTCCCCCCTTTCGCATATTTTCTCTTAATTTTTCATAAATAATTATTTTTTAGTTCATTTTTATTGATTAAGAAGAAGCTAAAGCTTAGGCGTTTATGAAAAAATATTCAAAATTAGCTCTATTTTAGAGCTAATTTGGGGTCGATTTAGATCTAAAAAAAATCTAATTTGATCGTATATTAGACTTTTGTAGGGACTAAAACCGGGGTCATTTATGGAAGGGACAATTAATCTTAAACAAGTTCTTTAAATAAAATGTTTATTTTTTCTTTTAAAGTTTTAGATATTTCTAGATCTTTTAAAAGAGAAAAAGATTTGGAAAAACAAAGAACAAAAATCTTTTTAAACTCTTCTAATTCGAATTTTATAGCAAAGTTATTAGAATGATCTTTGCAGAGACTCTCTCCATTTAATAAAGATATAGCCTCTTTTTCGCAATGAGAGCATTTAGTCTTTAAATGTAAAAAGCCTTCATTTGATAAAAGTTTTAATAAAAAACTTATATGTATAGCATCTGGATTTATATCTATTTTTTTTAAATAACTTTTGAAAAGTAAAAAAAGATTAAAATCTTTTTTTTGAAAAATATGACTATCTAAAATAGCTTTTGTCATAAAAGAAGCTGCATTTAAATATTTTAGATTTTTTCTAAGATGGATATTTGAATCAACAATAGTTAAATCTTTTAATGAATAAATCTCAGATTTATTTTTTTTTAAAACAAGCTCTGAGATAGTAAAAGATGAGCAAAAAGAGATCATATTTAAATTTTTTTTTGAAAGAGATTTCACTATAATAGAGATTACACCTAAATCATCTGTCAAGACTTGCAATATTCTAGACCTATCTTTAAATGGTGTTGATTTTAGAGTGATAGCTTTTGTTTTTATTAGCATAAAAAATTATATGGATAGAAAATTTATAATATCTTTTTTCATAAATGTAGCTAATTTAGTAAAAAAATCAAAGTAGACTTTTTCAAAAAAATCAGGTATTTTTTAAACATCTAGCACCGGTAGCTCAATGGATAGAGCACTTGGCTTCGGACCAAGGGGTTAGGGGTTCGAGTCCCTTCCGGTGCGTTTTTTTTTATCTTTAAATTTTTTTATCTTTTTTTATAACTTTTTATATTTTTAATAGTAATTATTTCTATTTAAGTGTAAAATGATTCACATTAATTAATAATATGTTATTAAATTTTATGAAAAAACAAATAATCTTATTATTTATTTTTTTATCTTCAATCTTACAAGCTGAAGAAAAAAATAATAAATCTTCTGATAACGAACAAGTTCAAGAAACTAAAGAAAATTATCAGATAATGGGAGATTTAGATTTTTCACCATTCTCTGGCGCTCAAAATATTTTAACTGTTCATGAATCTCTTGAAAAAAGTTTTGGTTATATATTCAAAAATAAACCTGAGAAAAATGCAATCTATTCTCTTTTAAGAATAGTAGAACTTGGATTTATTTGGGGCCCTTTAGCTAGAGCAGAAATGGTAGTTCAGCATGAAGTTTTTGGACATGGATATAGAGTAAGAGATATTGGATCTGATAGAGCAAAGGTTTTTGGATATAAAATAGATATGCCCCCTCCCTATGGAGATGGGGGTGGTGTTACAAAATATAGATTTAATTCAAATTTAACATCATTTCAAGAAATAGCAATTAGCGCAGGTGGTGTTGAATCGACGGCTATTTTAGCTTCTAGATTAAAAATGAAATGGATGGAGTCTTTAAGATTAGATCCAAAAAAAGCTTCCTTATATTTACAATCACATTTGGATTTATTAAATTATGGATATTCGCTGAAAGATAATTTTTTGTTTGCAGATACAGGCCATGATATCGAATCTTACATATTTTGGTTAAATAATACTTACTATGATGATGAACTAAAAATCTCAGATTTAAAAAGAGCTGTAGCTGTTAATTTTTTAGATCCTATGATGTATTATGCTATAGGGGCTTATTTTTATTATATTTTTACGGGCAGTGATATAAAAATCCCAATGATAACTATAAAAAATGTGAAATTTTTGCCGAATGTAAGGCTAGGGTTAGCTCCTTATGGCATTGAGTATTTTATAGAAAATTTTCTCTCTTATAAAAATAGAGCAATCTATTCATATTTAAGAGTTGGAAATCACAATAATAATACTTATTTCGGAGTTGGACTTGAATATCCAAGACTCTGTGAATTTAATTTAAATACCATAGGCTTTAGAGCTGATTTATATCATCAACCTAAAATTTATTCAAAAGAGGCTATGACTATCTTTGAGGGACTTCAAGTGGGATATACTAAAGAAGAATTAGATGAAATGATATATGGAGCAGCTTTTAGTATAATCTATGATAGGAAATTTTCTAAAAAATCTGATATGTCTATTTTCACAGAAATAGGTTATAAAACTGATGGATTTTTGCCGGGGTTTTCTGTAGAAAAAGGAGTTGTTTTTAGATTGGGAATAGGCCTTGGCTCATTTTAAAATAAGCAAATTTTGTTAAAATTTAAATGTAATGGCAAAAATTATCTTTTTGATGGTCAAAAATTGACCATCTCGTGGTCAATAGATCTCTTGTGTAATTAAAATTTGAATTATATTAATATCTTTTCTAAAAAAAATAGAGAGAAAAAATGATGAACAAATATGAAGAATTGAAACAATTTTCTTCAAATCAATTTAGAAGA
>JAAKFE010000063.1 GCA_011065175.1 Candidatus Anoxychlamydiales bacterium
CATACACAATTTCATCTGTATCGCTATTCTCATTAGATATTTTTAATGATGGAGGGGTTAGAGTAAACAAGCCACCAAAGTTTATATAATTATTTGATTGAGGAGGAACTTTAGAAGGAAGTTCTGTCTCATTTTGAAGAGAAGAGCGCTGAGTCTTTTTCTTTATTTGTTTTAAAATAGTTAAAATACTTATAGGAATTATAATTACAAAAGATCCTGCAATAGCAAGTACTATCCATATTTTTTTTGTTGAACTCGAAGAGTTGTCGAGTGTATGAATATTAGGTTTTTTTGTAGAAGTTAGAGAAAAATATGAACTTGATGAAAGCGTTTTAATAAGGGTGTTTGTTATTTTACCAGATGAAATCCAAGTGGTAGTTGTGACATGTGAAGAAGTTGAAGGCTCTTTAGAGAATGAAGAGCTAGATGATGTGCTAGAAGTTGAAGAGCTAGAAGATGTTCTAGATGATGTGCTAGAAGATGAAGAGCTAGAAGATGTTCTAGATGATGTGCTAGAAGATGAAGAGCTAGAAGATGTTCTAGATGATGTGCTAGAAGTTGAAGAGCTAGAAGTTGAAGAGCTAGAAGATGTACTAGATGATGTGCTAGAAGTTGAAGAGCTAGAAGATGTTCTAGATGATGTGCTAGATGATGTACTAGAAGTTGAAGTTGTTGGGCAATTTAAATTTACAATATCAAACCTATCAGGAGCTAAAGGATAGAGATAATTTTCTTCTGAAATGAACATAGACTTAATCACATTATAACTTTGCGAGCTATTTGCTATGAAATTTAACTCCAAATTATTAAGATTATATAATTTTACTCCAAAAAAACTAAATCCCGAAATAAAGATAGTTCCTTGGTTAATTCTTATGTTAAATAGTATTTGAGGAGCAGAAACCAGAGCGAAAGTTTTTATGTAGATTGGAACATTGGGATTTGAAACATCAAAAATTCCCAACTCATAATAAGATAATACTAATAAAAGATCGTTTAATTTAGCTATACCGGATCCTATTCCAGAAACCTGTGGTGCGATATATGAATTATAAATTAGCGAAGGAGAGCTTGAGTTTGTAACATTTACAAATATCATAGATAAATCAATTATAATAAAAACTACAGAATTTGAAAAAGTTAAATCTATAATTCCTCCTGAGAAAGACTCAGTAGAACCTACAACTGACATATTATTAGGTCTTGATATATCTATGATGTTCAATCTAGCAACTCCTGCATAAAGATAATTTTGAGAAATTGCCATTGCTCTAGGTCCATTGGAAATATTCACAGAGTCTAAAATAGAAACAGAAGATAAATTTGAAACATCAAAAGAAAAAATAAGACCTTGCTCATCTGATGAAAATATATAATTTCCTTTCTTTGCAACTGCCCATGTTCGAGAAGTATTGGAGTAACATTGATCTAATTGTTGTGGATTTAAGGGATCTGTAAGATTGCGAATTTCGACACCAAGATCGTTTGCTATATAAGCGATACCTTTTTCGACTATAATATCATTAAAGCTTGCAGATATAGATAAACAAGTATTTAAATGCGTTGGGCAGTAATTATTACTAGCTTTAACTTTAGTAAGAGCTCTTGATCGTGAAATTAAAAATAAAGCTAATGTCATTTTTTGAGCGGTTGTTTTCATTAAAAGGCTAGATGCGAGTAAAGTTGTAATAAATGGTCCTGGAAATTTTTCAAGAAAAGATAGTTGATTTTTTAGAGAAAGGACGCTTGTTTTTTTTAAAACGTCACAAAGCCTTGGGCAAGCCTCTGAAGCAGCTAAAACTATTGGTGTTAAAGAAAAAACAGTAAAGCTAATAGCGAATACTTTTTTTAAAACTTCTTGTGCTTTTTCATTGCTTTCAATGGTTTGTGCAGCTAAAAATTTATCAATTTTTTTAAAACTATAAAAAAAGAGATATCTAGCGTTTCTTTTAAAATATTTGGTTTTCTTTTTATCTAAACTAAAAATTTCAAAAACATTGTGGATACTTTCTGATGATACTTCATAGAATAAGCTGGATTTTCTTGAAAAAGTACTTACAATGTCCCAGGCTTGATTATTATATTTATATATAGTCCTTTTTTTTTCTTTTCGTTTATCTGTTATTTTGAAAATGTCTACTCTATGTTTTAGAGAATAAAGGTATTTATCTAATTTGTTTTCATTATCAAATCTTTTTGTTATTTTTTTTTGGGGAATCGTTAGCATTATTTTATTGTTTTGCATAGATATCGTAGCCCTTGCCATATTATATTTATAAACTTGTTGCATTAGACTATCGACATTTGGAGTTATTTGAGTTGCTTTTTCTTTTTCGGCGTTTTGAAAAGCGAATTTATATAAAGAAAAACCCAATCTTTTTATTGACATAGACATCCTCGTAAACTAAATTTTTTAAAAGTTTATAAAATAAAAAGTTTTGTAGAAACAAAAATAATAAATATTTAGGAGTTTTTTTTAATATACTTTGTGAAGATTAAATCAAACTATCTTTTTAACAATCAATTAGGAGAAAAAAAATCAAAAAATCTTAAAATTTGAATGCTTTTTTTAAATTTTTTTTAATTTGTTTATAATGTTTAAAATCTCATGTTTTTGATTTTCATCAGGTTTAAATAGAGGATGTGAAAAAAGAGACTTTAATTTTTTTAAAGTTGTAATAGCTTGATCTGCAATGTTCGGCTGTCTTTTGTCGTCTAGAGATAGAGGAAATAGCTTTCTTATGACAGATAAAATTTCTTGTTTAGATTGTCCTTTGTAGTTTTGTACAATGTCTTGCTTTTTTTCTAAATCTCCCCCTCTGCTAGCTAATGTATAAATTGCTTGGCGAGGCATAGAATCAATTTTTTGGCGCAGATTAGTTGGCATTTTCATGTAAAATTCATAGTATTGCAAAAAGTTATATGGAGTTTGGCGGTTGCCATAGGTTTCCATGAGCCAGTAAGTAAAAGCTCCTTCTTTATAATTTTTCAAAATGGTTTGTGCTTTTTTTATTCTATCACCATGCAATATTACCGCTTGGTTTGTAATTGCTTTAACTTCTGCTGTTATTTTTATTAAATTTTTAAGATCTTCTTCAATATCTATATCACTTTCTTCATCTTTGTAATTTTGTAAAATGTTAGATAAGTTTTCTTTTTCAGAATCATTTAAGTTATTTGGTTTAAATACTCCTGAAAAACTAGAGAGAGCGCCTTCTTTTGAAAGTTCTGCTAGAGCTGTCATTTTAGGTTTTTGTTTGTCTTTTGATCTTAATCTTAAATTTAAAAGGTCATTAAATTTTACCATTTTGATAACTCCTAATGTAAAGCTGGTTTACTTTTGCTTTTTTTTAATAATTCTTTGGTTAAGGCTTTATAATCATCTGACGCTCTGCTTTTTGGCGCTGTTTTAAAAACGGGCTTTCCATAGATTGTAGCTTCAGAAATTGCGATATCTCTTCTGATTTTTGAATGAAGTAGTTTTCCTGGAAAAGTAGTTTCAATAACTTTTTGAAAATCTGAATTGCTTTTTCCTCTTGGATACCAAAAGGATAAAGCGATACCCATTACTGAAAGACGGTGTCTTTCTGATATGTTATTTACAAATACAGCAAGCCTTTGCAGCCCTTTGACGCTATAAAACTCAGGGGTTGCACAAATTAAAGAGTTATTAGCAGCAATTAAAGCAGATTCAGTAAGCCAACAAATTGATGGAGGTGTATCTATAAAAATAAAGTCATATTTTAAATGTTTTAATACTTGTTTTAATTTTTCATGAGAATATCTGTCAGCTGCGAGCGAGCCTGTAACTTCAACTCTTTCTAACCAAGCATCTGCTGGAACGAGATGCATATTTGGGATCGAGGTTTTTAAAATTATATCGCTGATTGGTTTTTCTCCTTGCAAAACTACAGCCATAGAGTCTTGTTCGTCTGGGTCAAACCCTAGCCCTGTTGTGAGATTTGCTTGAGCATCAAAATCAATTAAAAGAACTTTTTTCTTATGATATAGAGCTAAAGCAGAGCCAACATGCAAACATGTAGACGTTTTTGCTGTCCCTCCTTTAAAACTTGTGATAGCAATAATTTCCACTATCTCCCCCGATTTTTTTGCCTATTTTTTTTTAGGCGTCATAAATGGAGATAATAATGATTTTTCAATTTTTTCGATAGATACTTTTTCTAAAAATTTTGAAAGAGTCATTTCACCATGTACTACATTGTCTCTGGTTCTTAAAGCTATTGTTGAGTTTGCAACTTCTTTGTCCCCTACGGTTAACATGTAATTAATTTTTAAAAGTTGAGCGGTTCTTATTTTTTTAGAAACAGATTCATTTGTAGAATCTACATCACAAGGAATCTTTAGCTCTTTTGTTTTTTTACAAATTTCATTTGCATAGTCTGCATGTCTATCTGCTACTGCAATTATTCTAACAGGCAGAGGACTTAACCAAAGTGGAAAATTACCAGCGAAATGTTCTGTTAAAACCCCCAAAAATCTTTCAACAGATCCTATAATCGTCCTATGAATCATTACAGGTCTTTTTTGAGAGCCATCACTATCGATATAAACTAAATCAAATTTTTCTGGAAGAGACATATCTAATTGAATGGTTGCACATTGCCAGTATCTATTTAACGAATCTTTAATATGAATATCAATTTTTGGACCATAAAAAGCACCATCGCCTTCATTAATTACATAAGAGTGTCCCCACTCATCTAAAGCATCTTTAAGGCCTTTTGTTGCTCTTTCCCATTCTTCATCTGTTCCAATTGTTTTTTCTTTCTTAGGTCTTGTCGATAACTCTAATTTATATGAAAGCCCAAGTGTCATATACATGGTTTCAACTAAAGAGAGTAACTCTATAATCTGATCTTTTATTTGATTGGGCATCATAAAAATATGAGCATCATCTTGATGAAAAGCTCTTACTCTAAAAAGACCGTTTAAAGCACCAGAGGCTTCGTGTCTATGAACTAAACCGATCTCAGATACTTTTAAAGGAAGTTTTCTGTAACTGTGCATTTCTGTTTTATAATAAAGCATACAACCAGGGCAGTTCATAGGTTTTATAGCAAATTCTTTGTCTTCAACAACAGAGGTATACATATTTTCTCTATAAAAATCCCAATGACCTGATCTTTGCCAAAGTTCTTTTTTAAGCATTATTGGAGTTTTGATTTCTATATAGTCTTTTTCTGTTAATAAAAATCTTAGATATTCTAAGAGTATATCCCACATATATAGGCCTTTTGGATAGAAAAAGGGCATGCCTGGAGCTTCTCCTAAAAGTCCATATAAAGAAAGTTCTTTTCCAATTTTTTTATGATCTCTTTTTTTTGCTTCTTCTAAAAATGTTAAGTAATCTTTGAGCATGGTTTTATCTGGAAAAGAGATACCATAGATTCTAGTTAACATTTCATTTTTGGAATCCCCTCTCCAATATGCGCCTGACATTTTTAAAAGTTTAAAAGCTTTAATTTTAGTAAAAGCGCTCAAATGAGGCCCTCTACAAAGATCTGAAAACTCCCCTTGCTTGTATGCTGATATCACTCCTTCTTCGAACTTATCTATAAGCGCTATTTTATATGGATTTTTTTCAAAAGCTAATTTAGCTTCTGTTTTATCTTTAAATTCAACTCTTATTGGTTTTAAGTTTTCAGCTATAATTTTTTTAGCTTCTTTTTCGATTTTATTTAGATCTTGATCAGTGATTTCAAGATCAGCAAAGTCATAGAAAAAACCATTTTCAATAGGCGGTCCGATTGTTGGTTTAGCATTTGGATATAATCTTAATACAGCTTGAGCAAGAACGTGAGCGGATGTATGCCAATAGATATTTTTTCCATCTCTCTCAGAAAAAGATAAAAATTGAATTTTATCGTTATTATTTAATTTTTTAATAAGGTCATATTTGGTGCCATCAATAATCATAGCTAATGCTTTTTCCGGCGTTGTTAGATTTAGTTTTATTGCAAGGTCTATGCCAGAAGAGCCTTCTTCTAATTCGATTTTTTCATCATTTACAAATACAAACATTTGTTTATCACCTAAATTTAAAAATTTTATCTAACTTATTTTACTACAAAAACCACAAAGAAAAAACCAAAATTTTATTCCCAGCTTCTTTTTGTTAAAAATTAAGTTTTCTTTTAAAAAAAAGGCCATTATATTTTAAGCAAAGAGAAAAATCATTGAACATTGAAAGGGATCAAACATGAAAAAAATAGTAATATTAATTTTAATGATGCTAACAGCTAAAACTTTTGCAGCACCTATTGGTAATCCTTTAAATCCCGAGATAATAGCTGATGGTTTTTTGATATCGCCTGCTAGCTTTTTAAATTTTAGATTAGGATATGAAGGGAATTTTGTATCTGATTCTAGAATGGATAAAAAAGTAGGCTCAGGAAAGGTTGATAATTTCAAACAGGATATAAATTCAGGGACACTTACTTTCAATTTACAAAATCGGACAGATGTTTTTGGAGTTTTAGGCGCTTCTAGAATAAGATCAGATTGGCGATTTGATAATTTAGGGACGATGAGTAGAATTGAGCTTGAGGCAAATTATAGATTATATTGGGCAGTTGGGGGAAAAATAATTCTTTATCAATGGGGCAATACAGCTCTTTCAATTGGAGGAAGATTTTCAAAGACTAAACCGACTCTTTCCTTTATTACCCTAGATGGATCTCCTCAAGATATAGGAAGTACTAAAATAAGTTATAGAGATTGGCAAATAGATATGGGGCTTGCTCATCAAATAGATATTTTCATTCCATATGTTGGAGTAAAATATTTAAATGCTAAATCTAAAATTAGAAATTCATTAATAGCTTTAGCTGAAAACTCTCAAAATTTTATGAGAATGAAAAATGAGGATCATTTCGGAGTTTATTTAGGATGCACTCTTTCTAATAGTAAATATTTTTTGTTAACAATAGAAGCTAGATTTATTGATGAAGAGGCGATATCTGTTATGGGCGAGCTTAAATTCTAATTTGTTTCAGATAAACTTTTGAAAGATTATCAGATGTATTTCTTGCTATTATATTTTTAAAAATGGTACAAAACGTAGGTATATATTAAAAGATGCCTACGGTTTGTACCATGTCTAAAAAAATTGATAAAGCAAAAAAAATATTCATAAAAGCCAGTGGAATTTTATCTATGTCTTCTGCTATTGGACAGGGTATTCATCGCCGTGAATTATATAAAATGTGTAATGAAGGAATACTTGAAGTAATTGGTCGTGGATTATATAGGTTGACTGAATATCCACTACCATCAGATATTGATCTAGTGACTGTTGGTAAGCTTGTTCCTAAGGGGGTTGTTTCATTGATTTCAGCTCTTTCTTTTTATGATTTAACAACTCAAATTCCACGATTTATTTATATAGCTATTCCAAATAAATCAAGGAAGCCTATTATTCATTATCCTCCAGTAAAGTTTTTTTGGTTTTCTGAAAAACAATATAAAAATGGAATAAAGACGATATCAATAGATGGTCATTCCTTAAAAATTTATGACATGGAAAAAACTTTAGTCGATTGTTGGAGATTTCGTAATAAAATAGGACTAGATGTAGCTCTAGAAGCCTTAAAAACATATTTTCAACTTAAAAAAAACAAAATAAATAAAATTTTGGAATATGCACAAATATGTAGGGTTGAAAAAACATTACGTCCAATTTTAGAAACAATAATTAATGGCTAAAAATAATATGAGAAATCATGTAAAAAATGTTTCAGCTTCCATTTATCAAAAAATTAGGAATTTATCAAAAATTAGACAAAGATCAACACAAGAATTATTAAGATATTATAGCATGGAACGTTTTTTATATCGTCTTAGTGTAAGCTCTTATAAAAATAAATTTTTTCTTAAAGGTGGATTAATGTTTCTTATATGGGATCATTATAATCATAGAACTACAGTTGATATAGATTTACTGGCAAGATGCGAAAACAAAGAAGCCAATCTGAAGAAAATTATTAAAGAAATAACTTCTCAAAAAGTTATTTCTGATGGAATTGAATTTAATATAAGTAAATTAAAATTAAAAAAATCTCAACTAGAAACAAATTATAGTGGATATAGAGCTACATTTGAAGCAAATATTTTTACAGCTAAACTACCAATGAAAATTGATTTTGGGTTCAGTGATATTATTTTGCCAAAGCCTATGGTTTTAGAATATCCAATTCTACTAAAACATCCTATTTTTAATATTAAAGGATATACACCTGAAACTGTCGTTGCTGAGAAATTAGAAACAATTTTTCGTTTAGGAAAAACAAATTCAAGAATGAAAGATTTTTATGATATTTGGGTAATATTTAGGCAATTTAAAATCGATAGTGAAAAACTAAAAAAAATAATAATAGAAATTTTTATTCATAGAAACATGGATGTGTCAGAATATAAACCAACGGTTTTATTTGAAATATTAAAATTTGATAAGCAAACTTTAGAAAGATGGAAAGCTTTTTTAATTGTAATTGACCATGAACATGTAGCTTTTGAGAGGGTTTTAGATTTTATTTTGAAAAAATTAAATAAACTTTCCATTGAAAAATCTCTTTCACACATATAAAATCTTTTAACAAAGTTTTTATATGATATCGCATACTATATTTTGGTTTTTTGATTATAGAAAATAGAATCAGATAAGAGATAAAAAACAAAGTTTAAGATTTACATGAAAAAAATATTTTTATTAGTTTTATATTTCCCTTTTTTTATATTTTCAGCGCCATCAGGTTCTCCATCTCTTCCAGCTATTATTGAAGAGGGATTTTTTATACCCGATACAAAATGGGTAAATTTTCGTTTGGGATATCAAGCGTATAATGCATCTGATCTAGTTATGAAGTTCGAAGCTTTTGGAAAAGATAATAATTTTCATTTAAGAAAAATCAAAGCAAACGCAAATTTAGGGGTATTTACAATCAATATCAAAGATAGATTGGATTTATTTACCTCTATTGGGCCCTATAAGCTAGAGCCTGAGTTTAGGCAAGGATCTAGTCTATATATAGCTAAAAGTAATAATGATATGTTATATAGAGCAGGCGCACGTCTTGTTTTTTTTGAAATATTAGATTTTACTTTAGGTGCATCTGCTAAATATACTATTTTTTCATCCTCAAATGATTATCTAACTATAAATGATAGACCTGTTGATAGTGATCTTAAATTTGATTTAAAAGAGTGGCAAATAGATGTTGGTCTTGCTCAAAAAATTTCTATTTTAAGACCATATATAGGTGTGTCATATAGAGATACGCAAATAA
>JAAKFE010000064.1 GCA_011065175.1 Candidatus Anoxychlamydiales bacterium
TTGAGCAAGGCCCTTGGAATAACAAAAAAGATAAATGGCAAAAGTTTTAAGAGTGAAAATATTTGGATAGAAGATAAAGATGTAAAAATTTTAAAAAAAGATATTATATGCTCAAAAAGGGTTGGGATTGATTACGCTGAAGAATATATAAATAAGCCGTGGAGATTTAGAATTAAAGAAAGCAAATGGACAAGTGTTGCTAAATAAATCAATTTCTTTATAGAATCGAACCATATAAGGTAAAATTATGAAAAAGTATTTCATTACAGGTTTAGTTATCCTGCTTCCTTTAACGCTTACTATTTTAATCGTGGCATTTGTTGTTAATTTTTTAACTAAGCCATTTATTGGGCTTGTTATAAAAATTTTATCTGAAACGAGAATTCAGCAGATACATACGCATATTTTATCATCAGATCAAATAATTAAATATGGCTCACAGATATTAATTTTGATTGGGATTGTTTTATTTACGATTGTATTAGGGCTTTTTGCTAGATGGTTTATTTTTAAAGCATTGATAAAACTCTCTGATAAAATACTTCATAAAATACCACTTGTTAATAAAGTTTACAAAACAACACAAGAAATCGTTAAAACACTATTTATTACTGATAAAAATTCATTTAAGCAAGTTGTGATGGTTCCTTTTCCAAGAGAGGGATTATATAGTTTAGGATTGGTTAGCAGAAGAGCTCCTGACACTTGTATAAAAGCTGCAAAAAAGGAATTAATTTCTGTATTTGTTCCAACAACACCAAATCCAACAACTGGATTTTTACTATTGTTTAAACAAGAAGATTTAATCTATTTAGACATGAAAACAGAAGAAGCAATTAAATACATAGTATCTTGCGGAGTTATCGTTCCTTCAAAAAAAGAAGAGAGTAAAGAAGAGAGCAAAATAGAGAACAAATGAAAAAATATTTAATAGCAGGACTTGTTATCTTACTTCCGTTGATCTTAACGATAATGATTTTTGTGTTCGTTATTGATCTGTTTACAGCGCCTTTTTTAAGTATGTTTATAGATTTTTTATCGGAATTTGATCAAACTTTACCTCTTTTAAAAAATCCGACTGTAATCACTGTATTTGCAAGAATTTTAATTATCATTATGCTACTCGTATTTATTTTTCTTTTAGGAGTGATTGCAAGGTGGTTTTTCTTTAGATCTTTAATAACTCTAGCGAATAAAATTTTATCTAAAATACCTTTTGTTAAAACTATATATCGAACATTAAAAGACATTATTAGCTCATTTATAGCACAAGAGAGAAAAGCATTTACAAAAACAGCAATGGTAGCATTTCCATCAAAAGACTCATATTGTGTAGGTTTTGAATCAGGAGAAATCCCAGAAGAGTGTCAAAAAAAAGTAAAAGAGAAATTAAAACCTGTATTTGTGCCAACAGCACCTCATCCAATTTCAGGTTATTTAGTTATGGCAAAAGAAGAAGATGTTTTCTCCATTGATATGAAAAACGAAGATGCTGTAAAATTTACTGTATCTTGTGGTCTTATTCTTCCTGGAGAAAAAATAGATGATGAACCTAAAAAATAAAGTTGTTTTCTATCAGATTAAAAACGTCAAAACAAAACTCATAAAAATCATTCAAACAGCAATGCTCCATTTTGAGAGAAAAGAAAAACTACTCATTCAAGTTTCAGATGAAGCCTCTTTGAATTATGTAGATCAGCTTCTTTGGAAAGTACCGATAGAGAGTTTTTTACCTCATAGGGTTTCAGATAAGCCAATAGATGATTTTATTGTTATCACGAAAGCCCAAGAAAATCTAAATAAAGCTCCATATTTATTTAATCTCTCGGGGGACATTATAGATTTAGATACATCTTATAAAATCATTTATGATTTTGATGATTTTACCTCCCCTAAAAAACAAGAAAAAAGCAAGAAGAGATTTGAGATATATAGAGCTGCTGGATTTAAAATAGAGAGCAATTAAAATAACATTTTTTTTGATGATACTCTTTTTAAATCATTTACAGGGCCAAAAAATGATATTTTAGAAGCTGCTTTCATTTCCTATAATCGCATAACACTCTGTTTTCAGATCATTCCCCACAATAAAATTTATCAAGGAATCAGCTATGATTAGATTGGTATTGTCAACTGCCCAATGTAGAGGAGTTCTTCCAATATCATTTCCGAAACACAGGCACTTGAATCTTTCTAAATCAGTTAGAGAACTAAATATTTTTTTAATAAAATCTATTTCGACACGTGTTGCTAAATGATGAATGATTGTATTACCATATTGATCTCTAATGGTAAGATAAGGATATTTTAGAGAATCTGGAATTTTCTCATATATTTGTAAAAATTTTTCTTTATCTGCTTCATTATAATTATTAACAAAAACATGGCTCCTAAGAAAAAAAGTTCCCTCTCTATTAGCATTTAAAATTTGGATTAAACGATCAATTCCGAGAAAATTATCAGGTCTCGCAATAATTTGACAAAATGGATCTTCAATTTGATGAGGAGACCAAAATTGTACTTGTGACTGCCCAACACTGTTAACGCTCATAAAAAACTCCTTTGTAACATTTAATTAACAATTTTCAAAATTAACCAAACATATTATCATATCTTTTTAAAAATAAAAGATGTTTTTTAATTAAAATAATTTTTAGGGCTTTAAGATTGTTTGTTAAAACTTGTATGGTGAATTTCTTAATAGTATTTCTTGCATGATTATGTAGATAATTTTATAATGATTTTCTTAAAATTGAAGGAGATATAAATGACACGCACTGGCAAGCAAGAAGAGAGAAGACATAAAAACCCGAAAAAGAGAAAGCCCCCTACGTATAATAAGACAGGCCCTAAAAAGGATAATTTAGAAAAAGGCTATAAAGAGCATGAAAATGCATTGGGCGATACTTTAGCTTTTATCCCAAAAATTAAATAAAAAAAGGATTTGATATGTCTAGACATCCAAGCTATGGAAAAGCATCAAAAGGTGGACAAAAAAGAAATGTATTAAAGAGATTTGAAAGGATCGATGTACTTAGAAAATTGGGAAAATGGAAAGATGGCGAAAACAAAAAAGTAACAAACCTCCCCAAAACTCCGAGTAATATTGAAGCGTAAAAATCTTTTTTTTAATCTACTTTCTTTAAAAATGTTTTATTTCAAAAAGCATCTATAGGTTATATGAACGTAACTATAGTGAATAAACAGACATCTTTAAAGATTTCTGATAAATTAATTGAAAAGCAGATAAAGGCAATCTTAAAAGAAGAAAAGATTAAAACAGATGAAGTAATTTTGCATTTCGTTGATGAGCAAACTATAAAGAACCTACATTTAAAATTTTTTAATGATCCAGAGCCGACAGATTGTATTACTCAACCAATAGATAAACCTGATGAAAACGAAACCGGCTATCACATTTTAGGTGAGGCATATATTTGCACAGATGTTGCTATTAAAAATGGGAAAAAATTTAAAACTGATTCATATCACGAGCTTACTTTGTATGTTATACATACAATTTTGCATTTAATAGGGTATGATGATATTAATAAAGAAGATATTAAACTTATGCGAAAAAAAGAAAATTGTTATCTTAATTTATTTAAGGAAAAAAATATTTTTAAAATATAGATAATGGAACACACAACTCTTTTTATAAATTCATTAATTTTTTTGATTTTGTTTTTGATAGGAGCATTTTCTTTAACTGCATTTAATGTGGTTATTTTAAAGCTTGGAAAATTTCAGACAAAAGAGACTCTACGGGGGGCTGTTTTTCTTTGGAAAAACTTTCTTTTAAACGGAAGTTGGGAAAAATTCTATATATTACTTAGTGTTACAAAACATCTTTTATATCTTTTATATGCGATATCATCATTTTTATTTTTAATGATTATTTTTCCAACTGTAGAAATCAAGCATAGTCGCTACATATTTTTATTTGCTTTAATTATTATTTTTTTCTTTTTGACATTAGATTTTTGTGTAAGATTAATTGCTAGAAGTCGCAGCAGAAAAACTTTAAAAGTTTTAGCATTTATCAGCTCTGTATATATACTAATATTTTTAGTTTTTACATTCATATTTTGGATTTTTTCAATCTATATTTTAAAAAAGTTTAAAAAAGAAGATGAAAAAAGAAAACCAATTATTATGAAAGAAAAAGTTTTAGAAATGATAAAAGCCTCAGAACTTAGCTCATCTTTAACAATAGCCGATCAAAATACAATAGCCTCGATCATTACATTTAAAGAAAAGGTTGCAAGGGAAATAATGATACCGAGAGTTGATATTTTTGCATTAGACGCTAAAACTACAATAAAAGAAGCATGTTTAAAGCTATTAAAAGATAATTATAGTCGTATTCCAGTATATAATGAAGGTTTAGATAATATAATCGGCGTTTTAATGTATAAAGATCTACTGCAGGTTTATTCAAAAAGCTATGATGATAAAGAAGTTTTAGATCAAAATATTGAAAATATTGTAAAACCAATGATTTATGCTCCTGAGAATAAAAAAATATCAAAGTTATTTCAGGAATTTAAAAACAAGAAGATCCATTTGGCTATAATTGTTAATGAATATGGTGGAACAGAAGGTATCGTTACAATAGAAGATATTTTAGAAGAAATGGTAGGTGAAATTGAAGATGAATATGACATAGAAGAGGAAAAACAATTTTGGCGACTTCCCTCTGGCAGCGTAATTATTGATGCTAAAATGAGTATTATTGATTTAGAAAAAGAATTAAAAATAAAAATACCACATTCTGTTGAATATGAAACAATCGGAGGTTATATTTTTCATATAGCGGGAACGATTCCATCAAAGGGGTGGAAAATTCATTTAGAGGATTTTGAAATTGAGGTTTTAATCTCAAATGAAAGATGTATTGAAAAAATTAGAATTACCCCAAACATTCCAAAAGAAAAGTAAGCTCAGCAATTCCCGAAAGATTTTTGCGCTCTATGAAAAAAATGCTTTTTTTAATTTTCTTTTCGTAAATATTTTTGAAAATCAAAAAATTCCCTAGTGGAGCAAAATGAGCTTGAAAAGTTAATTTCAAATAAAAAAACAACTTTAATGATAGCTAAAATTAAAAAGACATAATTTAAAAATTTTCAAAATTAATATTAGATGAGAATATTTAAATTAAAAGCTTTCGGGAATTGCTGAAGTAAGCTCTCTCTTCACTTGCAAAAGAATAAAAATTAAGATATTATTACTCTAATAAACTACTTAGGAGATATTTTAAATGCGCCGATCTATATGCAAAGCAGATCCTCATTATGCAACAGCTGGAGAAAAACGCAATTGGAGGTTTTCATATACCCCTTCAAATGCTTTATCTAAAAATACCAAGCTTATATTTGAGCTGCAATCAGATAAAAGACCAATAGATTGGCAAGTTCCAAATGTAGATTTAAAGAAAAAAGCAAATGTAATCTGGCTGGAGCTTCCTAATGGAAAAAAGCTGACAGCAAAGGCAGTTAAAGATTCAAAAACATCAAAATTAGGATTTGAGTTTAATCTTCCCTCAGATATTAAAATTGGAGAGAGCATTACTATTTGCATGGGATCTATTGAAGAAACAGACACTTTAGCAAATCAATGCCAGCTCTTCACCCAAAGAAAAAAGCTATTTAATCTTCATGTAATTGTAAAAAGCAAAACAGAGACAGAAACATTTCATATGGATGTTAGAGGAACGAAATTAAAAACTTTGAAGATAATCACCCCCTCTTTTGTTGCAAGAAATAGACGATTTGATGTTGTTGTAAGATTTGAAGATGAATATGGCAATTTAACGAATAATGCAGATGAAGAGACTTTAATTGAACTTAGTTATGAGCATTTAAGAGAAAACTTAAGTTGGAAACTTTTTATTCCTGAAACAGGATTTATATCTCTTCCAAATCTTTATTTTAATGAACCCGGAATCTATAAGATTCAGTTAAAAAACTTAAAAACAAATGAGCTTTTCTATTCATCTCCAATAAAATGTTTTGATTTCTCAAATCTTAGTTTATTTTGGGGATCATTCCACGGTGAAAGTGAAAAGTATGATGCAATGAAAAATATTGAAAACTGTTTGAGCTATTTTAGAGATGATAAAGCTTTGCAATTTTATGCAACATCTTGTTTTGATTCAGAAGAAGAGACTCCAGCAGCTATTTGGAAAAATATTGCTTCTCAAGCAGCTGAATTTAATGAAGACGAAAGATTCACAGCATTTTTAGGTCTTCAATGGCTTGGCAATTTAAAAGAAGAAGGACTAAGAGGGTTTATTTTTACAAAAGACAATAAAAACATTTTAAGAAAAAAAGATCTAAGATCCAACTCTTTAAAAAAGATCTATAAAACCTTTTCTAGTAAAGAGCTGTTAGCTATCCCAACTTTTACAATGGGAAGCGAGTCTATCTATGATTTCAAAGATTTTAATGAGGAATTTGAAAAAGTTGTTGAGATATATAATGCTTGGGGATCATCTGAAATGAGCTCAAAAGAAGGTAACTTAAGACCAATCTCAGGTCCTATCAAAGAAAATCCAGAAGGATCAATTCAAAAAGCTTTGCTATCTGGATGTAGGTTTGGTTTTGTAGCAGGAGGTTTAGATGATAGAGGTATTTTTTCAAAGTTTTTTGATAGCACTCAAAAACAATATTCTCCAGGTCTTACAGCTATAATTGCTAAAGATCAAACAAGAGATTCTTTAATAGAGGCTCTGCAAAAAAAATCATGCTACGCTACTACTGGCAAAAAAATTATTGTAGGTCTTAGTGTTGCAAATGAGCCAATGGGATCTGAACTCTCTACTGCAAATAAACCCGGACTTTTATATAACCGCTATATTTCAGGATATGTAATTGGAACAACAAAATTAAAAGAAGTGATCCTTTTAAGAAACAACAAAGTCCTTACTCGTTTTACACCTGATGATTTTCAATTTAATTTTTCTTTTGATGATACAGAACTTTTAAAAGACATATCTATAAAAGGTAAAGATGACAACCCCCCTTTTATTTTTTATTATTTAAGAGCTATTCAAGAAGATTCACATATAGTATGGACTTCCCCTATTTGGGTGAATTTAGAAGAGCCTATTCCCTTTGTGAAAAAAGTTAAAAAGAAATAAAAAAAAGACTATAGATATTTGAATTAAAAATTTGATAAAATGTGTTAAAAAGATGAACTTCTTTTTCTTTTTTTAATTCTGCTGGGATAAATTACTCTTGTTTGAACCTTTCTAGCTTCACGAGAAAAATCAATTTGAAATTCATCATCTCCTAATTCCATTGTAAAACCATCAACATCTTCTTCAGGAGCGAAAGTTTTCATTTTTGCAATGTTTGCTATAACTTCTGCTATTCCTCCATTTTTTCCTGTAGAGCAAGAGTCCAGAACAATACTTGCATTTAGAGAGGGTTTAGTAGAAGCAAATATTTGTATATTTTCTCTTGTAAGAGAAAAATTTTCAGATAAAACTATGTCTTCTGCGCTTCCATGTCCGGAAATAAAAAGAACCTTATATTCTCTTTTTTTCAAAAACCTTTTGATTTGTTCAGCAGATGTTGGATGCTTAATTTTTACATTATAATATTTTGCTAAAGTTCTTATAATATATAATCTTTGATGTATCGTAAAAGCTCCACTGGAATCTGAGAGCGGCAAAAGCACTAAAGCACTTGAGTTATGAGATTGTGCTTTAGGTAATTTAGATAATTTTTTGATTAATGTATTTGCATAAGCAGAAATGTTAGATAATATGTTGTCTAGATCGTCTGCTGGAATTTCCATGGCCTTTTCTCGAAATAACAAATCCACCACTTCTGTAGTCTTTTTTGTTATTGAAAGACACGTTAAAGCTGTTTGGCCTTTTTTATTTAGTAGATCTTTATTTGCTCCACTTTGGATTAATGCTAAGACTATATTTTTATATCCTTCTTTAGCTGCGATGATTAATGCTGTATCTCCATTTTCATTTTGCAGATCTTTATTTGCTTTATTTTTAATTAACGCTAAGACTATGTCTCTATGCCCTTCTTTAGCTGCAAGCATCAAGGCTGTATCTTTATTATCATTTTGAGTATCTATTTTTGCTCCATTTTCGCACAAAACTGAAACAATTCTTTTTCTTCCCGATATAGTTGCAATCATCAAAGCCGTATATCCTTGTTCTCTTTGGATGCCTTTGTTTGCTTTTTGCTGCAATAGATAATTAACAATCTCAAAATAACCTAATTTAGAAGCTATCATTAACGCTGTAGCATGAAATTCATCTTGAACATCAATATCGATGCATTCATTTTGCAAAAGAACTTTTAAAGTTTTAAGATGACCTTTATTAACTACTGCAAAAAAAACGTTCGTAATAAAAGGTAAATCTAATTCTTTGAAAGCATCAATATTATTTGTAATAAAATTTTCGTGATCATCATCATTAAAATTATTAGTATATATTGATAATTTATAACTTCTTAGCTGATTTTCAAGATTTTGCTTTAACGAAAAAAACTCGCTTGGCTTTGGAAAACTATCCGGGATCTGTATTTTTGATAAGCTGGCCATGTTTATTTATCTTTTTATTGTTATAATTACCTTAAAACAATTATTATACATTATGCTATTAATCATGTCAATAATATAATTACATATTATCAAGCTTGTTCTTTAATTTTAATATTTAATCCTGACTTCCGAAGTTTTGGTGATTTTCGAGAAATTTAAAACCGTAAGTCATTGTAAATAAATAACTTTTTGATTTTATAACCACTGCAAAATGCAGAGGAAAGAAAATAGTGTGATTTTGTCTATGAAAATATCTTTTTAAACCTCAATAAAAATGATAAAACTACGGAAGTCAGGAAGCGCATTCTCCATTTTGCTACAATAAATATGCTTATATTTAATTCTTGAGCTATCTCTAAATTGGTTTTATTTTGAAGAGCAAAGAATGATAATTTGTGTCCTAAAATGCAATCGTCTTTCTATTTTTTCAGATTTATTCCACCTTGACTTTGGGGTCCACCTTACAGCATGATACAACTAAATTCTTTTTTAAAGAAATTTTTATCAACTTTTTATTTGAAATCGATCTATACACATTCCAAATCAAGAATTGGGTGCCGGAGCTCCAATAGCTCTAAAATGATCTCTGACTCTTGAAGAAAATGCTTGGCCTAAGACTGATTTCGGATCCAAGCTTGAAACGCTTCGTAG
>JAAKFE010000065.1 GCA_011065175.1 Candidatus Anoxychlamydiales bacterium
CTGGTGGCATTAGAGAAGGGGTCACACCTGATACCATTTCGAACTCAGAAGTTAAGCCTTTCATCGCCGATGGTAGTATGCACAAGAGTATGCAAGAGTAGGACGCTGCCAGCTTATTTTTTTTCTAGATATTTATTAAGACATAAAAAAAAACCTCGAAGTTTCGAGGCTTTTTTTATTTAAGGCTTAATTATTTTAATCTTTTTTACATTTTTTAAGAAATTTTTCAAATAAGTGTTTTTTATCTGCTGGTAAAAGTTCTATAAATGCTTCAAGACGTTTTTGATAATCTTCATCGTTTTTTTTTGGTGATAAGTTATAAGCATTTAATAACGCCAAAATTCTTTCTTGGTCTAAACCAAAATAATTACAAATTTGATATAAAAGCTCTAGGCTTTCAATAGAATTTTTATTTAATCTTAAAAAAGATATCATCAAAAGCGCTTTAGTTTTGTCGTCAGCTTCTTTTTTTATTTTTGATAACATGTTATTTTGCTTTTGAATTTTTTGATATTGTGTTTGGATCATTTTTGAGAATATTTTAATTTTTTTTATAATTTCATATTTTATATTTGGGTATTTTTGATCAATAATAGTTGCACTAAGAGAAAAAGTCGTTAGCATTAGAGAAGATTTAAAAGAGGAATTAAAAAGAGCTTTTGAAGCAACAAAAGTAACCGTTGGAATTGCACAAGGAAGAATGTAATTTTTATTTTTGTAAGACCAATCGAAAAGTGCTTTTGCATTATCAACAGAAAAACTGCTTTTAAATCTAGTTAATGCACTGCTAAAACCCAACATATTTACCTCCTAAATGATTTAAAAAATTATTAATAAAATATTATAAAGAAATTGTTTAAAGATAAATCTAAAAATTTTTTTTATAAAAAAAAATTAAAAGCGAAGAGTTCCTACAAAGGCAAAAGCATTTTGATCATTTACTCTAGTTTCTAGATTTAAAGTAGCATTTTTTTGTTTATTTATTACAGATATCCCTAAAACTGCTCCGAAATAATCTTTTGGTTTCATATCGCGGGTTTCAAAAATAGCTAAATCATCTCCTCTACTTAGAATGCGAACTAAAGGTTTTGGAATAATTCGAGTATATGGGAAAAAATCAGTATCCAACGTATATAAAAAAGTAGCTCCAATATACGGAATTAATAAATTAGTTTTGTAAGAAATAGCAAAAGATCCTTGAACTTCTTCAAATCTTTGTCTAAAAGGACCATTTAAAGTATAAACTAACTTTTCAATGACAAAATAATCTGCTCTTTGTTTTGTTGAAAAATATTTCCCGTCAAAAGAAAAATCTATTTTGTTTCCTTTATATAAAAGTAGTTTAAAACCAGTTCCCCAAGCAAAGCCATCATCTTGAAAAAAAAGGGTATCATCTACATCTACAAACTCATAATTTACTTTTCCTAAAATTGCATACAGATCTAAACGATTAAAAAAATTAAAGGTTAAAACAGATGCAAAGATTTTTATTTTCACATCAGATGTAGCTTGCATATTTGTATTATTTTTGTACTCAGCTTTATATATATTGTTATATAGGTAACTTGCTCTAAAAGTGGCGTTTTTTTCTTTAGATGAAAAAAAACCGTTTGAATATATTCCTGGATCAGATGGATTACCAACTACTATAGAAAATGCTTTTGAGAAAAAAAATAGAAATAGAAAAATAAATATTTTTAGAAGATTCATATTTTATATTATTTTATTAATTTAATGATTGTTCGAAAAAAAATTTTAGTCAATTTTTTTTCTCTAAAAATTAAATTTAAATGAAAAGTTTTTTTTTCAGCAATTTAAAAAAAACTTGCTTAAAAGCTATTCTTAAATGGTTTTTTTTAATTTTTTTTTAAAACTTAAAAAAAAATAAAAAAAAAGACTTGAATAAAATTTTAAAAAAAATTTATTCAAGTAATTATAAGAGTTAAAAAAAATATAGGAGAATTTTAAAAAATGGGTTTAAAAGATATTGTCAAATCAATGTACAAATATATAGAGTGTATTGCAAAAGATTTAAAAAAAGCTGAAAAAGGTAATAAAGCAGCTTCTCAAAGAGTTAGGACTTGCACTATAAAGCTTGCTAAAGTATCCAAAACTTTTAGAAAAGAATCTGTTACTGAAGAGATAAAATCTAAAAAGAAAAAAACAAAAAAACCTGTAAAAAGATCAGCTAAAAAAAGCACTAAAAGAAAAGCTACAAAAAGAAAAAAAAGAAGATAAATTAAATTTATTTTTTTCATTAAAAAAAAGAGAGAAAATTTTTGTTTTTTCTCTTTTTTTTTGGTTCTTTTAAAACCGCTATTCTTTAAAATCTTATATAAAAAATCTAAAGCCAATGAATACCGAAAAAAAACCTATAATTAAAGAGCTTACAATAGAAAAATTTTCTCAAAAAGGAAAAGCGATTGCTTTTGATGAGAAAAAAAATAAAATTATTATAACAAATGCAGTATTAAAAGACGTTATTTTAGCAAAGCTAAATAAAAGGAAAAGAAAAGGTGTTATCAAGGGAGAAATTGTTGAAATTTTAAAACCGTCTGAATATCGAGATGAACCTAAATGCATACATTTTGATATTTGTGGTGGCTGCACATGGCAAAATATAAAATATTTTTATCAGCTAGAGCAAAAACAAAATTTTTTAATAGATGCTTTTCAAGATTTTATTAAAAATACAAATGTTGAAATTTTTCCAATAGTTAAATCCAAAAATATTTTTGAATATCGCAATAAAATGGAGTTTTCTTTTTCTCAAAATAGAAAAAAAACAAAGTTTTTAGGCCTCATTATGAAAGGAGGTAGGTTTGTTATAGATGTTCAAAGATGTTATTTAGCAAATGAGTGGTTTTCAGAAGTTTTAAATCAGATCAAAAATTGGTGGGAAATACATGATTTTGATGCTTTTAACTATTTTAATGGAGAGGGATTTTTAAAAAACCTTACTATTAAAGAGGGAAAAAATACGCAAGATAAAATGGTAATATTGACAACTTCTGATTCTTATACTCTAAGCGATATTGAAATAAAAGATTTTATTGATCACATAATAAAAGCTATTTATCCATCTAAAAAAATATCTATATTTTTAAATACTCAAATCTCAAAAAAAGGAATTAAAACTACCTTTAACTTACAAAAACTTTATGGAGAAGATAATATTCAAGAAGATTTAAATATAGATGCTTTAGGAGAGAAGATTAAACTAAAATTTAAAATTGGGCCAAATTCATTTTTTCAACCAAATACCGATATGGCTCAATATTTATATTCAACAGCTATAAATTATTTAAAAAAAGAAGAAATTAAAAATAAAATTGCTTTAGATCTTTATTCCGGTACAGGAACTATTGGTATGATTTTATCGAGATTTGTGAAAAAAGTAATAGCAATAGAGCTAAGTGAAAATGCTTGCCAAATGGCTAAAGATAACATGAAACTAAACAATATTAAAAATTTTGAAATGATTAATGGCGATGTATCTAAAATTTTAAATACTCTACTAAGTGATAAGAATTTTGAGAAACCAGAAATTGTAATTGTAGATCCTCCAAGATCAGGTCTAGGAGATGAGGCGATAGAAAATATTTTAAAAATTTCTCCTGAAATAATTATCTATATATCTTGCAACATAAATACTCAGTTAGAAGATATAAAAATTTTAACAAATCTAGATTTGATCAATCCAGATTGGACCAATAAAAAATATCAATTAAAAATTTTACATCCAATAGATCAATTTCCGCATACTTTTCATATAGAAAATATAGCTATTTTGAAAAAGCTTGATTTTGATTAGATTTTCAGTCATTATATTACCATAACAAGACAAAAAAGGATTTTTTTATGAAAAAATTATTACTATTGCCTTTTTTATTACCATCTATAGCTCTTTTTGCTGAAGATGCAGCTCCATCTAAATCAGGAAACTATATGCAAACTCTAATCATGTTAGCTGTTGCTTTAGTGTTTTTCTATTTTATTTTGTTAAGACCTGAGCAAAAAAGAAGAAAAAAATCTCAACAAATGAGAAATACCCTAAAAAAGGGTGATAAAGTAACTGCTATGGGAATGATAGGTATTGTTGATAAAGTTACTGATACCACTGTTATTATAAAAGCATATGATGGTGCTAAAATTGAAATGTTAAAAGCTTCCATTACAGATGTTCAATCAGCTGTTGAACCTGAAGTAAGTCAGTCTTCTTAATCAAAAGTTAATTTTCAAAATTAAAGTTAAAAAATCCATCTTGAATTTTATTTAAGATGGCTTTTTTTATTAAATAATATTACAGATATTTTTTAAGTTAGAATAAGTGGTTTTGCTAGCATTGACGGTAGCCAATTTGAAAGCAGAAGTGTTATAGAAATTAATCCAGCAGTAACTACCAATGCTTTGGAAGGCATTGGAATTTTGCCATTTTGACGTACTGCTAAAGGTTGAAATGAATCTGTAGATTTAATTTGTGTTTCTAATTCTTGTTGTTTTTCTCTAATCTCACTTAATTCTTGGTCCGTTTGTTTTTGAAGTTCAATTAAACTGATTGAAATTTTTATTTGTGTTTGTAAATCTAGTTCACTTCTATTAGCCTTTTCAGTAATTTCTAATAAAGCATCAGAATATTCACGAGAATTTTCTTCAATTTCTTTTCTTAATGCTTCAGATATTTGATCATCAGAAGTTGTTTTTTTTAATTGGGCTTGTAAACCTTCTACTTTTTGTTTTAGAGTTTTTATTTCTTCTTGATCAACACTATCAACCTTTTCTGTAATTTCCAATAACCCTTGATATAATTCTGAAATAATTTCATCAATTTCTTCTTGATGAACTTTAGCATCTTTTTTTGATCGTTGAGAAGTTTCTATTATGGTTTCTAAATGTTTTTGGTTTCTTTGAAGGTTTTTTAATTGTTCTTCAATTGATTTATCTCTAGAAAGTTGAAAAGATATAGAACTTCTTTTGCCAGGTAACGGTTTATCCTTTTTCTCTTCTAAATCATCATCAGAGTCAACTAGAAAGGATTTAAGTGTATGATCTGATTTTCCTATAGTAGAGGTGTTGCTACTGCTGCTTGATGGTGGGAGTGAAGGTTTTGGGATTGGGAAGTCATCATCAGATGCTTCGAAATCTGATTGAGCAGAAAAGAATTCATCGTCATCATCATCAGACGTTCTTCTTGAAGTACTTCCGCTTTTTAATTCTGTTGGTTTGGGTGGCTCTTTTTCTTTTCCAAAAGGTTCATCTTGAGATGTTTTTTGTAGCGATGCTATTTCATCCTTTGATCCTGAAAATAATCCTTTAACAGCTGTTTTTAATTCTTTATTAGTTAATTTTAGAGTAAATACTCTGCCTTTTAAAGGAAAAGCAATCCGAACTTTTCCAGATTCAGTATTCTTAATGAAAAAAGGAATGGTATTTTGAGCAATATCATCGGTGATGCCAGCTAGTTCTTTAATTTGAGATTGATAAGTTGAATTTGCAATTATAGTATTTCTAACGTACACAGTGTAATTATTGGCTAGATTTGGCTCAATTGCCTCGGCCTTTCCGGCATAGTAAATTGTATCAAGTGTCTGTGGACGCATTGGTGCTGTGCTTGGCATATTTTTATATATTTTTGTTTTTTGTGTTTATTAATAATAATTTATGTTTTATTAGTAATTATTATAATAAAAACTATAAATAATTGCAATTAAAATACTCCTGTAGGATAATTAAAATTATTATTATTATATATGAAATAGCTATTGCTTGTTTTATTATAAGTAGCTTTTGCAAAAGGCATTGAGGTTAAGACGTTTAAGGTTTTTTATTTTTGTAAATAATTTATTTTAATTTATCAAATCCAAGAGCTCTTCTAAGTTTTTAGTAGATCTTGATATAAAAGTTGAAAAATCCTCAGATTTTAGTTCCTTTTGAGAGAGAAGCGCAGTGTCATAAACTTCTTTAGCTAAGTTTTTTGCAAGTTTAGGTTTAGTGTGCTGAAGAGAATATATTTTATCTATTAGCTTATTGTTGGTGTTGATAACTAAAGTGCTTTTAGAGGGCAAATTTGTATTTTGAGTAAATTGCATGTAATCTTTGAGCCTTCTTTCTTCTTCATTTACCATTATAAAAGAAGATATATCGCTGCTGTTTAAGCTCTTAGCCTCTACTTCTAAATCGGCTTCTATAGAATCTTTAAAAAAATCAGATATTTTAGCGCTCATTGATCTGCCGTCTTTATCTAAAACATTTTTGTCTTTAGATGTATCTAAAATAGATGAATCGATAGAACCATCTATTCTAGTGAATTTAACATTTAGCTTTTGCTCTAAAAAGCTGATAATTGCTGTGTCTATGTATTGGTTTAAATAAATAACTTCTATGTTTTTTTGAGTATAGAGATCTAAAAGATGAGTAGATTTTTCTTTTGAGCTATAAAAGATTTTATCTTTCTGATTGCTTCTGTTTGTATAATCTTCGATAGTTGTCCATTCATTTTTGTGGTTTTCAAAAACTAAAAATTCTTTGGCTTTTTCATAAAACTTTTCATCATCTAATATGCCAAGTTTTATAATAACTTCAATATCCGGCCAATATGATAGGAATTTATCTTTTTCTAATTTGTAGAGGTTTGATAATTTATCTAAGATTTTTTTAGAGATATGATTTGAGAGTTTTTTAATATTTGAATCTACTTGCAAATAGCTTCTGGATACGTTTAGAGGAATATCAGGACTATCAATTGCTCCTTTTAACATTGTTAAAAATTTTGGCAGAATCTCTTTAGCGCTTTCTGATACAAAAACTCTGTTTGAAAAAAGTTTTACGTGGTTTTTATTTACATCAAAATTACTTGTGATTTTCGGGAAATATAAAATCCCTTTTAAATTAAATGGATAATCTACATTTAAATGGATCCAAAAAATAGGGTCTTGTTCAAAGGGATAGAGCTCTTTATAAAATTCTAAATATTCTTTATCTGAAGTATCAGATGCGTTTTTCAACCATAAAGGATCTTTGTTGTTTATATGTTTATCATTTAAATAGATTGGATAGGAAAAAAATGGACAGTATTTTAATAAAATAGATTTTATTTTTTCTTCATCTAAAGTTTCTAAACTATCTTTTTCAATAAATAGTTTTATTTCGCAGCCTCTTTTTACTTTATCAGTTTTTTCGATTGAGTATTTAGATGAACCATCAGATGTCCATAAAATGCTGTCTTCTTTTTTATTATAAGATTGAGTTTTTATTTCAACTTTTTTACTGACCATAAAAGATGAGTAAAAACCAAGTCCAAAATGACCGATAATTTGATCTTTTTGATCTCCAGATTTATATTTTTCTAAAAATTCTTCAGCTCCAGAAAATGCTATTTGAGAAATATATTTTTCAACTTCATCAAAACTCATTCCAATTCCATTATCTAAAATAGTAAGTGTGTTTTCTTTTTTATCGATTTTTATATCTATTCTAAAATCTTTTATTTTCGGATCTATGATTTTTAGTTTAGAGATTGCATCAGAACTATTTGATACAAGCTCTCTTAGAAAAATATCTTTTTCAGAATAGAGCCATTTTTTTATAATAGGTAATATATTTTCACTATGTATTGATAATTTTTTTTCCATAATTTACTCAAAATAATTTAGATAAGTTAATAATTCCACTTTGTTGCAAGATTATTATTAGAATTGCAATAGGCGCTACATATCTTACTAAAAAGAACCAAGTATGCATTAATTTAGGAATTGTTGTGCCTTTTTTGAATTCTTCTTCAGAAAAAGCTTTTTTCATCACAAAACTTATAAATAATACTGTAAAAAATGCAGAAAGTGGCATTAGCCAATCAGCTGTTAGATCATTGACTGTTTCAAAGAAATCTTTGTTATATATTGTTTTCCAGTTTTTAAATAAACTGCCAGAGCCAGATAGTGCTGTTGGAATACCAAATATAAAAGTTACCATACTTGATAAAAAGACAGCTTTTTTTCGACTCCAATTAAAGACCTCTATTAAGTTAGATACCAAAACCTCTAAAATGGAGATAGTAGAGGTTAGGGTTGCAAAAATAAATAGCATAAAAAATATAGTTGATAAAACTAAGGTTCCTGGAAGTTTAGAAAATAAAACCGGAAGGGTTTGAAAAACAAGTCCAGGACCAGCCTGAGGCTCAAATCCAAATGTAAAAACTATCGGAAAGATCATTAAAGCAGAAAGTATTGATACCGAAACCGATACCCCTCCAATTATTAAACCGGTTTTGGGAATGTCATCTGTCGATTTCATGTAACTACCATATGTCAATATTATCCCAAGTCCGACGCTGAGTGTAAAAAGAGCCATTCCAAGAGCAGTTAATATAGAACCTGCATTGAGTTTTGAGAAATCGGGATATAATATGAATTTAGCAGCTTCTTTAAATCCTGGCAGCGTTGTAGAATAAATAAAAAGTCCAATGAGCATTACAAAAAGAGCTGGCATTAACATCTTAGACCAATACTCAATACCTTTTCTTATCCCTCCATATACAACTCCAGCTGTCATAAGCATGAAAATAAATAACCAAAATATATTTATATCTCCAGATATATACAAAGTATTGAAAATAGCTTTGATTTGCTCAGGGGTCCTTCCTGCTGTAAAATTGCTAAGTGACATCAAAGCATAGTTTACTCCCCAGCCGGAGACTACAGAGTAAAATGATAAAATTATAAAAGAGGTTACCAGATTTAACCAACCCAAAAGTTTCCAATGTGTAGATCCATGCGATAGTTCAGTGTATGCCCCGATTGCTCCTTTTTGAGAGGCTCTACCAATGATTAACTCTCCTATAAAAGCAGGTATTCCAATTATAAGTGTAAAAAATAAATATAATAATACAAATGCACCACCACCGTTTTGTCCAATGATATATGGGAAACGCCATAAACTGCCAAGCCCAATCGCAGATCCTGCTGTAGCCATTATAAATCCAAGTTTGGATCCCCAATGTTCTCTTTGTTGTTTCATAAAACCTTAAATGTTTGGATAATATAAAATATATTTAGCTACAAAGGATACCAAAGGAGTGGATTAGATTCAAAAATTAATTTTTTTTTTATCTTAAGAAGATGTTTTTGAGTGATTTTCATGGAAAA
>JAAKFE010000066.1 GCA_011065175.1 Candidatus Anoxychlamydiales bacterium
ATTCTTTTGCAAGAAATGCTAGAGGAGTGTATTTAAAGACCTCATCAGTTATTTTATCTATTATGAGTTCGGCTTTATCAAAATGTCCAGCTTTTGATAATTCTTTTGCAAGAAATGCTAGAGTAGCGTATTTATAGAACTCTTCAGTTATTTTATCTATTGCTTCTTCAGCTATTTTTATTTGGTTAAGTTGTACTAATAGAGTGATTGGATGTAAAACTTCAATTGTGATTTCAGCACGCATTAGTAAATCTTTTATTTCTTCAAGTTTGTAAGTAATTTTTTGTTTATCAATTGACTTCAGTATAAATTCAACTAATTGAGATGTTTCTTGCCAACTGAGATTATTGATACTATTATAATTTTTGTTTAAAGCTAAAGCTCTCCAAGGACATGCTATTTTATTTAACTTTTTATTAACAAGAGAAATGATTGCTGCATCCTGGGGTTTAGATATAGCACGTCTATAAATTTCTTCTATTACCTCTGGAGGGAGATTTGCCTCTGAAACCTCTGAAGGGAGATCAATAAAATTAATACTTTGATTATTAGGGGCTCTTGCTGAAGAACTTGAACTTGAAACAGATGACATTTTTATCTCCAAAATATAAATTAATATTATATAGATATAATATTATAAAAGAAATAATTTTGCAATAAATAAAATAGGTTTTATTAATTGATTAATTTATTGTAAATAAATAGTTTATAAAAAAAACAAGATTTTAGGCGAATATAAAGCTTTGGAATGAATAAGTGATTCATAATCAATATGAATCACTAGTATTTCAGAATTATTTATTAAGATTTTTTATTTTTTTCGAGATTTTTGAGTAGATTTTCTAAAACAATCTCTTTAGATCCATTGGAGTCTATGTCTTTTAAAATGTTACTTTTTTGATAGTAATCTATGAGAGGTTTAGTATCTTTATTATAGACTTCAAGCCTACTCATTAAAACCTCTTTAGTATCGTCATCTCTTTGATATAGATTTGATTGGCACTTATCACATTTATTTTCAACTTTTGGAGGCAAATTTATTTTGTGAAAAGGAGTCTGACAAGATGTGCAAATAAGACTTCCAGTGATTCGTTCAATTAGTTTTTCTTCATCTATATTTAAATTTAAAGCAATTTTATTATAATCTTTTCCAAGCCTTTGATCTAATGCTTTGGCTTGAATTAAGGTTCTTGGAAAGCCATCTAAAATATAGCCTGTTAAATCATAGCCTTTGTCATGTATGTGATTAAAAAGCATTTCAACAACAAGGCTATCTGGAACTAACTGACCTTTGTCCATTAGCTCTTTAGCTGTTTTCCCAAGCTCTGTTTCATTTTTTATATTTTCTCTAAAAAGATCTCCTGTTGAAATATGGGGAATATTAAGGGTTTTACTAAGCTCTGAAGAGTGAGTGTCTTTTTCTGCTCCTGGAGCTCCCATCATTATAACAACTAAGGGTTTTTCTTTTTTGGAATTTCTATAAGTTGTAAGACCTATTAGCACGAAAACTACCAAGCCAACAAGTAAAAGTATATTTTTCATTTTTTACCTTATATAAAATAATTATTTATCATATGTAATCTAATCTATTTCACCTGAAATAAAAAAGAAATTCAAACTCAATTAAATGCTTAAAATATTAAAAAATTACTTCCAAGTTTTGAAGTTCTTTGGGTTTAGATAATTTTTTTTATAAAAAGTTATAAAAAATATTAGCTAATATCTATGTGATAAGTTTTGCCAGCCTTTATTGAATTTGAAACCGGACAATCTTTAATTGCTTTTTCCAAAAAAGTTCTTGCTTTTTCTTTATCTTTAGCGCCTGTAACCAGAAATTTGATGTCTAATTTAGTGATTACTAGATTGCCATTTTCATGTTTTTTATCTAAAAAGACTTGAACAGATCCTTCAATTTTTTCAAAAACAACATTATTTTTTTCTGAGATAGCTTTATATACAGCAAATATGCAGTTTAAAACAGCGAGTCCATATAAATCTTCTGGAGTATAAGCTTTTCCAGGACCGTGAAATTCAAGAGGCAGAGACATTTTAATAGGATCTAAATTATTGGCAGAACATTGCCAAGTTGTTGAAACCCCAGGTGTTGCATCAGCTTTAACTTCAAATTTTAAAGGAAAGTCTATCATAAGTTACCTATCTTTTTTCTTTATTGTGCAAAAGATTCTATTTTTTTGCAAAATTAGTTATAATATTTTTTAAAATAAAAAAAACCTTATGCAAGAAAAATATTTATTTAAGATCAAAAAAGACAATAAGATTTTTTTATATTCAAAAAAAGAATTTGAAGATCTTATGGAAATAACATATCTACCTAATCTTAGATTTGATAGTGAAAAGATATTAAACAAAGTAAAAAAAATATGTATTTCAGCTGGAAAAGATGGATATTTAACTAAAGAAAACATCTGGTTTGGCACGTACTATGAAAAAGAGATAAAAGATCACATTATTCCGGATGTATATATTAAATGGATTGATCGCACAAAAGAATTTGGCATTTTTGCAAATAAAGATTTTAAAATCCGCTCATTTTTAGGAGAATATACCGGAAATGTTAGAAAATATAAAAAGATTATAGATGATAAAAACTCATATCTTTTTGAGTATTCTGTAGGATATAAGAAAACGCCTTTTACAATCGATGCTAGAGAGACGGGAAGTTTAATTAGATTTGTAAATCATAGCTTTAAACCAAATATTGAACCCCTGTCTGTCTATTTAGATGGAATGGTTCATATAATTTTTAGAATGAAAAGAGAAATTAAAAAAGATGAAGAGCTGACTTATAATTATGGGCCTTTTTACTGGAAGAGAAGAGAAAAACCGATAGGATTAAAATGACAGATTTTTTAATGGGTAAAAATACAGTTTTAGAAATTTTTAAACACAAAAAAGATATTATTTTAGAGATTTATACAGCCAAAGATAAATCAGATCCAATGATTTTAGATCTAATGAGAAAAATACCTGTGAAATTTGTGTCTAAAAAAACTTTAGATAATATGGTTAAATCTTCATCTCACCAAAACGTTTTAGCTAAAATAAAATCTCGAAATTACTTAAATCTAAAAGATTTTATAAAAAAAAATGAAGAAAAATCTAAAAGTTTAGTTCTGATGTTAGATAGTATTTTTGATCCTCAAAACTTAGGTGCAATAATTAGAACAGCTGAGTGTTTTTCAGTAGATGGAGTTGTTTTTTCTAAAAACAGGGGATCAGACATAACTCCTGTTGTATCTAAAGCCTCTATGGGAGGAACTGAGCTTGTAAATTTAATTAAAGTTTCAAACTTAGCTAATGCTTTAGAAGTTTTTTATGATGCTGGTTATTCAATAGTAGCTACTACTTTAGAAAAAGACTCAAAAGCTTTATATGATTTTGAATTTCCAAAAAAAACTCTTTTAATTATGGGATCAGAAGGAGAGGGTGTTCAAAAGATTTTATTAAAAAAAGCAGAATATAAGATTTTTATTCCTATGCAAGGAAAGCTGCAGTCTTTAAATGTTTCAGCAGCTTCAGCTATCGTTTTATCGTATATTAGAGCTCAGGCCAACTAAGCTCTAAAGTTTCAATACCTTCTTTTGCAAACCAACTATCTAGTTTGATTTATATCACTTAGACATCAAAGCATTCTTCAATCTCCAACAGACAGAGATGTTGGAGAAGGGTGGCTAGCATGCTCAAAGACGATAGTGGCATGAAAGAGCTAAACCTCAGAACCCCATTCGCTTTAGCGATGGGAGTATGTCTCTTGATTTTCAAAATGCTATAGAAACGGCCTCTTTTTCTTTGCTAAATCTGAAGACCTATTCCTTTTTGATGCTTATTTTTTTTCGATTCCAAACTTTTTTAATGCTTTTACTGTTTCAAGATGACCATTATCATTTGCTACTTGTAACTGCTTATATAAAATATCATCTAACAATAAAAAAAATGAATTTGGCTTGAAAATACCAAAGTAAATTGCAGTGATAATTAATTCTTTATGCATTTTGTCTGTAAAGTTATGCGATAGTTTCAAAAAAACATTATCATTTTGAAGGTGTGGTTTTTTGAAAACTAAGCATTTTCTAATAATATGAAGAAAGCTTCTAACCTCATCCGGAATTTGCTCAGGTATAGCTGGAATATGGTTCTTTGCTACCTGAAAAGCAGCTATATTATATAAACTAGGAATACTCATTATATTATCTCCTTTTTTTATTATTCTTAAATTAAAATATATATAATTACATATTATGTATAATGATACTATCAAAATTAATCCTCAAATGTCAATATAAAAATACTTATATTGTAATTTTTTTTAAGAGATTTAGATAGGGCTACCTAATTAAAATTTTAACTTGTCGTATCTAAAATTTTAATTAAGTGGCCTCTGCTTACATACCATTTTAAATCAGGTGTATATTCATAATAAAATGATCTAATAACATTTGAAGTTGTAATTAACATCTTAAATCTCTCTCTGTTAGAACTCAGGCCAGCTAAGCTCTAAAGTTTCAATGCCTTCTTTTGCAAACCAACTATCTAGCGCAGTCTCTATTACTTTAGCTTTTTGAATAATTTCAGCTAAAGCAGATGATGTGTCTGATGCTTTTGCATCATCTATTAAAGAGAGAATTTCATTATAAAGAGTTTCATCTGGATCAAAAAGTGAAATCTCTTCAATTTCTTCTAGATTGCTTTTTATTGATCTTAAATTATCAATGATCATAGCTTTATCATCGAAGAACTTATGCATTTTATCTTTTTTCATATTTTTACCTTTTTCTAAAGGTGTTTAAAAAGAAAAACCAAAAATAAGAGATATAATTTTTTAGTTTTAAATTTTCATTTTTTGTTTTTAAATTGTCACTTATAATTCTATATGTAATAGAAGATATATTTTGCCAAGAAAAATTAATAGCAGAGCCTAGTCTCATTACATATTTATAATGTTTTTTTACCATTTTATGGATTTTTTCATTAAATTTTCCCATAGGATAGACAAACGTATTGATTTCAGTTTTAAGTTTATCTTCTAAAATTTCTTTTGATTTTATGATTTCTAAATCTAGATTTTTACTAGCTATTAGATTTACATGATTATATGAATGAGAGGCGATTTCAACGAGTTTTGAATCTACCATCTCTTTAATTTCTTCCCAAGTACAAAAAGGAGCTTTAGTTTTATAAATATCATCTTTCATAGCATCTTTATAGGAAACATTTAGCCTTATATCTTCATCAACTTTAGTTGTCTCAATAATGTATTTTATAGGAACAGCTAAAATTGCTTTTATTTTTAGGTTTTTGAGTAGGGGAAAGACATATTTATAAAAGTCATAAAAAGCATCATCGAAACTAAGGCAGATATTTAATTTAAAAGAAGTTAGTTTGTCTTTTGGCAAAACCACTTTGTATTTGCTAGCAATATATGTTAGATGATCCTTTAAAATTTTTTCTGAGTTTGAATACTTATCTGAATTTACTCTGTGGTATGATAATGTTAAAAGCATTTATTTTTTTTTTTAATTTCATAGAGTTTTAGATATTTATAAAAAGCTACATTTGCATTGTATATCGAAATAATAAAACCCTCTTTTTTTGCTAAAAATCCTTTTTTTAAAATGTAACTTTTAAAAAAAGCAAAAAATCCATGTAAAATCGCTTTTGAAAGAGAAGATTTTTTTTTGTTTTTATTTTGCTCGGCAAAAAGAGAAGTGTATGTACTCATTTTTTGTAAAAAGTCATCTATTTTTCTATATGAGAAATGTGAAACATAACCATTTAAATATTTTTGGTTTAGATTTTTTTCTAAAATCTTTTCATGAACAAGATTTTTAGAAAAACTTGTTTTATTTTTATTGTAGAGTCTTAAGTGCTTTTCATTATGCCAACCGCAACATTTAATTAGCTTATCATTGTAAAAATTATGAAAATAAAAGCCATAAATACAATCTGGATCCAATGGGGTGTTTAAAATCTCATTTTTTAAATTTTCAGATAATACTTCATCAGTATCTAATGCTAATATCCAATCGTTTTTAGAAAGTTTTGCTCCTTCATTTCTTAAATTGCCAAATCCACTAAATTTTTTTGAAAAGACTTTTACATTTACATTTACATTTTTAAAACTTTTAGCAATATCTAAACTATTATCAGTAGATCCTGTATCTAAGAGAATTACTTCATCAAAATCTTTTAGTTCATCTAAAACTTTTTTAAGAGTTTCAGAAGAGTTTTTACAAAGCATTACTACACTAATCATAGCGCTTAATATAACATACAGGGCAAATCAGATCTAGTAATATAAGGGATGCAAAAAAATAAAAAATCTGCTATGCTTTCATCTTTTGCATTAATTTAGGAGAAAAAATGAAAAAAGGATATACATTTGACGATATTGCTTTAGTTCCACAATTTAATAACATTCCATCTAGAACTGAGCCTATTTTAGAGTCATGGATAACAAAAAAACAAAAGATGCAAATGCCACTCATAGCATCTAATATGGATACTGTAATATCTGAGAGTTTAGCAGAAGTGTTAATTAAAAATGGCTCTATCCCTATTTTTCATAGATTTACAAGCTTTGAGAATCAAGCTAAATGCATAAAAAAATTTCCCAACAAAATTTTTATTTCTTCCGGTATTAAAAAAGAAACGATAGATGAGACTAGAAAATTATTAGATTTAGGAGCTTTGGGGGTTTGTATAGATGTAGCTCATGGTCATTCTGATATGATGATGCACTATATTGAAGAGCTTAAAAAAAAGCATCCTGATAAAGAAATCATTTCTGGAAATGTTTGTACTGCTGTTGCTTACCATGATTTAGTAAATGCAGGCGCTGATGCTGTAAAAGTTGGAATAGGCCCTGGAGCTGTATGTACAACTCGGATGATAACAGGTTTTGGTGTTCCTCAGTTCACAGCAATTCACGAGTGCGCTCAAATTGCAGCAAAACTCAGAGTTCCTTTAATTGCAGATGGAGGCATCAGAACAAGTAGAGATGTAGTATTAGCTTTAGCTGCTGGCGCTAGCACTGTCATGATTGGAAAGCTTTTTGCTTTAACAAAAGAGAGCGCAGCTCCTAAAAGAGAGAAAAATGGTATCATTGAAGCTAAATATAGAGGGCAGGCGAGTGAAGATTTTCAAAAAGAATATTTTGGATGTTTAAAAGAAAAAACGACTGCTGAAGGAGTGAATTTTTGGGCAAAAATAATAGGGCCTGCTCAAAAATTAATTGATGAACTTCTCGGAGGAGTTAGAAGTGGTTTAACATATGGTGGAGCGAGATCTATAAAAGAATTGCAAAGAAAAGCTGAATTTGTTGAAGTTACCCCATCTTATATTGTAGAGAGTCAGCCAAGAGTTCACTGAAGTTAAAAAAAACATTTTTTATTATTAAAATATTTTTTTTGCCTGATTAAAAGCCTTTGCAAAAAAGGTACTATTCATCAAACTAGGCTCTGTTTTAATTGCCTTTCATAATATAATGATAAAATCGATAAAAAGTTTTTTTTTAGACTTTGACAAGACTCAAAAAGTATTTATTTTAAGTGTTTTAGCGAGTGTTTTTTTTATATCTTGCGATTACGCTATAATTAGACCTGCTAGCACATCTATTTTCTTATCGAACTTTTCAAGTAAAGCTTTTCCATACTGTTGGATATTAAGTGTTCCATTCAATTTACTTGTAGTATATTTATATAATAGGTTTTTACCGATTATCGGATGTTTAAAAATTTTCTTTGCTTTTGTTTTTTCTATAATTTTTGTAAATGCTTTAACTGCTTTATTTGTAGATAAAGTGCCTGCTATCATTTTTTTTCAATTTATCTTTAAAGATATTTATATACTTTTAGCTTTTAAACAAGTCTGGTCGATGATTCATTCAACGATAGATACTAAAAAGGCTAAATTATTATATGGATTTATGTTTGGTTTAGGTGGTTTAGGCTCTGTATTAGGAGGAGTGATATCAGGTTTTTTTGCCGTTCAAATAAAGTCTGTAAATCTCTTTTTTTTCTCTATACCTATATATTTGGTTGTTTTTCTATTTTATTTGAAAGCTTTAAAAAATAGCTCTGCTTCAAAGCAAGATTTTATGAAAAAAGAAGCAGAGAAAAGCTCTAACCCAAAAGAGAGCTTTTCTTTAATCAAAAGATCTCCATATTTGATATCTATTTTATTTATTGTAATTTCTATGCAAATAGCTACAGCTTTTATCGATTATCAGTTCAACGTATATTTAGAAAAAGCTATTCCAAATGTTGATTTTAGAACAGCATTTACAGGTAAGTTGACAGGTGTGATTAATTTAATCTCTACTTCATTTCAATTCTTTGGAGGTTTTTTATTAATCAATTTTTTGGGATTTAAAAAATCACATCTTTCTGTTCCCTTATTTTTAGCATTTAATTCCATAATATTTTTGATATACCCATCTTTTACTATGGCAACCTATAGTTTTGCTTCTATTAAAGCTTTAGATTACTCTTTTTTTGGGATTATTAGAGAGATGCTCTATATTCCTTTAAAAACGGATGAGAAATATAGAGCTAAAGCGATCATTGATGTTTTCGCATATAGAAGCGCAAAAGCTTTTGCGTCACTTTTTTTGATATTTATTCAAAATATTACAGGGCTTAATATAATATTACTAATAAGCATAATGTCTATGATTATATATTTTATTTGGACAAGAGTTGTCTATAATATGTTTAAAAAACATAAAGGAATTGTTCAAACAGAATAATTAAATTTTTATTATATATATGTAATCTTTAAGAGTGAATTATACGCCTTTATTTGATGCCATATATGTATGGCAATAAGGAGATAAGTTATGTCAATATCTAGTAAAATTGTAAGTAATACCATTTCTAAAATTTAACTATTAAAATTACCAACCCATTCTCTTGTACATAAATTTTTTATAGCTTCTTTTTCATCAACAAAATTATTCCATGCAATTGAACAAGCATCTAATAT